>DATEDA010000220.1:0-4026 GCA_035286595.1 Burkholderiales bacterium | reverse complement strand
CCCTTGTACTGCTCGCCGATCAGCTCCGCGATCACGCCCGGGTCGATGTCGAGCAGCGCCGACAGCGCGCCGACGTAGATGATGTTCTTGAAGAGCTGCCGCTGCCGCGGGTCGGTGTAGGTGTCGTTGCAGATCGCGGTGAGCGGCATCCCGATCACGTTGATGTCGTCGCGGAACTTCGACTTCGGCAGGGGCTTCGTCGAGTCGTAGAAGAGGTACCCGCCCGGCTCGATCTCGGCGAGGTCCTCCTTCCAGGTCTGCGGGTTCATCGCGACCATCAGGTCGACCCCGCCGCGGCGGCCGAGATGGCCGCTCTCCGAGACCCGCACCTCGTACCAGGTCGGCAGCCCCTGGATGTTCGACGGGAAGATGTTGCGCGGGCTGACCGGCACGCCCATGCGCAGGATCGACTTCGCGAACAGGGCGTTCGCCGACGCCGAGCCCGAGCCGTTGACGTTGGCGAACTTGACGACGAAGTCGTTGACCCCCTCGATCGGCTTCATCTCAGGCCACCTTGAGTGCGGGCTTCCGCGGGTCGCGGCACGCCGGCCCGGCGTTGGTCATGTCGAGCAGGAACTTCTGCATGTCCCACGCGCCGGTCGGGCAGCGCTCGGCGCACAGCCCGCAGTGCAGGCAAACGTCCTCGTCCTTCACCATCACGCGGCCGGTCTTGAGCGCGTCGGACACGTAGAGGTCCTGGGTCAGGTTCCCGGCCGGCGCCATGAGCCGCGTGCGCAGCTCGCCTTCCGCGCCGTTCTTGGTGAACGTGATGCAATCCATCGGGCAGATGTCCACGCACGCGTCGCACTCGATGCAGAGCTTGGTGGTGAATACGGTCTGGACATCGCAATTGAGGCAGCGTTGCGCCTCCTTGAACGCCGTCTTCAGGTCGAAGCCGAGCTCGACCTCGACCTTGATGTTCCTGAGCGTCTGGTTGACGTCGCGCCACGGGACCTTGAAGCGGGGGTCGAGCGTGATGTCGTTGTCGTAGCTCCACTCGTGGATCCCCATCTTCTGCGACATGAGGTTCACCATCGGCGGCGGGCGCTTGTGCACGTCCTCGCCGTTCAGGAGCCGGTCGATCGAGATCGCGGCGTCATGGCCGTGCGCGACCGCCCAGATGATGTTCTTCGGCCCGAGCGCCGAGTCGCCGCCGAAGAAGACGTGCGGGAGCGAGGACTGCAGCGTCACCGGGTCGAGCTTGGGCATGCCGTTCTTGTCGAACTCGAGCCCGATGTCGCGCTCGATCCACGGGAACGCGTTCTCCTGGCCGACCGCCACCAGGACGTCGTCGCACTCGAAGTGCTGGTCGGGCTCGTGGGTCGCTAACAACTGTCGCCGGCCCTTGGCGTCGTACACCGCCTGCACCTTCTCGAAGGTGACGCCGGTGAGCTTGCCGTTGGCGTGCGTGAATGCCTTCGGCACGAGGAAGTTGAGGATCGGGATGCCCTCGTGCATCGCGTCCTCTTTCTCCCACGGGCTCGCCTTCATCTCCTCGAAGCCGGAGCGGACGATCACCTTCACGTCGTCGCCCCCGAGGCGCTTCGACGACCGGCAGCAGTCCATCGCGGTGTTGCCGCCGCCGAGCACGACCACGCGCTTGCCGATCTTCGTGGTGTGGCCGAACGACACGCTCGAGAGCCAGTCGATGCCGATGCGGATGTTCGCCGCCGCTTCCTTGCGGCCCGGGATGTCGAGATCGCGCCCGCGCGGCGCGCCGCAGCCGACGAACACTGCATCGTACTTCTCGGCGAGCAGCCCCTTGAGCGAGGACACGTAGGCGCCGCCGCGGAACTCGACGCCGAGGTCGAGGATGTAGCCGACCTCCTCGTCGATGATCTCCTCGGGGAGCCGGAACTTCGGGATCTGGCTGCGGATCATGCCGCCGGCGCGCGAATCGCCGTCGTACACGACGACCTCGTAGCCGAGCGGCGCGAGATCGCGCGCGACGGTGAGGGACGCCGGGCCGGCGCCGATGCACGCGACGCGCTTGCCGTTCTTCTGCGTCGCCGGCTTCGGCAGCCGCGGGCGGATGTCTTCCTTGTAGTCGGCCGCGACGCGCTTCAGCCGGCAGATCGCGACCGGCTCTTTCCCGCCGGAACCGGGGGACCCCTTCCCTTCCCCCTCGGGGCCCTCTTCGACCCGGCTGCGGCGGCACGCGGGCTCGCAGGGCCGGTCACAGGTGCGTCCGAGGATCCCGGGAAACACGTTCGACTTCCAGTTGACCATGTAGGCATCGCCGTAGCGGCCCGCGGCGATCAACCGGATGTATTCGGGGACGGGGGTATGGGCCGGGCAGGCCCACTGACAATCGACGACTTTGTGGAAGTAATCGGCGTTACCGATGTCCGTTGGCTTCACTCCGCGCTCCATGCCCAGGGGCGTGCCGCTTCTTCACGCCGGACCCGGCTAGCTCCAGGTCGCGGCAGGCGGGTCGCCCGTTCAGGGAGCGTAAGTCTACTCCTGGGCCGGGCGCAGGAAAAGATTCGCATTTTCAACTGCCTGCCCGGGCCCGCGCGTCAAATCTCCCGGTCGAGGCGCATGTCGTCGTACGACGCCGGGTCGTCCTTGGGCTCGAGGTGGGTGAACACGGTCGCGCTGGGGACCGCGCTCCGGATCCCCGCCTCGATCTCCTCGGCCAGGTCGTGCGCGCGCTGCACCGTCCAGTCCCCCGGAACGAGCACGTGCAGCGACACGAACGAGCGGTGCGCCGCCCGGCGGGTGCGCACGGCGTGGAACCCGATGCCGCGCGCGCGGAACGCCATCAGCACGGCGTCGATCGCCTGCCGTTCCGGGTCGGGCAGGGCGGGGTCGAGGAGCCCGTCGAGCGAGCGCCGGACGAGCTTGTAGCCCTCCCAGAGGATGTGCGCCGCGACCGCCAGGGCGATCGCCGGATCGAGCCACAGCCACCCGGTCGCCGCGACCGCCGCGACGCCGACGACGATTCCCGCCGAGGTCCAGACGTCGGCGATGAGGTGCTGGGCGTCGGCCTCGAGCGCGATCGAGCGGTGCTGCCGCCCGGCCCGCGCGAGCACCCGCGCGACGCCGAAGTTGATCGCGGAGGCCGCGACCGACACCGCGAGGCCCGCGCCGACCTGCTCGAGCGGCCGGGGCGCGAGCAGCCGCTCGACCGCCGTCCATGCGATCAGCACCGCGGCGAGCGCGATCAGCGCGCCCTCGAAGGTGCTCGAGAAGTACTCGGCCTTCGAGTACCCGTAGGCGTGCGCCTCGTCCGGCGGGCGCGCGGCGATCGTCAGCATGACGAGCGCCATGGCGGCCGCGCCGAGGTTGACGAACGACTCCAGGGCATCGGACAGGAGCCCGACCGAGCCGGTCAGCCACCACGCGATCGTCTTCAGCACGATCGTCGCCGCAGCGGCGGCGATCGAGAGCCAGGCGAAGCGGACGAGCGAGCGGCGGGTCATGAGGGTGCGCGGGCGAACGCGCGACGCACCCTACGGCTTGCGCCCCGCGTTCCCCACGGCCGGGATGATACGGGCGACGAACGCTTCCTGGTCCCACGCCCCCTCGTCGATCGCGTGACCGAGGCGCACGACGACCAGCGCGCGCGACGGCACGACGCTGACGTACTGGCCGCCGTGGCCGGCGGCGTGGAACGCGTCCGGGGGCAGCTCGGCCGGCGGCGCGCCCGGCGGGCGCTCGAGCTTCAGCCACCAGTGCGCGCCGTAGTTGCGGGCGGCCGCTGCCGCCGCCGGCGTCGCGGAGTAGCGGACCCAGCCCTCGGGCAGCACGCGCGTTCCCTGCCACCGGCCGTCGTTCGCGAACAGCAGCCCGAACCGCGCCCAGTCGCGCGCGCTCGCGAACATGAGCGACGAGCCGACGAACGTTCCCGAGGCGTCGGTCTCGAGCACGGCGCTCGACATGCCGAGGGGCTGGAACAGGGCGCGGCGCGGATAGCCGGCGTACGCCGGGCCGAGCGTCTCGCGCATCGCCGCGGCGACCACGTTCGTGGTCCCGCTCGCATACTGCCAGTGCGCGCCGGGCGGGTGGGCGAGCCGCTTCGCG
>DATEDA010000219.1:0-27574 GCA_035286595.1 Burkholderiales bacterium | reverse complement strand
CGAGCGCGCCAGCGCGAGGGTAGTCCAATGGGCCGGCGTCGGCGCTAGCGCCAGAACGGCTTGGCGTCCTCGAACTCCCGCCACGCGCGCCGGTAGCGCGCGAGCTCGTGCCCGGCGATCGCCGCGATCCAGCCGCGCACGAGCCCTTCCACGCGCGGCGCGATCGGCTCGGGCCCGGCGGCCGCCGCTTCCTGCAGCAAGCGCTCCGCGACCGCGGCGTCGTTCAGCGCGCCAAGGATGTCCTGCAGGTCCTCGAGCGCCTCGACGTACCGGCGCACGCGCTTGGGCGGATAGAGCGAGGCGAAGAACTCGGCCGCGTACCGCAGCTTCTTCGCGTCGATCCGCACCCGGTGGCGCTCCGCGGCCGGCGCGTCGGGCACGCCGCCGCCGCGCTTGCGCAGCCGCCGGTGGCGCTTGTCGAGGACCGACGCGGCGAACTCGCCGACCGGGGCCGAGGCTGCCGCGGCGTCCGGCGCCGTGCCGTCGTCCGCCGTCGGGCGCCGCAACGCGGCGAGATCGTCGCGCGCGAAACTCTCGCCCAGCGCCAGCAGCAGCGTCGTGTAGCGGGGCGAGGACACCGCGTCGCGTGCAGCTTCGCCGTGAGCGCGACGAATCAGCGCGCAGCGCGCGAGGAACGCCTGCAAGTCCTCCGCGACGTTGAACTCGCGCGCGAGCCGCGCGAGCGTCTCGGCGGCGAACACGTCCCAGTCGCGGGCCGGCCCGAGCGCGGCGCCGAGCCAGCGCAGCTCTTCGGCGAGCGGCGCGATCGCCTCCTTACGGACTGCCAGGGCGACGATGTCGAGGCCGGAGCGCAGCCGGCGCAGGCCGACGCGGAACTGGTGCAGGTACTCGGGGTCTCGCCCCTCGAGCATCCCGGCCTCGTTCGCCTGCATCTGCGCGATGCACTCGGCCGCGATGCGCCGCAGGGCGGCGCCCGCCGAGAGCCCGTGCGTGAGCAACACCGGGCGAGCCTTACGGGGCCGGGGAGCCACTGCGCCCGCGAGCGCGTACCCGCGCTCCGCCTTGCTCTCGTGGCCCAGCCGCAGCGGCACGTCGCGCGCGAGCTCGCGCGCGAGCTCGAACAGCCGCTGGGCGTCGCCGGTCTTCAGCTCGATCTCGGCCTCCGAGATCGGCGCGGTCCGGGTGCCGGCGCGGATCTCGCCGTGGTCGATCGCGAGCTCCGCGGCGGTGCCGTCGGGGAACGACACCAGCCGCGCTGCGCGGTCGAAGTCGGTCCTGAACACCGGCTGCAGCCGCTCGCGCACCTGCTGCTCCGCGAAGAGCGTGCCGTACCTGGAAGTGTCGAGCGCCGCGAAGTCGAGCGCCTCGCCGTCGAGCGGCCATTCCAGCTCGTCGCGCGCGTGCAGGCCGGCGACGGCGTCCCCATCGGCCTTCAGGGTCTGCACCCAGCGGTCGCCGGTCCGTCGCACGCGCAGCGCCACGCCCTCGCGCGCGAGGTCGAACTCGGGGGTGTCGTAGTACACCGTCGCCAGGCGTTCGCTGTGGGCCGCGGAGCGGCGCAGCTCCCGCAGCGCCGGATGATGCTCGATCCGTCCGAGATCCTCGGGTGCGACCAGGAGCTTGAGCTCGATTTCCATCAGCGCCGCGAGGCGGAGAACACGCCCGCAACCTCGGCGATCTGCGCCAGGGACCGCCGCAGCTGGTCGAGATCTTCCACTTCGACGGTGAAGAACATTGTTGCGATATGCCGGCGGGACAGCGTGTTGACCGCGGTGACGTTGAGCCGCTCGCGCGAGAGCACTTCGGAGACGTCCCGCAGGAGCCCCTGTCGATCATGCGCCTGAACGGCGATATCGACCGGGAACACGCTGCCGGCGCGCGCACCCCATTGCGCCTCGATCCCGCGCTCGGGCTGGCGAGCGAGCAGCGCGGCGAGGCTGCGGCAGTCGCGGCGGTGGAGCGAGATCCCGCGCCCCCGGGTCACGAAACCGACGATCGCGTCTGGCGGCACCGGCTTGCAGCACCGCGCGAGCTGCGTCATGAGCCGGTCCACGCCGACGAAGAGCACCCCGGCGCCGGCCCCGCCCGCCTTGCTCTTCTTCGCGACGAGCGTCTCTTCGGCCGGCGGCTCCGCCGGCGCCGGCCCGCGGACCGCCGTCTGCAGCGCCCGCGGCCCGACCTCCTCGCGTCCGACGGCGGCAAAGAGCTCATCGGCGGCCGCGAACCCGAGCCGCTCCGCGAGCGTCTCCAGCCTGACGCTCGTCGCCCCCTCGCGCGCGAGCTCCCGCTCGACGGCCGCGCGTCCGGCGGCGATCGTCCGCGTGAGCTCCTCGCTGTTGAACCACTGCCGGACCTTGTGCCGTGCCCGCGAGCTGGCGAGGTGGCCGAGCTGCGGGTTCAGCCAGTCGCGCGACGGTCCGCCGGTCTTCGCCGCGACCACCTCGACGCGCTGGCCGTTCTGGAGCCGGTAGTCGAGCGGAACCATCGCGCCGTCGACCTTCGCGCCGCGGCAGCGGTGTCCGAGGTCGGTGTGCAGCGCGTACGCAAAATCGATCGGCGTGGCGCCGCGGGGCAGGTCGACCACCCGCCCCTGCGGCGTCAGCACGTACACGGTCTCGTCCAGGGCCGCGCGCTTGGACTGCTCGACCCACTCCGCGGCGTCCACGATCTCGTCGCGCCACGCGAGCACCTGCCGCAGCCAGGCGATCTTGTCGTCGAACGCTTCGACCTTCCCGCTGCGGCCCTCCTTGTAGCGCCAGTGCGCCGCGACGCCCAGCTCGGCGTGGCGGTGCATGTCGTGCGTCCTGATCTGCACCTCCAGCGCCCGGCCGTCCGCACCGACGACCGCGGTGTGCAGCGATCGGTAGCCGTTGCCCTTCGGCCGCGAGATGTAGTCGTCGAACTCCCTCGGGATCGGCTGCCACAGGTCGTGTGCGATGCCGAGCGCCGTGTAGCAGTCCTTGACCGTGTCGACCAGGACGCGCAGCCCCCGCACGTCGTGGAGCTCCGCGAACTCGAGCCCCTTCTCGCGCATCTTGCTGTAGATGCTGTAGATGTGCTTCGGTCGACCCGTGACCTCGGCCGCGATTCCGGCCGCGGCGATCGCTCGCGACAGGGTCGCCGTCGCCGCGGCGATGAACGATTCCCGCCCGTCGCGGCGCTCGTCGAGCTGGCGCGCGATCCGCTTGTAGAGCTCCGGCTCGAGGAAGCGGAACGACAGATCCTCGAGCTCCCACTTCAGCTGCCAGACGCCGAGCCGGTTCGCGAGCGGCGCGTAGATGTCGAGCGTCTCGCGCGCCAGCTCGCGTCGCGTCTCCTCGGGGGCGCGGGCGAGAAACCGCAGCGTCTGGGTGCGGCTGGCGAGCCGGATCAACACCACCCGGATGTCCTCGACCATCGCGAGCAGCATCTTGCGCAGGATCTCGGCCTGCGACTGCTTGCCTTTGTCCTCGCTCGCGGCGAGCCCGCGCGTGACGACGCGCATGCGGTTCAGCTTCGCGACCCCGCTCACGAGGGCCGCCACCGCGGCGTCGACCCGCTCGGCGAGCTGCTCATCGGCGTTCGGCAGGTATTCCGGCGCGGCGAACAGCACTCCGGCGGCGCGGGTCGCGGCATCGACGCGCAGCTGGGCGAGATTGCCGGCGAGGCCGTACGCGTGGTCGAGCGCAGGCTCCCCGGTCCCGAGCAGCTTGCCGTCGTAGAGCGGCGCGGCGAACGCCGCGGCACGCTCGACGAGGGCGCGTTCGGCGGCATCGAGGCCGGCGAGCGCCGGCTCGAGCTCGGGACGCGCCGTCGCGACGGCTTCGGACGGACGCTGGGTAACGGTGACCACGGCGGAAGTGCAATGCGGGAGGCGGACAATGTTACCGGACGCCGTGCATGGCGTCCGTCATAATCCGCCGGTCCCGCCCCGCTTCGACCGTCCCCGCATGTCGCTCCTCCGCACCTGGCGCCGCCGGCGCATCCTGAAGCGCGCCCGGATCGACGACGCCCTGTGGCGGCGCGTCACCGGCCGGCTCCCGTTCCTGGGCGGGATGAGCGCCGAGGAGCTTGCACGCCTGCGGGCGCTGGCACTGTTGTTCCTGCACGAAAAGCAGATGCACGGCGCCGGCGGCCTCGAGCTCAGCGACGAGATCCGTCTCGCGATCGCGGTGCAGGCGGTGCTGCCGGTGCTGAACCTCGGGCTCGACTTCTACGACGGCTGGGTCGGGGTCGTCGTGTACCCGGGCGAGTTCCGCGTCCGGCGGCAGGAACTCGACGAGGACGGGGTCATGCACGAGTGGGAGGACGACCTGTCGGGCGAGGCCTGGCCGGGCGGGCCGGTGCTGCTGTCCTGGGAAGACATCACGCTCGGCGTGGCGGCGCCCGAGGAGGGCGGCGAGCCGGGCTACAACGTCGTCATCCACGAGTTCGCCCACAAGATCGACATGCTGAAAGGCGAGGCGGACGGCAATCCTCGTCCCCACGCCGACATGGATGCGGGCGTATGGGAGCGGACGCTGGAGTCCGGCTATGCGCGCCTGGTCGGGATGGTCGAGCGCGAGGTCGAGACGCTGCTCGATCCTTACGCGGCCGAGCATCCGGCGGAGTTCTTCGCCGTGGCGAGCGAGACCTTCTTCACCGACCCGCACGCGCTGAAAGAGGAGTTCCCCGGACTGTACGAGCAACTGAAGCTCTTCTATCGGCAGGACCCGGCGGCCCGGCTCCCGCCGCCGTCGGAGAGCAACCCGCGTCGCTAGCCGCGCAGCAGGAACTCGCGGACGACCGCGATCTGGTCGTCGTGCATCAGCGTCGGGGCGTGGCCGACCTCGGCGAGCTCCACGGCCTGCGCGCGGGGGCCGGTCGTCCTCATCCGCTCGACCGTCTCGCGCGCAAGGAGGTCCGAGCGCTCGCCGCGGATGACGAACGTCGGGCACCTGATCGCCTCCCACACTGCCCAGAGCTCGAGATCCTGGTGCGGAGTCTCGGCGTCGAACGGCACCGCGATCGCCGGATCGTAGTGCACCCGGAAAGTGCCGTCGGGCTGGCGTCGAATCACGTGCTCGGTGAGGAAGCGCCATTCGTCGTCGGTATGCGGTCCGAACGGCGCGCTGACCGCGCGCACGTACCGCACTGCGGCGTCGAAGTCGGGAAACGGCGGCGCCTTGCCCACGTAGGTCCCGATCCGGTCCAGCGCCTGCGCCATCACGACCGGCCCCGCTTCGTTGAGGACCAGCCGGCGGACCGGCGTCTTGTCGAGCGACGCCAGCGCCATGCCGATCAGCCCGCCCATCGACGTGCCGACCCAATCCACCGCGTCCACCCCGAGCCGCGCGATCAGCGTCACCACACTATTGAGATAGGTCGGCGTCGCATAGTCCATCGGGTTCTTGAGCCAGTCGCTCTCGCCCCGTCCTGGCATGTCCGGGCAGACGACGCGGTAGCGATCAGCCAGCGCGCGCGCGAGCGGGTCGAAATCGCGTGCACACCGGGTGAGTCCGTGAACGCACACGAGCACGCGCGGATTGGCGGCATCGCCCCATTCGACGTAGGCGAGCCGGTGCAGGCCCGACGGGCTCGCGCAGAGGACGGCGTTGCGGCGGAATGGCTGGGTCACTAGTGCCGCGCGGTCTGCAGCCAGTGGCGCGCCACCAGCGCGGCGATCGCGGCGGCCTCGGGATCGGCGATCGCGAGCTCGAAGCCTCCGGTCGAGGTCTCGCGCAGGACCGTCTTGAGCTTCTCCGTGCGCACGTTGGCGGGATTGACCTTCCACCCGTACCGCTCGTAGCGCTGGCGCTCGACTGCGGTCTCCTCGGGCGCGCCGTCCGCGAACCAGAGCCATTCGCCGGCGAACTCGTTCGCGAGCCGGTCGAGCTCGCCGAGCAGCCGCTCGTCGACCGGCTGCGGCGGGTCGAGCTCGGCGTAACGGACGCGGTCCCCCTCGATCGTCCAGCGCTCGGCCCACTCGGGCTCGACGCCGTCGGTTGCCGTGAGGACCTCCACGGCACCGCGCCGCTCGACCCGGAGCATCGCGTGCTGACTCGCGGTCAACGCATAACCGATCCACTCCGCCTTGGTCCGGCGCCGGCACGCGAGCGCGATCACGAGCGTGCCGTCCGTGTCGACCCGCAGCTCGCAGCTCGCTCGCAACCCGTCGGCGCCGGCCTCCGTCGACTGCTGCGTGAGCCGGCCGGCCTGGATGGTCGCCCGTCCGCTGGCAGCGCCGTCCGGGTGCTCCCATTCAACCTCGACCACCAGGTCGGGGAACTCGCCCGACGCGGTCACGAACGGCGGGTAAGGCACGCCGTCCGCCTTCAGACGGTAGTCGAGCCGCCCGGGCGCGTGCAGCTCGCGGTAGGGCTCGCCGAAGTCCGCGTCGAGCAGCTCGTTGACCCGCTTGCGATAGGCGGCGAGGAGCGCCTCGTCGCCCGCGACGGTGATGGTGGCGCTGATCCTCCGGGTCATGCGCGAGTATAGCAATCGGGTTCCGCCGACCTCGCGCACTACCCTGCGGCAGCCCGCACCCCGGCGGTGCGCGCGGGACGCGGCGCGTGCGGCCCGCCGCGGCTGCCATGCAGTGGCACGAGCATTGCTCCGGCGCTGCGGTGGTGCGCTAGACTAAAGTGCCCTCCCCCGAGCTTCCGTGACTGCCACTCCCAAAGTGTTCTTCGACGAGATGCGCGGCCTCACCGGCGAGGTGCAGCCGCACTATCAGCCGTACGTCGAGTGGGTCGAGAAACTGCCGCCCGAGCACCTGGCGCAGAAGCGGCAGGAAGCGGACGTCCTGTTCCAGCGGGTCGGGATCACGTTCGCGGTGTACGGCGAGGAGGCGGGCGCCGAGCGCCTCATCCCGTTCGACATCATCCCGCGGATCATCCCGGCCGCCGACTGGCGCACCCTCGAGCGCGGGCTCGCGCAACGCGTGAAGGCGCTGAATCTCTTCCTGCGCGACATCTACAACGAGCAGTCGATCCTCAAGGACGGGATCATCCCGGCGCGCAAGGTCCTCGAGAACGCGCAGTACCGTTCGGTCATGCAGGGCATGCGCGTCCCGGGCGGGACCTACGCGCACATCGCGGGGGTGGACATCGTGCGCGCGGGCGAAGGCGAGTTCTACGTGCTCGAGGACAACCTGCGGGTGCCCTCGGGCGTGTCGTACATGCTCGAGAACCGCAAGATGATGATGCGGCTCTTCCCCGAGGCGTTCGCGCGCAACGAGGTCGCGCCGATCGACCACTATCCCGACCTGCTGCTCGACACCCTCCGGCAGGTCGCGCCGGAAGGCGTGTCGGACCCGACCGTGGTGCTGCTCACGCCGGGGTCGTACAACTCCGCGTACTTCGAGCACACGTTTCTCGCCCAGCAGATGGGCATCGAGCTGGTCGAGGGCCAGGACCTGGTGGTGCGCGACCAGACGGTCTACATGCGCACCACCCGCGGACCGAAGCGGGTCGACGTCATCTACCGGCGCATCGACGACGACTTCCTCGATCCGCAGGTGTTCCGCCCCGATTCGCTGCTCGGCGTGCCGGGCCTCTTCTCCGCCTACCGGGCGGGACGCGTCACGCTCGCGAATGCGATCGGCACCGGCGTCGCCGACGACAAGTCGATGTACCCGCACGTCCCCGAGCTGATCGAGTACTACCTCGGCGAGAAGCCGATCCTGAACAACGTGCCGACCTGGCAGCTGCGTGAGAAGGCGGACCGGCATTACGCTCTCGAGCACCTGCAGGAGCTCGTGGTCAAGGAGGTCCACGGCTCCGGCGGCTACGGGATGCTCGTCGGCCCGGCGTCGACGATGGCCCAGCGCGCCGAGTTCCGCGAGCGCATCCTCGCGCACCCGGAGAAGTACATCGCCCAGCCGACGCTCACACTGTCGACCTGCCCGACGTTCGCCGAGGAGGGCATGGCGCCGCGCCACATCGACCTGCGGCCGTTCGTGCTGTCGGGCAAGGAGGTGCGCATGGTTCCGGGCGGGCTCACCCGCGTCGCCCTGAAGGAGGGGTCGCTGGTCGTCAACTCGTCGCAGGGAGGTGGGACGAAGGACACTTGGGTGCTGGAACGGTAGGCGCGCATGCTGAGCCGCACCGCCAACGACCTGTACTGGATGTCGCGCCACATGGAGCGCGCCGAGAACACCGCGCGCATGCTCGACGTCACCTACCGCATGTCGCTCCTGCCCTACCGGGTCATGGCGCCGGGCGAGAAGTGGGCCGAGCCGTGGGCGCTGCCGCTCATCACCACCGGTCATGCGACGAGCTACTACCAGCGCTACACCGAGCTCTCGCCGGAGAACGTGCTCCACTTCATGGTGCTAGACGCCTCCAACTCGTCGTCGATCTACTCCTCCCTGCAGACCGCGCGCGAGACCGCCCGTGCGCAGCGCGGCGCGGTCACGATCGAGATGTGGGAAAGCCTCAACGAGACCTGGCTCCAGATGCGAGCCAAGAGCTTCGCCGACATCACCGCGCGCAGCATCTCCGAGTTCTTCGACTGGGTGAAGGACCGCTCGCATCTCTTCCGCGGGATCACGTTCGGCACCATGATCCGCGACGAGGGCTACCACTTCATCCGCATCGGCACCTTCCTCGAGCGCGCCGACAACACCGCCCGCATCCTCGACGTCAAGTACCACACGCTGCTGCCGAGCGTGCACGACGTCGGCGGCGCGGTCGACTACTACCAGTGGTCGGCGCTCCTGCGGTCGCTGTCGGCGTTCAGCTCGTACCGCCAGATCTACCGCGACGTGATCACGCCGCTGCGCGTCGCCGAGCTCCTGATTCTCCGCGACGACGTGCCGCGGAGCCTCCACGCGTGCATGAACGCGATCTACGAGATCCTGCAGGTGCTCTGCGACCGGGAACGGCTCGAGCCGGAGCGTCTCGCGGGCGAGATCCACGCCCAGCTCCACTACGGCAAGACCGAGCGGATCTTCAAGATCGGGCTGCACGAGTACCTGATGCAGTTCCTCGACCAGACCGGCGCGCTCAACGTCGAGATCAACAAGCATTTCCTCGTCCCGACCTACCAGTGAGCTTCGGCGGGCGCCGCGTCGCCCACCCGCTGCTAGAATCCCCGGGGTGAGGACCTCGCACGACCAAGAGCGATGACCTACTGCGTGGGCGTGCTGCTCGACGCCGGCATGGTGTTCGCCTCCGACTCGCGGACCAACGCGGGCGTCGACCACGTCTCGAGCTTCCGGAAGATGACGGTGTACGACCGGCCGGGCGACCGCGTCGTCGTCATCCTGAGCTCGGGCAACCTGTCGGTGACGCAGAACGCGATCAACCTCCTCGAGAGCAACGCCAGGCGCGGTGACGGCTCGCCGAACGTCTGGAACGCGCAGTCGCTGTTCGAGGTCGCGACCCTGCTCGGCGACTGCCTGCGCGACGTGAAGCGGCGCGATGCCGCCTACCTCACCCAGAACAACATCGACGCCAACGCGAACTTCATCCTCGGCGGGCAGGTGAAGGGCGAGCCGCATCGCCTGTTCATGCTCTACCAGGAAGGCAACTTCATCGAGGCGACGCCGGACACGCCGTTCTTCCAGGTCGGCGAGACGAAATACGGCAAGCCGATCATCGACCGCGTGGTGAAGCGCTCGACGACCGTGATCGATGCGACCAAGTGCGTGCTGATCTCGTTCGACTCGACGATGCGCTCGAACGTGTCGGTCGGTCTGCCGATCGACCTGGTGACGTACGCGAAGGACTCGCTCCGGATCCAGATGCAGCGGCGCATCACCGAAACCGACCCGTACTTCACGATGATCCACCACCAGTGGGGCGAGGGGCTGCGGCGCGTGTTCGCGCAGCTTCCCGATCCCTACTGGGAGGACGCCGCGGGGTAGGCGGCAGGCGCGCGCGCGCCCGTTCGTTCCTCGTCCCGCGTCCGCCGCTCGTCCGCATGACCATCCGCGTCGCGCTCCACCACCGGACCCGCTATGCGTTCGACCGGGCGGTGAGCCTGTCGCCGCACGAGATTCGGCTGCGCCCGGCGCCCCACTGCCGGACGCCGATCCACAGCTACTCGCTCCGCGTCGCGCCGGAGAAGCACTTCGTCAACTGGCAGCAGGACGCGTACGGGAACTACATCGCGCGCTTCGTCTTCCCCGAGAAGGCGCACGCGCTCGACATCGCCGTCGATCTCGTCGCCGACATGACGGTGATCAACCCGTTCGACTTCTTCGTCGAGCACTGGGCCGAGCACTTTCCGTTCGACTACCCGCCGCAGCTCGCCGCGGAGCTCGCCCCGTACCTCGAGAAGGAGCCGACCGGGCCCTTGCTCGCCGACTGGCTCGGGGACTTCGGCAAGCGCGGCATCAATCCGGGCAGCAACACGGTCGACTTCCTCGTCGCCCTCAACGAGCGCCTGAGCCGTGAGATCAGGTATCTCGTCCGCATGGCGCCCGGGATCCAGACGCCCGAGGAGACGCTGCAGCGCGGCGAGGGGTCGTGCCGCGATTCTGGCTGGCTCCTCGTCCAGATCCTCCGCCACCTCGGCCTCGCGGCGCGGTTCGTCTCGGGGTATCTCGTCCAGCTGGTGGCCGACGCGAAGCCGCTCGACGGGCCGGCGGGCCCGGGCGCGGACTTCACCGACCTGCATGCCTGGGCCGAGGTCTACCTGCCGGGCGCGGGCTGGGTCGGACTCGATCCGACGTCGGGCCTGCTCGCGGGCGAAGGCCACATCCCGCTCGCCGCGACGGCGTTCCCGTCGAGCGCGGCGCCGGTGACGGGCTTCACCGACGTGTGCGAGTCGCAGCTCGACTTCGAGATGAAGGTCACGCGCATCCACGAGGACCCGCGCGTGACCAAGCCGTACTCCGACGTCCAGTGGGAGGAGATCGACGCGCTCGGGCGCGCCGTCGACCGCGAGCTCGAAGCCGGCAGCGTGCGCCTCACGCAGGGCGGGGAGCCGACGTTCGTCTCGATCGACGACATGGACGGCCCCGAGTGGAACTTCACCGCACTGTCGCCGAAGAAGTGGAGCCTGGCTGAACAGCTCGCATGGCGCCTGAAGGAGCGGTTCGCGCCCGGGGGGCTCCTCGTCTACGGCCAGGGGAAGTGGTATCCGGGCGAGCCGGTGCCGCGCTGGGCGCTCGGCCTGCGCTGGCGGCGCGACGGCCGGCCGCTGTGGCGGAACGGCGACCTCGTTGCGGGCGCAGGGTCGCCCGCGGACGCACGCGCCGAGGACGCCGCGCGCTTCGCGAGCGGGCTCGCGCGCGAGCTGGGCCTCGACGAGGCGTTCGTCATCCCGGCGTACGAAGATCCGCTCCCCCTGATCCAGCTCGAAGGCAACCTCCCGGTGAACGTGGACCCCGCAACGGTGCCCCTGAAGGACTACGACGATCGGGCCCGACTCCGCCGGACGCTCGAGGCGGGCGTGGGCAAGCCCGCAGCGTATGCCCTGCCGCTGCGGGCGCGCGACCCCGAGCCCGCGTTGCGACCCGCAGCGGGGCCGGTCAGCCTCACGACCTGGACCTCGCACTGGAGAAGCTCCCCGTGGCCGCTCCGGCGCGAGCGGCTCTATCTCCTTCCCGGCGATTCGCCGGCGGGGTACCGGCTCCCGATCGCCGTGCTCCCGGAGCGCCTGCCGGAGGAGATCGAGCCCGAGTTCGCGCGCGATCCGTTCGACGTCCCCGAGAGCCTCCACGACGCCCACGTCCGCTCGGAGAAGAAGAAGCACGACCGGCCGAAGCACTCGCCCGCGCCCCGGGAGGTCGTGCGGACCGCCGCGTGCGTCGAAGCGCGCGGCGGCTACGTGTACGTCTTCCTGCCGCCGGTGGCCCACGCCGAGGACTGGATCAACCTCGTCGCCGCGGTGGAGCACGTCGCCGAAGGGCTCGGGCGCGCGGTGCGCATCGAGGGCTACGCGGCGCCGCACGATCCGCGCCTCCGCGCGCTCGCCGTGACGCCGGACCCGGGGGTGATCGAGGTCAACGTTCATCCGGCGTCGAGCTGGGACGAGCTCGTTGCCAACACGACCGTGCTCTACGAAGAGGCGCGGCTCGCCCGGCTCGGCACCGAGAAGTTCGTGCTCGACGGGCGCCATACCGGCACCGGGGGCGGCAACCACATGACGCTCGGGGGCCCGACGCCTGCAGACAGCGCGTTCCTCCGCCGTCCCGACGTGCTCAAGAGCCTCGTCACCTACTGGCAGAACCACCCCTCGCTCTCGTATCTCTTCTCGGGGCGCTTCATCGGGCCCACGAGCCAGGCGCCGCGGGTCGACGAGGCGCGCGACGACCAGGTGTACGAGCTCGAGATCGCGTTCCAGCAGATGGACGAGCGGGCGCGGGCCGGCGCCGAGGCCGACTTCCCGTGGCTGGTCGACCGGCTGTTGCGGCATCTGCTCGTCGATCTGACGGGCAACACCCACCGCGCCGAGTTCTCGATCGACAAGCTCTACTCGCCGGAGGGCCCGCAAGGCCGCCTCGGCCTGGTGGAGCTGCGGGCGTTCGAGATGCCGCCGCACGCGCGCATGGCGCTGGTGCAAGCGCTCCTCGTGCGCGCGCTCGTGGCCCGCTTCTGGAAGGAGCCCTACCGCGGCCACCTCGTTTACTGGGGCACCCAGCTTCACGACCGCTGGATGCTGCCGCACTTCGTGCGCGAGGACATCCACGACGTGGTGATCGACCTGCGCGCGGCCGGCTATCCGCTCCGTGAGGAGTGGTTCGCCCCGTTCCTCGAGTTCCGCTTCCCGCGTTACGGCACGGTGGCCTACTCGGGGGTCTCGCTCGAGCTGCGCCAGGCGATGGAGCCGTGGCACGTGCTCGGGGAGGAGATCAAGGAGACCGGCACCGCGCGCTTCGTCGACTCCTCGGTCGAGCGGCTCCAGGTGAAGGTCAACGGCATGACCGGCGAGCGCCACGTCGTCACCTGCAACGGCCGGCCGGTGCCCCTCCATCCGACCGGCGTGCACGGCGAGTTCGTCGCCGGCGTGCGCTTCAAGGCCTGGCAGCCGCCCTCGGCCCTGCATCCCACGATCGGCGTGCACACGCCGCTCGTCTTCGACATCGTCGACACCTGGAGCGGGCGCGCCATCGGCGGCTGCACCTACCACGTGTCCCACCCCGGGGGCCGGAACTACGAGACGTTCCCGGTCAACGCCAACGAGGCGGAGGCGCGCCGGTTCGCGCGGTTCTGGAGCCACGGGCACACGCCCGGGCCCATGGCCGCGACGCGCGAGCCGCCGAATCGGAACTTTCCCTTCACGCTCGACCTGCGGTACCGGCCGGCCGGGTGACCCGCCCCGGGGGAACGACCGCCCGGATCGGGGCTTGGCGGGCGTGACCGGTTCTCGACGCTCGTCCCGATTAGGCCGGCCCGCCGCTTGACACCGCTTCTATGCCGACGTCATACTGGCCCGCAGCCTCCAACACCACAACACCGGCTTCACGGGCAAGCGATGGCACGCACCACCCCCCCGGCGCGCCGGGCGATGTACGGCATCACCCGCGTCGACCACGAGCGCTCGCGCACCCATGCGTGGCGCGTCACGCTCCAGCGCCAGGGCAAGATCCACGTCGGCCACTTCTCGGACGGCGTCTACGGCGGCAAGCAGAAGGCGCTCGCCGCGGCCAGGAAATACCGCGACAGCCTGCTCAACAAGCACCCGCCGCTGACCCGGCGCGACTACTGCTCGATCCTCCGGCGGAACAACCGCTCCGGGCTCGCCGGCGTGTCGTTCCATGCCGAGGTGATCGAGACCGGCAAGGGTCCGGTCGAGCGGCGGTTCTGGATTGCGCGGCTGCCGCTCGAGCCGTGGCGGACGAAGCTCGTGAAGTTCTCGGTCGCGAAGTACGGCGCCGAGGAAGCCTTCCGGCGGGCGGTGAAGGCCCGGCTCGACGCCCTCGAGGCGCTCGCGGGGCACTTCACCCCGAACTCGCCGCAGCAGCAGCCGTAACCCCCTAGCGCCAGTAGCGCCGCTGCTCCTCGCGGTAGCGCGAGACGGTCACGCCTTGCGGCTCGAGCCGAGCGGTGATCGCGCCGTCGCGGTCGGTGCGCCAGATCGCCGCGCCCGCGCCCAGATACCGTCCAACCACCTCCTGCTTCGGGTGACCGAAGCGGTTCCGGTACCCGACCGCAAACACGGCGTGCTCCGGGCGTACGGCGCTCACGAGCGCCGATGACGAAGACGTCCCGCTGCCATGGTGCGGCGCCAACATCACCGACGCGCCAAGGACACCACCGCTAGCGAGCAGCGCGCGCTCGTCGCGCTCCTCGACGTCGCCGGTGAGCAGCACCGCCCCATGACGCGTGGCGACCCGCAGCACGCAGCTTCGCGAGTTGGTCTTGAGCCACGGATCGTCGTAGCTCGCCACCGGCGGATGCAGTAGCGCAAACGCGACGCCGTCCCACTCCCAGCGCGGACCCGCGCGGCACGGCAGCCGGACGAGCGCGTACGCGGTCACGGGGTGTAAAGCATCGAGCGACGACCAGAGCACGGCGGTCGGAATGGTTCGCATCACCGACGCCGCGCCGCCCGAGTGGTCGAGGTCGTTGTGGGTGACGACCACGGCGTCGAGCCGGGCGAGACCCTCCCCGCGCAGGAACGGAACAACCACGCGGTTGCCGGCGTCCGCCTCGAGGCTATAGGCCGGCCCGGCGTCGTAGAGCAAGGCATGGTGCCGCGTCCGCACCAGCGTGGCGAGTCCCTGCCCGACGTCGAGGAAGGTGATGCGCACCGTGCCGTCTTCAAGCAGCGGCGGCCGCACCGCGAACATCGGCACGAGCAGCAGCGGCGCGGCGTAGCGCGCCGGGATCCCGCGCGGAGCGAGCATCCAGGCGACACCCGCGATCGCGAGGGCAGCGGCCCAAGGGGCGGGCGCGTGCTGCTGCCACGCGGCGCCGGGGAGCGTCGCCAGCCAGTTGAGCACCAGCATGAGAAGCGCCAGCACGGCGTGCGCGAGCTCGGCGATCCATGCGCCTGGCACGACCGCGGCAAGCAATGCGAGCGGGGTCACCACGAGGCTCACGACCGGGATCGCGATGGCGTTCGCGACCGGCGACACGAGCGAGACCTGCTGGAAGAGCACCAGGAGGAGCGGCGCGAGCCCGATGGTGATCGCCCATTGCACCCGGCCCCACTGGAGCGCCCAATGCCCCTCGCGCAGCGCGGGCACACCGACGTAGAGCATCACCGCGACCGCCGCGAACGACAGCCAGAAGCCCGGCGACACGACGGCCCATGGGTCGAGCACGAGGACGATCCCGAGCGCAGTCGCCAGGACTCGGGAGGACGACTGCATCCGGTCGAGCCACAGCGCCGCCGCCACGACTGCGACCATATACAACGTGCGCTGCGCGGGGATCGCGAAGCCGGTGAGCAGCGTGTAGGCGACGGCGGTCGCGACCGCAGCGGCAGCTGCGGCCTTTGGCGCGGGGAGGCGCAGCATCAGCCGCGGCGAGCGCCGCCAGAGCCAGAGCGCGATCGCGGCCGCAAGCGCAGAGACCATCGTGACGTGCAGCCCGGAGATGCTCATCAGGTGGCCGACGCCGGTGCGGGTGAACGTCTCCCAGTCGATCGTCTCGATCGCACGCTGGTCCCCGATTGCGAGGGCGATCAGCACGCCCGCGTAGCGGTGCTCGGGAAGCGCGTCCCAGAACTTCGTGCGGATGTGCTCGCGGAGCCGCTCGATCAGGTACGCCGGCCGGTAGGTCATCTCGGCGAGCCGGACGCGTTCGCCGCGGGGGCGCACGTAACCGGTCGCGCCGATGCCGCGCTCGAGCAGCCAGGCCTCGTAGTCGAAGCCGTGCGGGTTGGCCGTGCCGTGCGGGCGCCGCAGCCGCACCGTGAGCCGCCACCGCTCGCCGGCGCGGATCGGCAGCACCTCCTGGAACTCCTCCGGCGTCAGCGCGTTGTACCAGGAGAGCGCGACCTTGTCGGGCGCGTCGAACGCCACCGCGTTCGCGCCCGCGCTCACCGCATCCTCCACGTCCAGGTCGAAGCGCACGCCGCGCTCGAACGGTTGCGGCAGGCTCGCCACGACCCCGGTCAGCGTGACGTCGCGTCCCTCCCATGCCGGATCGAGCCGATCGGCGAGGCGCACCTTCGCGGCCGAAGCGGCCCATGCAAAGCCGAGGCCCAGGCTAGCGGCGAGAACGACCACGCGCGCGACCGCGGTGAACTGCGGTCGCGTTGCGCGCTGCGTCAATACGGCCCCGAGGAACGCTGCGGCCAGGGCCACGATGGCCGGCCACCCGGGAAGGGTCGCCTGGCTCTGCAACAGCCAGACACCGGCGGCGAAGGCGAGGATCCCGAGTCTCACGGCACGCGTCCCGCACCCAAGAACGCGCGACGCGGGCGCGCGGTTGATTTTCAGTAGAATGCTTCCAGCCCGCGGGTGCCGCGAGCGGCCGCAATGCCCCGCAAATACTTCCGGAAGTACCTCCCGACCCACGAGTCGGTCCGTCGGAACAAGCTCATCGCGAGGTTCGGGGGGTTCCTCCACCGCCATCCCAACCTCTGGCACCTGAACCGCCGATCGGTCTCGGGTGGTGTCGCGGTCGGGATGCTCTGCGGGCTCATCCCGGGGCCGCTCCAGATGCTCGGCGCGGCGCTGATCGCGATCCCGCTCGGGGTCAACCTGCCGGTCGCCCTGATCACGACCTTCTATACCAATCCGCTGACGATCGTGCCGCTCTACCTCTTCGCCTACTGGCTCGGGTCGCTCGTGATCGGGGATGGCGGCAAGATGACCGAGCCGCCGGAGTTCGCCTGGTCGCAGATCGGCCAGTGGATGCACGCGCTCGTCGACTGGTCGCTCGCGCTCGGCAAGCCGCTCGCGCTCGGCCTCGTCCTGCTCGCAGCCTCGCTGGCAGCGCTAGGGTGGATCGCCGTCCAGGTCGGGTGGCGGGCGTGGGTGGTGATCCAGTGGCGGCGTCGCGCGCGCCGCAGGATGATCAACGCTCCGGAGCGAGCACGCCGTCCTGCAGCCGCAGGATTCGGTTCGCGCGCGCCGCGATCGCGGGATCGTGGGTCACGATGACGTAGCTCGTCCCCAGCGTACGGTTGAGGGCGAGCATCAGCTCGAACACCGCCCCCGCGGTATGCCGGTCGAGGTTGCCCGTCGGCTCATCGGCGAGCACGCATGCGGGTCGGGTCACCAACGCACGCGCGAGCGCCGCGCGCTGGCGTTCGCCGCCGGACAGCTGACCCGGCGTGTGATCGAGCCGCCCACTCAACCCCACCTCGCGCAGGATCGCGGCGGCTTCGGCCCGCGCCGCGGGCCGCCCCATCCGCCGGATGAACAGCGGCATCGCGACGTTGTCGACCGCGGTGAACTCCATCAGCAGATGATGAAACTGGTAGACGAAGCCGAGCGCCTCGTTGCGCAGCCGGCTGCGCTCGGCGTCCGGGAGCGCCGTCATCGGCCGTCCGACGACCTCGACCTCCCCGGCGGTCGGCTCGTCGAGCCCGCCGAGCAGGTGCAGCAGCGTGCTCTTGCCCGAGCCGGAGGCGCCGACGATGGCGACCACCTCGCCGGCGGCCACTTCGAGGTCGACCCCGAGCAGCACCGGCACCGGCACGCGGGCGTCCTCGTACGTCTTCGCCAGGCGGCGGCACGCCACCACGGTCAGTGGCCGACCGCCCAGCGGTGGTGAGTCGGCCTTCGCGGCGGGCGCGATCGCGTCGCTACGCATCATCCGTTACTCGTACCTCAGCGCCTCCGCCGGCCGCACGCGGGAAGCGCGCCAGCTCGGGGGAAGCGTCGCCGCGAGCGACAGCACGAGCGACACGGCCGCAACCAGCACCACGTCGTCCAGATGCAGATCGGACGGCAGCTCGCTGATGTAGTAGACGTCGCGCGACAGGAACTGCACGCTGAGCAGCCGCTCGAGGAACGGCACGACGACGTCGATGTTCACCGCGAGCGCGATGCCGCCGACGACGCCGAGAGCCGTGCCGAGCACGCCGATCACCGCGCCCTGGACGATGAAGATCTTCATCACGCTCCGCGGCGCGGCGCCGAGCGTGCGCAGGATCGCGATGTCGGCCCGCTTCTCCGTGACGACCATGACGAGCGTCGAGATCACGTTGATCGCAGCGACCAAGACGATCAGCGTCAGGATGATGAACATCATGCGCTTCTCGATCTCGACGGCGCGGAAGAAGTTGGCGTGGCTGCGCGTCCAGTCGCTGATCAGCACGTCGCGTCCGAGCGCGCGATAGAGATCGAGTGTGACCGCGCGCGAGGCGAACAGGTCGGCGAGCTTGAGCCGAACGCCCGAGACGCGGTCGCCCAGCTGATAGAGCCGCTGGGCGTCAGCGATGTTGACGAGCGCCAGCCCGCTGTCGTACTCGAAGTGATCGACGCGGAACATGCCGACCACGCGGAACTGCTTCAGGCGCGGCACGATGCCCGCCGGCGTCACCAGCCCCTGCGGCGCGATCAGGGTGACGCGGTCGCCCGGCGCCACCCGCAGCGCCCGCGCGAGCTCGACGCCGAGCACGATGCCGAACTCGCCCGGCTGCAGGCGGTCGAGTTCCCCCGCGACCATGTGGGCGCCGACCTCGGCGACCTCGTTCTCGAGCCGCGGGTCGATGCCGCGCACCAGGGCACCGCGGACGTTGTCGTCGAACGTGAGCATCGCCTGGCCGTTCACGTACGGCGCCGCCGCCAGGACCCGTGGATCCTCCCGCGCCCTGGCCGCGACCGCCGCCCAATCCGCGAGCGCGTTGTCCGGCCCGGTGATCTGCACGTGCGCGGCCACGCCGAGGATGCGGGCGCGAATCTCCTTCTGGAACCCGTTCATCACCGACAGGACGACGATAAGGGCCGCGACGCCGACGAAGATGCCGACCGCGGAGATCGCCGAGCTCAGCGAGACGAAGAGATCCTGTCGTCGGGCGCGGGTGTAGCGAAGGCCGATGAAGTATTCGTACTGCACGCGCGAGATCCGTTCGCTTGGGGATGCGCGAGTGTGCCACAGCCGCATCGCGCCCGGCTCACCCGGTGAGCCGGTGGCTGCGTGCTACACTCGCGCGCCAATTTCATGAACGTTCATCTCGCGGTTCCCGACCTGCTCTGGCCCGATCGCGAGACGGCGGCCGCCGCCGACCCGGGACCGCTCGCCGCGCTGGAGACGCTGTTCGCCCGCGGCCGTCGGAAGCGCCGGACCGCCGTCGATCTCGAATCCTGGTTGCTCGCCGAGTGGCAGGCCGAGTCGGCGGCCGCGCACTCGCTCGCCGCGGATGGCGGCGAGCCCGGCGACGGCTACTGGGCTCGCGCCGACCCCTGCAGCCTGCGCGTGACCCGTGACGCCGTCGTACCGCTCGATTCCGCGAGGTTCGACATCTCCCGCACCGAGGCCGAGGCGCTCGTCAAGCACCTGAACCGGCACTTCGCCGAACGCGGGCTCGTCTTCCATCCGCTTCAGCCCGAGCGCTGGTACGCGCGAATCGAAGCCCCCTGGCCGCACGTCGCCCCGTCGCTCTCGGCGGCGCGCGGCAAGCCGATCGTGGTCCGCCCCGGGGCCGATCCGAGCGCTGCGCGCGGCGCGGCGTTCGCCAACGAGATCCAGATGGCGCTGCACGAGCATCCGGTGAACGAGGCGCGCGAGCGCCGCGGCGAGCCGCCGGTGAACGCGGTCTGGCTCTGGGGCGGCGGACGCTTCGCCCGCCCGGTGGCACGCCCGTTCCGTCGGGTCCGCACCCGCGATCCGCTCGCCGCCGGGCTCGCGCTCGGCTCCGGCGCCGCCGTCTTCCCGCTCGCCGAGGACGCGGAGCGGTGGCTGCGCGCCTCCGGCACCGAAGGCGTCGAGCTCCTCGTGCTCGATGCGCTCCGCGACCCGGCGAGCTACGGCGAGATCGAGGATTGGCGCGCGCGGCTCGGCACGCTCGAGCGCGACTGGTTCGCGCCGCTTGCCGACGCGCTCGCGCGCGGGCGGATCGGCATGATCACGCTCCACGCGATCGGCGCGGGGGGAACGCTCGACGCCGAGACGACACGCCAGGACCTGCGACGCTTCTGGCGGCGGCGCCGGGCGCTCTCCAGCTACGCTTGGCCATGACGAGCATCGTCAAGCGCAAGGTTCCGCTCGCCGCCGAGCACGCGCTCGCCGGCGCGGGCCTGCACCCCCTGCTCGCCCGGCTGTTCGCGGCCCGCGGCGTGCAGGCGCCACGCGACCTCGATTGCGACCTCGCCTCGCTCATCCCGCCGGGCGAGCTGACGAACGCCGCTGCCGCCGCGGCCCTGCTCGCCGACCACATCGCCGCCGGCCGCCGCCTGCTCATCGTGGCGGACTACGACTGCGACGGCGCGACGGCCTGCGCGGTCGGCCTGCGCGCGCTCACCGCGTTCGGCGCCCGGGTCGATTACTTCGTCCCCAACCGCTTCGAGACCGGCTACGGCCTGTCGCCCCGGGTCGTGGACCTCGTCGCGCCGGTGCGGCCGGATCTCCTCATCACCGTGGACAATGGCATCGCCAGTCTCGAGGGCGTCGCGTACGCACGGCAGCTCGGCATCGCGACGCTCATCACCGACCACCATCTGCCCGGCGACGCGCTGCCGGACGCCGAGTGCATCGTCAACCCCAATCAGCCGGGCTGCACGTTCCCGAGCAAGTCGATCGCCGGCGTCGGGGTCATGTTCTACGTGATGCTGAGCTTGCGGGCCGAGCTGCGCCGGCGGGGCTGGTTCGGGGCGAAGGCGGAGCCGAACCTCGGCCGGCTGCTCGACCTGGTCGCGCTCGGCACCGTCGCCGACGTGGTGAAGCTCGACCGCAACAACCGCATTCTCGTCAACCAGGGTCTGCGGCGGATGCGCGCCGGGCAGACGCAGCCCGGCGTTGCGGCGCTGTTCGGGGTCGCGGGCCGCGATCCACGCCGCGCCGGCACGTTCGACCTCGGGTTCGCGCTCGGCCCCCGCGTCAACGCCGCGGGCCGGCTCGCCGACATGCGGGTCGGCATCGAAGCGCTCGCCACGGACGATTACGCCCGGGCGCTCAACATCGCGCGCGAGCTCGACGGCCTCAATCGGGAGCGCCGCGAGATCGAGGAGTCGATGCAGCGCGACGCCGACGAGCTGGTCGCGACGGTCAGCGTCGACGACAGCGCCAGCCTCGTCCTGTTCGACGAGCGCTGGCATCAGGGCGTCGTGGGGCTGCTCGCGGGACGGCTCAAGGACCGCCACCATCGCCCAGTGGTGGCGCTTGCCCCCGCGGGCGACGGCCTCGCGCGCGGCTCCGGGCGCTCGATCCCAGGTCTGCACCTGCGCGATGCGCTCGACCTCGTCTCGAAGCGCGAGCCGCGGCTCCTCATCAGCTTTGGCGGCCACGCCGCGGCGGCGGGGCTCGCGCTCCGCGCGAGCGACGTCGACCGGTTCGCCGCCGCCTTCGACGCGGTCGTGCGCGAGCTCGTCGATCCCGCGACGCTCGCGCGCACGCTCGAGACCGACGGCTCGCTCGAGCCCGAGTATGCGACGCTCCCGCTCGCCCAAGTGTTGGCGGCCGAGGTCTGGGGCCAGGGGTTCCCGCCGCCGCTCTTCGCCGACGAGTTCGCCGTGGAGAGCCAACGCCTGGTCGGTGAAAAGCACCTGCGCCTCCGCCTCGCCCGCGCGGGCCGGCGCTTCGAGGCGATCGCGTTCCGGCGCGATGCCCCCCTGCCCGATCGGGTGCGCGTCGCGTACGCTCTCGCGATCGACGAGTGGAACGGCGCCCAGGGCGTGGAGCTCCGCGTCGAGCACGTCGAGGAGCGCTGATGGACTGGTCCGCGTTGGCAGCAGGTGAGCTGGCGCCGCTCGCCGCCTTCCTCACGAGCCTCGCCATCGGGCTGCTGATCGGCGCCGAGCGCGAGCGCAACCCCTCGGCGAAGGCGGGCGTGCGGACCTTCGCGCTGACGAGCGTGTTCGGGACCCTCGCCGCGATGCTCGGCGAGCAGGCGGGCGGCGCGTGGCTGCCGGCCGTCGGGCTTGCGATCGTCGGGCTCGCAATCGTGGCCGCGTACCATCGCGCGCCCGCTGCGCCCGGCGAAGACCCGGGCACGACGACGGTGATCGCGCTCGTCGCCGCCTACGCGCTCGGCGCGTTGTGCTGGTACGGCGAGCGCTCGCTCGGAGTGACGCTCGCGATCGCAATCACCGCCCTCCTCTACTTCAAGCCCGAGCTGCACGGGATCCTGGAGCGCTTCGAGCGGCACGACCTGCTCTCGGTGCTGCAGTTCGCGACGCTGTCGTTCGTGATCCTCCCGGTGCTGCCGGACAAGGCTTACGGGCCGTATGGGGCGCTCAACCCATACCAGATCTGGCTCATGGTCGTCCTCGTGTCGGGCCTCTCGCTCGCGGGCTACATCGCGCTGAAGATCGTCGGCGCGCGGCACGGCCTGGTCCTCGTAGGGCTCCTCGGGGGCCTCGTGTCCAGCACCGCGACCACGCTCGTCTACTCGCGCCACGCTCGCGCGAACGCGCTGACCGGCGTGGCGGCAGGCGTCATCCTGGTCGCGAATCTCGTAGTGCTGGCGCGGATCGCGCTGGTCAGCGCGGCCGTCTCGCCTGCGATCCTGCCGCGTCTTCTCCCGGTGCTCGGCGCCGCCTTGCTCGCCGGCGCCGTGGCGACGTTCGTGTTCTGGCGCCGACGGCTGAGCTCGGACGGTGACATGCCCGTGCCCAAGATCGCGAACCCGACCGAGCTCCGGGCGGCGCTCGGTTTCGGGCTGCTCTTCGCGCTGGTGCTGGTGCTCACCGCCTGGCTCTCGGACGTCGCGGGCAAGGCCGGGGTCTACGCCGTCGCGCTCGTGTCGGGCCTGACCGACGTGGACGCGCTGACGCTCTCCACCCTGCGGCTGTTCTCCCTCGGCACGCTGGAAGCCGTCCACGCGGTGGTCGCCATCGCCATCGCGTATGCGTCGAACATGGCGTTCAAGCTCGGCCTCGCGCTCGCGATCGGCGGTCGTGCGCTCGCGCGGCAAGTTATCCTCCCGGCCGCGGCGCCCCTGGCCGGAGGCCTCGCGGCGCTGTTGCTCTGGTAGCAGCGACGGCATGACGACCAAGATCCGGATCGAATGGCCGCGCGGCGCGGCGACCCTGGTGCTCGAACCGACGCCGACGGCCGCCCAGCTCGTC
The DNA here is from genome assembly GCA_035286595.1 of Burkholderiales bacterium. Classification (GTDB taxonomy): domain Bacteria; phylum Pseudomonadota; class Gammaproteobacteria; order Burkholderiales; family SG8-39; genus DATEDA01. The sequence continues at coordinate 4,572 of DATEDA010000219.1, read as the reverse complement.
GCCGCGCTGCCGTTCACCGCGCGGGCCGAGACCTGGGGCGAGGAGGTGTACTTCACGACCCCCGTCAGCGCGAAGCTCGAGTCCTCGGCGAAGCAGGTCGTCCCGCCGGGCACGGTGTGCTTCTGGGTGGACGGCGATGCGCTCGCGCTGCCCTACGGCCCGACGCCGATCTCGAAGCAGGGCGAGTCCCGGCTGGTGACCCGCTGCAACGTGCTCGGACAGGTCGTGGGCGATGCGCGGGCGCTCGCGAGCGTCCGTGCCGGCGACCCGATCCGCGTGACGAAGGAGGGATAGTAGATGGAACGCAAGCGCATCAGCTCGTCGAAGATCCGCGGCGTGGGCTACGACCCCAAGAGCGAGGTCCTCGAGATCGAGTTCAACGACGGCCGGGTGATGGCCTACAGCGGCGTGTCGCCCGAAGTGCACCGCCGCTTCATGAACGCCCCCTCGCCGGTCAGCTTCTTCGAGGACAAGATCGCCGAGGAGTACCCGGCGCGACGGGTCTGATTCCGATCCCGCTGCGGTCCGCTAGAATCCGCGCGTTCCAGCACTGACACTCCCAACAACCAATGAAAAACCGCGTCCGCAGCCTCATGGAAGCGCTCGCCCGCCGGACCTCGGTCCGGTTCCGGGTGAACTTCGCCGACGGCTCGAGCTTCTCGAGCCATCCCGGCGACCCCCAGGTGGCCGTCACGTTCAAGACCGCCGGGGCGCAGTGGCGGACGATCGCGTTCGGCCACATCGGTTTCCTCGAATCGTTCTTCGCCGGCACCATCGACGTCGATGGCGACTTCGATGCGGCGTTCAGGATCGGCTCCGACTCGAGGTTCGACGATGCCCGGGCGAACCCGCTCGTCGGCATCCGCAACCGCTGGCACGAGTTCCGGTTCGCCAACCGGACCATCGAGCGGGCTCGGGCGAACGCCCGGTTCCACTACGCCCTGGGGGCGGACTTCTACAAGCTCTGGCTCGACCGCGACTGGCTGATGTACACCTGCGCGTACTGGAAGGAAGGCACGCGCACGATCGAGGAAGCGCAGGCGAACAAGATCGAGCACGTGTGCCGGAAGGTGCGCTTGAAGCCCGGCGAGAGCGTCGTCGACATCGGCTGCGGCTTCGGCGGCTTCATGTTCTATGCGGCCGAGCGCTACGGCATCCACGGCGCCGCGACCAACACCACGAACGAGCAGGTGGACTGGGTTCGGGGCGAGGCGAACCGCCGCGGCCTTTCAGACCGGATCGACGTCCGGCTCGCCGACTTCCGCGAGGTGCACGCGCAGTTCGACAAGGTGGTCTCGATCGGGGTGCTCGAGCACGCCGGACGCGACCAGCTGCGCGAGGTCGTCAAGGCGCATGCCGACTTCCTCAAGCCGGGTGGCCTCGGGATGCTGCACTTCATCGGCCACGTGGGCGTGTTCGAGACCGAGTTCTTCATCCGCAAGCACGTGTTCCCCGGCGGCTGGCTCCCGAGCCTCGCCGAGACCGTCATGGCGATGGAGGATTGCGGCCTCGAGGTCGTCGACATCGAGAACTTGCGGCGGCACTACGCGCTCACGCTCGACGCGTGGGCGGAGCGCTTCGACGCCAACTGGGCGCGCGTCCACGCGATCGACCCGAAGCGGTTCAACGAGCGCTTCCGGCGGGTGTGGCGGACGTATCTCTACGCGTGCGCCAACATGTTTCGCGTGCCGCACGGGCGGACGCATCTCTTCCAGATCGTCTTCAGCAAGGGCAACATCAACCGGCAGAGCTATCCGATGAGCCGCGCCTTCCTCTACGACGAGAAGCGGCTCGCCGCGGTCGTCCACGAGGCTGAAGTCCCGGCGTGATGTGCCCATGAACGGGTTCGCCGAGCGTCGCGAGCGGCTCGTCCGGGAGCTCGCGACGAGCGCCGGCGGCGCACCGGTGCGTCTCGGGAAGCGCACCTCCAATCTGTTCCGCGACCGTGCCGAGGCGCCGCGCCGGAGCCTCGACGTGCGGGAGTTCGGCCACGTCCTCGAGGTGAATCCCGTGGAAGGTTGGGTCGACGTCGAGGGCATGACGACCTACGACGCGCTCGCCGACGCGACGCTGGCGCGCGGCCTGATGCCCTGCGTGGTGCCGCAGCTCAAGTCCATCACGATCGGCGGGGCAGTCGCCGGGGTTGGCATCGAAGCTTCGTCGTTCAAGTACGGTCTCGTGCACGAGACGGTGCACGAGCTCGAGATCCTCACGGGCGACGGCGCGATCGTGCTCGCGCGACCCGACAACGAGCACCGCGAGCTCTTCTACGGCTTCCCGAACTCGTACGGGACGCTGGGCTATGCCCTGCGCGTCAGGGCCAAGGCGGTGCCGGTAAAGCCGTTCGTGCGGCTGGAGCACGTCCATCACCGCGACCCCGAGGCGTTCTTCGGCAATCTGGCCGCGGTGTGCGCGTCGCCCGCCGACTTCGTCGAGGGCGTCGTGTTCGGCCCGGCCGAGATGGTGACGACCGTCGGCTGGTTCGTCGAAACCGCGCCGTACGCGACCGACTACACGTTCGAGCGCATCTACTACCGGAGCCTGCGGCGCCGCGACGAGGATTACCTGACCGCGCGCGACTTCCTCTGGCGCTGGGACACCGACTGGTTCTGGTGCTCGAAGAACCTCTATGCGCAGAACCCGGTCGTGCGGCGCCTGCTCGGCCGCAAGCGGCTGAACTCGACTTTCTACACCAAGGTCATGCGGTGGAACAGCCGGGTCGGCCTGACGAGACGGCTGGACCGGCTGGCCGGCCGGCATCCCGAATCGGTCATCCAGGACGTGGACATCCCGATCGACCGCGCGCCGGAATTCCTCGATTTCTTCCAGCGCGAGATCGGCATCCTCCCGGTGTGGATCTGCCCGTTCCGGGCGTACGATCCGGGCGCCGCGTGGATGCTCTTTCCGACGCGCCCGAACACTCTCTACGTCAACTTCGGGTTCTGGGACGTCGTGCGGCGGCCCGTGACGCACCCGCCGGGGCACTTCAACCGCCTGGTCGAGCGGAAGGTCGCGGAGCTCGGCGGCATCAAGTCGCTCTATTCCGAGAGCTACTACCCGCGCGACGAGTTCGCCGCGATCTACAACCAGGCCGCCTACGACGCGCTCAAGCGCCGGTACGACCCGCAGCGCCGGTTCAAGGACCTCTACGAGAAGTGCGTGCTGCGGCACTGACTCGCCGTATGCACATCTTCGAGCGCGCGCACGCCTATCACCGCATGTGGCGGTATCGCCTGCGCACGGAACGGCAGGAGATCGCGTACCTGCTGAGCCGCGACCTGCGCGGCGCCACGGTAGCCGACATCGGGGCGAATCGCGGCGTCTATTCGTACTGGATGCACAAGGCGGTCGCGCCGGACGGGAACGTCGTCGCGTTCGAGCCGCAGCCGGAGCTGGCGGCGTACGTGCGCGAGCTGAAGATCGCGCTGGGATTGAACCGTCTGACCGTCGTCGAGACGGCGCTGTCCTCGAGCACCGGCGAGCGACGGCTCGTCCGACCGCGCATTCACTGGGGCGCGGGAAGCCTCGAGCTCGAACCCGGCTCCGACCGGGACGCGCTGACGGTCGCCACGACTACGCTGGACGAGTACTTCCTGCGGAGCCCGCTGCGGCCGCTGCGATTCATCAAGGCCGACGTCCAGGGGCACGAATACGCCTGCTTCGTCGGCGGCGAGCGACTGCTGCGGGAGGACCGCCCGGCGGTCCTGTGCGAGTCCGAGGACTACGAGCTCGAGCGGGTCCGCTCGTACCTGACCTCGCTCGACTATGAAGGGTTCTTCTTCCTCGGCGGCAAGCTGGTGCCGATCGGCGAGCTCGAGCGGCTTCGGAGCACCATCGCAGCGCCGTACCTGAACTACGTCTTCCTGCCGAACTGACGCACCGGTGCAACCTGACTGCGCACAAGCTCATCGCGGGTGCGCAGCTGCCAAGGACCGGATACGATCCGAAGCGGTCGGCCACGTTTTCTGAAAGGAGACAGTCATCTCAGTCAGAAGCGGTCGCTGAACGGCTCGCGCGCTGAGCCGCGAAGACCTCGCCGTAACCAACCAACAGAACCCACCGAGCCTAACAGCGGGGCTTCGTCGGCTCCAGCGCGGAGTTAGCCAGCCGCGACCCACGCACCCAGCGTCACGACCGGTCCACCAGCACCCGAATCTCCCCCACAGACTCAAAACCCCAACGGACGCAGAATCGGCTCCGAGCCCGCCCGCTTCGAGGTTGACAAAGAGATCGCCTGCCGCCACCAGGAAGAACACCGCGCAGCCCCAGCGCCCGATACGCACCCCGCCCAGGCACCTCCGGCAGCGTCGCACCCCCACCCAACACCACCCCACACCGATCAAACGTCGCCCGCGCCATCGGAACCACCCACACCATGACTCAACCCGGGCGGATGTTCTGGTTGTGGTGGAAGACGTTGTCGGGGTCGTACGTGGTCTTCACGTCGACCAGCCGGTCGTAGACGGAGTCGCCGTACGCCTCGCGGACCCGGTCGGGGTCTTCGTCGCCGCCGAGGAAGTTGACGTAGACGCCTTCGCGGAAGCGGCCGAGGGCGGCGAAGAACCGTCTCGT
>DATEDA010000218.1:0-8605 GCA_035286595.1 Burkholderiales bacterium | reverse complement strand
GCCCTGCGCCGGTACGCCGACCGCCTCGAGCTCGATCCGGCGCGGCTCGCCGAGGTCGAGCGCCGAGTCGAGGCCATCCACTCCACGGCCCGCAAGTTCAAGGTCAGTCCGGAAGCGCTGCCCGAGCTCGCGGGGCGGCTGAAGTCGCGGCTCGCCGAGCTCGAAGTCGCCGCCGACCTCGACGCGCTGCGCGCCCAGGAGGACGCGGCGAAGTCCCGGTATGCGGCGCTCGCCGCGCGCCTCTCGGCGGACCGGAAGGAGGCCGCCACGAAGCTCGCGCGGCAAGTGACCGTAGAGATGAAGGCGCTCGCGATGACCGGCGGGCGCTTCGAAGTGGGCTTGCGCGCGATCGACGGCGGGAGCGCGCAGGGAAACGAGGCGGTCGAGCTGTTGGTGTCGACCAATCCCGGTCTCGCGCCCCAGCCGCTCGCGAAGGCCGCCTCCGGCGGTGAGCTCTCCCGGATCAGCCTCGCGATCCAGGTCATCACGAGCAAGGCGGCTGCGGTGCCGACGCTGATCTTCGACGAGGTCGACGCGGGCATCGGTGGCGCGGTGGCGGAGGTGATCGGACGGAATCTGCGTGCGCTCGGGGAGCGCCGCCAGATCCTCTGCGTCACCCATCTCCCGCAGGTCGCCGCGCAGGCGGAGCACCAGTGGTCGGTCGCGAAAACCACGGCGAACGGGGTGACCCGGAGCCGGGTCGCGATCCTCGACGAGCCGGCGCGCGTCGAGGAGATCGCGCGCATGCTGGGCGGGGTCGAGATCACGGCGACGACGCGCCGGCACGCGGCCGAGATGCTGCGCGCGGCGGCCCGCTGAGGCCACGGTCGATTTGCCGCGCTGGGCATCCTCCGCTAGACTCTCGACCTCTCAGGCGCGTAGCTCAGCTGGTTAGAGCACTACCTTGACATGGTAGGGGTCGTTGGTTCGAGTCCAATCGCGCCTACCAGCATCCATCGAAGGAGACCCGGGCGTGGCGTTCCGAACTGCGGCTGGCGGCGGTTGAACCCCCGCGGTGGAGCGCGTCACGACGTAGAAAGTGCGGCTCGACCGCACTTTTTTTTGCCCCGAAGATCCTGAACCATGCCGAACATTCGTCTGCCCGACGGCTCGCAGAAATCCTTTCCCGGCCCGGTGACGGTCGCGGAGATCGCGCAATCGATCGGGCCGGGGCTCGCGCGCGCCGCGCTCGCGGGGCGGGTGAACGGCAGGCTGGTCGACGTTTCCCACCGAATCGACGGCGACGCCGACGTCGCGATCGTCACCGACAAGGACAAGGACGGTCTCGAGATTCTCCGCCACTCGACGGCGCACCTGCTCGCGTACGCCGTGAAGGAGCTCTTTCCCGACGCGCAGGTGACGATCGGACCGGTGATCGAGAACGGGTTCTACTACGACTTCTCGTACAGGCGGCCGTTCACGCCCGAGGACCTGGCGGCGATCGAGAAGAAGATGATGGAGCTCGCGAAGCGCGACCTCCCGGTCGCGCGCGAGCTCTGGGAGCGGGACCGGGCGGTCGCGTTCTTCAAGTCGATCGGCGAGCACTACAAGGCGGAGCTCATCGCGTCGATCCCGGCCGGCGACCCGATCACGCTCTACCGCGAGGGCGACTTCGTCGACCTCTGCCGCGGCCCGCACGTGCCGTCGACCGGCAAGCTCAAGGTCTTCAGGCTGATGAAGGTCGCCGGCGCCTACTGGCGCGGCGATTCGAAGAACGAGATGCTCCAGCGCATCTACGGCACGGCGTGGGCGAGCAAGGAAGAGCAGGACGCCTACCTCCGCATGCTCGAGGAGGCGGAGAAGCGCGACCATCGCCGCCTCGGCACCCAGCTTGATCTCTTCCACGTGCAGGAGGAGGCGCCCGGCCAGGTCTTCTGGCACCCGAAGGGCTGGACGATCTGGCAGCAGGTCGAGGGCCACATGCGGCGGGTCTACCGCGACAACGGCTACCAGGAGGTGCGCGCGCCGCAGATCCTCGAGCGCAGCCTGTGGGAGCGGTCCGGGCATTGGGACAACTTCAAGGAGAACATGTTCTTCACCGGCTCGGAGAACCGCGACTACGCGGTCAAGCCGATGAACTGTCCCGGGCACATCCTGATCTACAAGTCCCGGCTGCACAGCTATCGCGAGTTCCCGCTGCGTCTCGGGGAGTTCGGGAGCTGCCATCGCAACGAGCCTTCGGGCGCGCTCCACGGCATCATGCGGGTGCGCGCGTTCACCCAGGACGACGGCCACATCTTCTGCACCGAGGACCAGATCCTCGACGAGTGCGTGGCGTTCACCGCGCTGCTGCAGCGGGTCTATCGCGACTTCGGGTTCACCGACGTCATCTACAAGGCTGCGACCCGGCCGGCGAAGCGCGTCGGCGCGGACGAGCTCTGGGACAAGGCGGAAGGCGCGCTCATCGAGTCGCTCAAGCGTTCCGGCTGCGCGTTCGACGTTTCGCCGGGCGAAGGGGCGTTCTACGGACCGAAAATCGAGTACTCGCTCAAGGACGCGATCGGTCGCGTCTGGCAGTGCGGGACGATGCAGGTCGACTTCAACATGCCGGGCCGGCTCGGGGCGGAGTACGTCGCCGAGGACAACTCGCGCCGGACCCCGGTCATGCTGCACCGGGCGATCGTCGGCTCCATGGAGCGCTTCATCGGCATCCTGCTCGAGCACTACGCCGGTGCGTTGCCCCTCTGGCTGGCCCCGGTACAGGCGGTCGTGCTCAACATCTCCGAGCATCAGGCCGACTACGCGCGCGAGGTCGCCGCCGGCCTGAGGCGCGACGGCTTTCGCGTCGAGGCGGATTTGCGGAACGAAAAAATCACCTATAAAATCCGCGAACATAGCCTGCAGAAGCTCCCGTACCAGCTGATCGTCGGCGACAAGGAGCGGGCTGCAGGGAAGGTGGCCGTACGCACCCGCGGCGGCGAGGATCTGGGGCAGGTGAGCCTGCCGGTCCTCGTCGAGCGCCTCACCCGTGAGGCGGTCCCGGGAAGCGCGGCCTAATTTTTCGCATTTTGAAGGGGGTCACATCGCTCAGGAAAAGCAGCGGATCAACGGCGAGATCAACGCGCCGGAAGTGAGATTGGTCGACGAAAACGGTGAGCAACTCGGGGTCGTCGCCACCCGGGATGCGTTGCGGATGGCCGAGGAACGGGACGTGGACCTCGTGGAAATCGCGCCGCTGGCGAAGCCGCCAGTGTGCAAGCTGATGGACTACGGGAAGTTCAAGTACCGCGAGCAGAAGAAGGCCCACGAGGCCAGGCTCAAGCAGAAGCAGATCCAGGTCAAGGAGATCAAGTTCCGCCCCGGCACCGACGAGGGCGACTACAAGATCAAGCTGCGCAACCTGATCCGGTTCCTTGAGGAGGGCGACAAGACGAAGGTCACGCTGCGGTTCCGCGGCCGCGAGATGGCGCACCAGGAGTTCGGCGTGCGCCTGCTCGAGCGGGTGAAGGCCGATCTGGAACCCTACGGCGTCGTGGAGCAGTTCCCGAAGCTCGAGGGCCGGCAGATGATCATGGTGCTCGGGCCCAAGAAGGCTCCGGTGAAGAAGAAGGCTGCAGCGAAGGTCGAGAAGCCGGCGGGCGCGAAACCGCCGGGCAAAGCGCCCGCGGCGTCGCAGTAGCGGCGCCCGAGCGAGGCCCCCGAGGCGGGGCTGCAAACAAGTAGTGCCGCGGTTTGAAAGCGCTCCGCCCGGAGCCACCCGGCGCTATGCGAGAAACGGAGTGTGTATGCCAAAGCTCAAGACGAAGCGGAGCGCCGCGAAGCGTTTCCGCATGCAGGCCCGCGGCGGGATCAAGCGGAGCCGCGCGTTCCTGCGCCACATCCTCACCAAGAAATCGACCAAGCGGAAGCGCCACCTGCGCGGCACGACCGCCGTGAGCAAGGCCGACAAGCGGATGGTGCGCATGATGCTTCCCTACCAGAGGACTTGAACGATGCCACGCGTAAAACGGGGCGTCACCGCGCGCGCCAAGCACAAGAAGGTCCTGGCCCGGGCGAAGGGCTATCGCGGCCGGCGAAAGAACGTGTTCCGCGTCGCCAAGCAGGCGGTCATGAAGGCCGGGCAATACGCCTACCGGGATCGCCGCCGCCGCAAGCGCGAATTTCGTGCGCTCTGGATCGCGCGCATCAACGCCGCCGCGCGGCAGTGCGGGCTGAGCTACAGCGCGTTCATGAGCGGCTTGAAGAAGGCGGCGATCGAGATCGACCGCAAGGTGCTCGCGGACATCGCCGTGGCCGACCGGGCGGCGTTCGCCAAGCTCGCCGAAACCGCGAAGTCGAAGCTCGCGGCGGCGTAGGCGGCGCACCCACCCACCCAGGGCTCTTCCGCGCGCGAACGCGCTCGGCTAGCACGGGCTCCGGGTCGGACCTTCACGGCATGCAGGATCTCGACGCGATCGTCGCCGAAGCGGCGTCGGCGTTTGCCGCGATCGGCGACCTGCCGGCGCTCGAGAACGCGAAAGCGCACTATCTCGGAAGACAGGGCGTCGTCACCGAGGCCCTGAAAGGGCTCGCGAAGCTCGCGCCCGAGGAGCGCCGCAGCCGCGGCGCCCGGATCAACGAGGCCAAGGATCGCATCGAGCAGCTCCTCGCCGAGCGGCGTGCGGCGATCGCCGCGGCGCGGCTCGAGTCCAGGCTCGCGGAAGAAGCGCTCGACGTCACCCTGCCGGGCCGCTCGCGCGGGCGCGGCGGGATCCATCCGATCACCCGCACCTGGCAGCGCGTCGAGGCGATCTTCCGCTCGATCGGGTTCGACGTCGCCGACGGCCCGGAGATCGAGACCGACTGGCACAACTTCACCGCGCTCAACCAGCCGGAGAACCACCCCGCGCGGTCGATGCACGACACCTTTTACGTCGAGGGCCATGACTCGCGCGGGCAGCCGCTCCTCCTGCGCACGCACACGAGTCCGATGCAGGTGCGTTACGCGCGGACTCACTCGCCGCCGATCAAGGTCATCGCGCCCGGGCGCACTTATCGCGTGGACAGCGACGCGACGCACTCGCCGATGTTCCACCAGGTCGAAGGGCTGTGGATCGACAGCCACATCAGCTTCGCGGACCTGAAGGGCGTCTACACGGACTTTCTCCGCCGGTTCTTCGAGACCGACGACCTGCAGGTGCGCTTCCGTCCGTCGTTCTTCCCGTTCACCGAGCCCTCCGCCGAGATCGACATGGCGTTCAAGGACGGCGGCTGGCTCGAGATCTCCGGCGCCGGCCAGGTGCATCCGAACGTGGTGCGCAACTTCGGGCTCGATCCGGAGCGCCATATCGGCTTCGCGTTCGGCTCGGGGCTCGAGCGGCTGACGATGCTCCGGTACGGGATCCACGACCTCAGGCTGTTCTTCGACGGCGACCTGCGGTTCCTGCGCCAGTTCGCCTGAGGCACCCGAGCCCATGCAGTTCCCGGAGAGCTGGCTGCGCACGATGGTCGACCCGGCGTTGACCACGGACGAGCTCGCGCACCTGCTCACGATGTCGGGCGTCGAGGTCGAGACGGTCACGCCGGTTGCGCCGGTCTTTTCCACAGTCGTGGTGGCACGCGTGCTCGAGGTCCGAAAGCACCCGGGCGCCGACCGGCTGACGGTGTGCAAGGTCGACGCGGGGAAGGGGCCGCCGCTCGAGGTCGTCTGCGGGGCGCCGAACGTCGCCGCCGGGATGAAGGCGCCACTCGCGCTCGCCGGCGCCGAGCTCCCGGGCATGACGGTGAAGGCGACGACGCTGCGGGGCGTCGAGTCGAACGGCATGCTGCTCTCCGCCCGCGAGCTCGGGCTCTCCGACGACCACTCGGGGCTGCTGGCGCTGCCGGCCGATGCGCCCGTCGGCCGCAGCTTGCGCGAGTACCTCGAGCTCGACGACAAGCTCCTCACCTTGAAGCTGACGCCGAACCGCGCCGACTGCCTGTCGGTGCTCGGCGTTGCCCGCGAGGTTGCCGCGCTCACCGGCGCCAAGCTCACGTCCCCCGTGGTCAAACCGGTGCCCGCGGCGGGCGACGCAAGGTTCCCGGTGAAGATCTCGGATCCCAGCGGCTGCGGTCGCTTCGCGGGTCGGGTCATCCGGAACGTGAACGCCGGCGCGCCGACGCCGGAATGGATGAAGCGCCGCCTCGAGCGCGCCGGACAGCGACCGATCTCGGCGCTGGTCGACGTGACCAACTACGTGATGCTCGAGCTCGGGCGGCCGCTGCACGTCTACGACCTCGACAAGCTCAAGGGCGGGATCGACGTCCGGTTCGGCCGCGGGGGCGAGCAGGTGAAGCTGCTCAACGAGCAGACAGTCGAGGTCTACCCGGACGTGCTCGCGATCACCGACGCGAGCGGACCGATCGGGCTGGCCGGCATCATGGGCGGCGACGGCACCAAGGCCGACGGCGCGACCCGGCGCGTGTTCCTCGAGTCGGCGTTCTTCTACCCGGAGGCGATCGCGGGCCGCGCGCGCCGCTACAATTTCACGAGCGACGCCTCGCACCGCTTCGAGCGCGGCGTCGACTTCGCGAACGAGGTCGAGGGGATCGAGCGGGCGACCGCGCTCATCCTCGAGATCTGCGGCGGCGAGCCGGGACCGACCGTCGACACCGTCGCGCGGCTGCCCGAGCGGGCGCCGGTCCGCATGCGCGTCGCGCGCGCGCACAAGGTGATCGGAGTCGCGGTTCCGGCCGACGCGATCGCGGACATCTTCCGGCGGCTCGGGTTCGCGTTCCGGCGCGAGGGCTCCGGCCGCGACGAAGCGTTCGTGGTCACGCCGCCGTCGTATCGGTTCGACATCGAGATCGAAGAAGACCTCATCGAGGAGGTCGCGCGGGTGCACGGCTTCGAGCGGATCCCGGCGCATCCGCCGGTCGCGCCGGCCGTCATGCACGCGCCGCCGGAGGCCCGACGCTCGCTGCATGAGGTCCGCGCGCGGCTCGCGGCGTCCGACTACACGGAGGTCGTCAACTTCAGCTTCGTCGACGCCGAATGGGAGCAGGACTTTGCCGGCAATGCGGCGCCGATCCGGCTCCTCAACCCGATCGCGAGCCAGCTCGCAGTGATGCGCACTACGCTGATCGGCAGCCTCGTCGCGAACGTTCGCTACAACCTCAACCGCAAGCTCTCCCGGGTGCGCGTGTTCGAGGTGGGGCGGGTCTTCCTGCGCGATCCGGGCGTGACCGATGGCGATCTCGAGGTGGCCGGAGTCCGGCAGCCCGTGCGGGCCGGCGTGATCGCCTTCGGGCCGGCGTTCGAGGAGCAGTGGGGCGTGCGGGAGCGACCGGTCGACTTCTTCGACCTCAAGGGCGACGTCGAGCTCCTGTTTGCGCCGCGTCAGGCCCGATTCGTGAAGGCCGTCCATCCGGCGCTGCACCCCGGCCGGTCCGCCCGTGTCGAGGTCGACGGGGTCGCGGCCGGCTGGATCGGGGAGCTTCACCCCCGGTGGCTGCAGAAGTACGAGCTTCCGGCGGCGGCGGTGGTGTTCGAGCTGGACGCCGAGCCGCTGCTGCAGGTTCCGCTACCCGGTCTGAGCGAGGTTTCCCGGTTCCCGGCGGTCATCCGGGACCTGGCGGTGGTGGTGGACGAGGGGGTGCCGGCCCGGGCGCTGCTGGACGTGCTGTCGGAGGCCCGACCCGGGCTAGTGCAGGACGTCCGGTTGTTCGACCTTTACCGTGGGGAAGGTGTGAGAAAAGGCAAAAAAAGCCTTGCGTTTCGGGTAGTTATGCAAGATACTGGAAAAACACTTACAGACGCCGAAGTGGACGCCGCGATGGCGGACCTGGAGCAGCTTCTCACCGCCCGGTTCGGCGCACAACGACGCAGCTAGGGAGAGCGAATGACCCTCACCAAGGCCGAGCTGGCCGATATGCTGTTTGAGAAGGTCGGCCTGAACAAGCGCGAAGCGAAGGACATGGTGGAGGCCTTCTTCGAGGAGATCCGGACGGCGCTCGAGAACGGGGAGAGCGTCAAGCTGTCCGGGTTCGGGAACTTCCAGCTCCGCGACAAGCCCCAGCGCCCGGGGCGCAACCCCAAGACCGGTGAAGAGATCCCGATCACGGCCCGGCGGGTGGTCACCTTCCACGCAAGTCAGAAGCTGAAGGCGCTCGTCGAGCAGGCGCACAGTGGAAACCGCGAGCAACAACAGGGCGGCGAAGGTTAGCCTCCCGCCGATCCCCGCCAAGCGTTACTTCACCATCGGCGAGGTCAGCGAGCTGTGCGGCGTGAAGCCGCACGTGCTGCGCTACTGGGAGCAGGAGTTCACCCAGCTCAAGCCGGTGAAGCGCCGCGGGAATCGCCGCTATTACCAGCACCACGAGGTGCTGCTCATCCGCCGCATCCGCGAACTCCTGTACGAGCAGGGGTTCACCATCAGCGGCGCCCGGAACCGGCTCGACGAGGCGATGCGCGACCGCGGCAACCACAAACCTGACGGTGGACCGGTCGACTTCGCGCGCATCCGGCGCGAGCTCTCGAACGTGCTGGACGACCTGAGCGTCTGAAGGCGTGCTCCGGGGACCCAGGCGGTTCCCGATCCCGATACAATCCCATTTCCGGTCGGGGCGTAGCGCAGCCTGGTAGCGCACCTGCATGGGGTGCAGGGGGTCGAGTGTTCGAATCACTTCGCCCCGACCAATAATCAAT
>DATEDA010000217.1:0-7572 GCA_035286595.1 Burkholderiales bacterium | reverse complement strand
GCCGCTCGTCGGCCACCTCGCGGCGTGGAACTACTTCATGTCGCTCAAGAACGCCGAGAACGACGAGTGGAAGAAGAAGTGGGCTGCCTACACCAAGGCGAAGAAGCTGCCCTACGCCGACAAGCCGCTGACCAACGACCCCATGGAGGCGGCCTACATCGGCGTCTACATGTGGAAGCAGGCGGCCGAGAAGGCGAAGAGCTTCGAGGTCGACAAGGTCACCGCGGCGATGGCGGGCCAGACCTTCAAGGCTCCGTCCGGCATCGTCTCGAAGATGGACGAGAAGAACCATCACCTGTACAAGGCCGTGTTCATCGGCGAGGTGAAGGCCGACGGCCAGTTCAACGTCGTCTGGAAGACCAAGGGGCCGGTCAAGGCGCAGCCCTGGAGCCCGTTCATCGCCGGCAACGAGAAGAAGAAGGACGAGCCGGCGCTGATGGCGGAGAAGAAGTGACGCGCCGCGCAACCTAGGCCATGGGAGGGCCGCGGCGAGCGGCCCTTTCCACATATGCGCGCCCGAGTCTTCCTCGTTGCCGCCTGCGCTCTGCTGGCCGGGGTCCCGCCGCCGGCGGCGGCGCTCGACCGGGCGGCGGTCGAGAAGCTCGCGACCGGCGACAGCGAGGAGAAGCTCGAGGCGATCAATGCGCTGGTGGCCGAAGGCGACCCGCGAGCCATCGCGGTGCTCGAGGCGCTCGGCGACGGCGGGCTGCAGGCGGCGGGCAACCGGGTGCTCATCGTGAAGGGCGACGGCGCGACGGATGCGCTGACCGGCGCGCCGGTCGCGCCGCTGCCGGCGGACCGCGAGGACGTGGTCGCCAACAACCGCATCCGCGGCGCGGTCGCAGCCGCACTGGCGGTGCTGAAGCTCGTATCGCCGGACCGCGACACGCGGCTCGCCGCGGCGAGGGCGCTGGCCGGCGGCGCCGACGAGACCGTGCTGCCGCTCGTCAGGAGAGCGCTCGACAAGGAGACCGATCCGGTCATCAAAGCGATGCTCGAGCTCACTGCCGCGACGATCGAGCTGAAGGGCGGTGACCGCGAGCGCCGGCTGGCCGCGGTCCGCACGCTCCGGCAGTCGGCGAGCCCGAGCGTCAAGACGCTCCTCCTCTCGGTGGTCGAGCGCGGCAAGGACGGCAGCTTCGCCGAGGCCGACGAGGAGCTCCGCCGCGAGGCGCAGGCGAGCCTGACCGAGGTCGAGGGCCGGCTCGCGTGGGGCCAGCGGCTCGGCCTCGCCTTCGCCGGCATCTCGCTCGGCTCGATCCTGTTGCTCGCCGCGCTCGGGCTGGCGATCACCTACGGGCTGATGGGCGTCATCAACATGGCCCACGGCGAGCTGATCATGATCGGCGCCTACGCCACCTACGTCGTGCAGAACCTGTTCCGGTCGCACGCGCCCGGCGCCTTCGACTGGTATCTCGTGTGCGCGGTGCCGGTGGCGTTCGTCGTTGCCGCTGCGGTCGGGATGGCGCTCGAGCGCCTCGTCATCCGCTGGCTCTACGGCCGGCCGCTCGAGACGCTGCTCGCCACCTGGGGCATCGGCCTGATGCTGATCCAGGGCGTGCGCACGGTGTTCGGCGCGCAGAACGTGGGGGTGGAGAACCCGGTGTTCATGTCGGGCGGGATCGAGGTCATGCCCGACGTCGTGCTGCCCTGGAACCGCATCGTCATCATCCTCTTCACCGCCGGCGTGCTCGTCGCCATGGGGCTCCTGCTCGCGAAGACCCGGCTCGGCCTGTTCGTGCGCGGCGTGACGCAGAACCGCGCGATGGCCGCCTGCGTCGGGGTGCCGACCGCGCGCGTGGATACCTGGGCGTTCGGCCTCGGGGCGGGGATCGCCGGACTCGCGGGCTGCGCGCTCTCGCAGATCGGGAACGTCGGCCCCGACCTCGGCCAGGCGTACATCGTGGACTCGTTCATGGTCGTGGTGCTGGGCGGCGTCGGCCAGCTCGCGGGGACCGTCTACGCGGCGCTCGGGCTGGGGGTCGTCAACAAGTTGATCGAATCCTGGCAGGGCGCGGTGATCGCCAAGATCCTGGTGCTGGTCTTCATCGTGGTCTTCATCCAGAAGCGGCCGCAGGGGATGTTCGCCCTGAAGGGCCGCGCGGTGGAGGCGTGAGATTGGGCCCCATCAGCGCGACGTTCAGCCGGCTGTACGGGCCCAGGGGCTGGCTCGTGCTCGGCGCCGTCGGCGCGGCGCTCTTCATCGTGATCCCGGTGTTCGCGCTCGCCGTGCCGCCGGGGAGCGCCTTCCACGTCTCCCAGTACTGGGTGACGCTGATCGGCAAGATCATGTGCTACGCGATCGTCGCGCTGGCGATGGACCTGATCTGGGGCTACGCCGGAATCCTGTCGCTCGGGCATGGCCTCTTCTTCGCGCTGGGCGGCTACGCCATGGGGATGCACCTGATGCGTCAGATCGGCCGCGAAGGTCAGTACCAGGCGGACCTGCCGGACTTCATGGTGTTCCTCGACTGGAAGGAACTGCCGTGGCACTGGTCGGGGAGCGACCAGTTCTGGTGGGCGATGCTGCTCGTCGTCGCCGTGCCGGGCCTGCTCGCCTACGTGTTCGGGTACTTCGCCTTCCGCTCGCGCGTCAAGGGCGTGTACTTCTCGATCATCACCCAGGCGCTCACCTTCGCGGCGATGCTGCTCTTCTTCCGCAACGAGACCGGCTTCGGCGGCAACAACGGCTTCACCGACTTCAAGCGGATCCTCGGCTTTCCGATCGCGACGCCCGAGACCCGCGTGGCGCTGTTCGCGATCACCGGCGCGATGCTGATCGGGACGCTCCTCCTCGGACGCTATCTCGTCACCTCCAGATTCGGCCGGGTACTCGCGGCGATCCGCGACGCCGAGCAGCGCGTCATGTTCTGCGGCTACAACCCGGTGCACTACAAGCTCGCCGTCTGGACGGCGTCGGCGGTGCTCTGCGGCATCGCGGGCGCGCTTTACGTGCCGCAGGTGGGCATCATCAATCCGAGCGAGATGTCGCCGGCGAACTCGATCGAGATCGCGATCTGGGTCGCGGTGGGCGGGCGCGGGACGCTCGCCGGCGCGGCCGTCGGCGCGGGCCTCGTCAACGGCGCGAAGAGCTTCTTCACCCAGGCGTTTCCCGAGTACTGGCTGTTCTTCCTGGGGCTGCTCTTCATCCTGGTGACCCTGTTCATGCCGAACGGCGTGGTCGGGCTCGCCGACCGGCTCCGCGGGGCGCGCCGGGCATGAATGGCGTGGCGCTGCACACGGGCTCGGGCCTCGCCGCGGGCGAGGCCGCGCTCGGGCGCGTCGCCTCGGGCGGTCTCGACACGGCGCACGGCGTCGTCCTGTACCTGGAGGACATCTCGGTCAGCTTCGACGGCTTCAAGGCGCTCGACCGGCTGTCGCTCGCGATCGACGTGGGCGAGCTGCGCTGCGTGATCGGCCCGAACGGCGCGGGCAAGACCACGATGATGGACGTGATCACCGGCAAGACCCGGCCCGACGCGGGCAAGGCGTTCTTCGGCCAGACGATCGACCTCGCTCGCATGAGCGAGGCCGAGATCGCGCAGGCCGGGATCGGCCGCAAGTTCCAGAAGCCGACCATCTTCGAGCGGCACACCGTGTTCGAGAACCTCGAGCTCGCGATGAAGGCCGACAAGCGCGTGCGCAGCACGCTGTTCGCGAGGCTCGCCTCCGCCGAGCGCGACCGGATCGCCGACATGCTGGAGCGGATCCGCCTGACGGACGCCGCGGACCGGACCGCCGGGCTGCTGTCGCACGGCCAGAAGCAGTGGCTCGAGATCGGGATGCTGCTCATGCAGGAGCCGAGGCTGCTCCTCCTCGACGAGCCGGTGGCGGGCATGAGCGACGAGGAGACCGAGCGCACGGCGGAGCTCTTTCTGTCCCTCGCCGGGAAGCATTCGCTGGTGGTGGTCGAGCACGACATGCAGTTCATCGCGCGGATCGCGCGCACCGTCACCGTGCTGCACGAGGGCGCGGTGATCGCCGAGGGCCCGATGGGCGAGGTGCAGAACGACCGGCGGGTGATCGAGGTCTATCTGGGGCGCTGATGCTCGCCGTCACCGACCTCAACCAGTACTACGGCGGCAGCCATATCCTCCGTGACCTCTCATTCGAGGTTCCGGCGGGCAAGGTGACGGCGCTCCTCGGCCGGAACGGCGTGGGCAAGACCACGCTGCTGAAGACCCTGATGGGCCTGGTCTCGGCCGCCACCGGCAGCATCAAGTTCGCCGACCGTGAGCTCACTGCGGCCGCGCCGTACCAGCGCGTGCGCGCCGGCATCGGCTACGTGCCGCAGGGGCGCGAGATCTTCCCGCGCCTCACCGTCGCCGAGAACCTGGAGATGGGCCTCGCGACGCGTCCGCGCCGGGCCCGGGTGCCGGAACGCATCTTCGAGATGTTTCCGGTGCTCCGCCAGATGCTGCACCGGCGCGGCGGGGACCTCTCGGGCGGGCAGCAGCAGCAGCTCGCGATCGGCCGGGCGCTCGCGATGGGGCCGCGTCTGCTCATCCTGGACGAGCCCACCGAAGGCATCCAGCCCTCGATCATCAAGGACATCGAGCGCGCGATCCGCGAGCTCGCGGCGAGCGGCGAGATGGCGATCCTGCTCGTCGAGCAGTACTACGAGTTCGCCCGCTCGCTCGCCGACCAGTACCTGGTGATGGAGCGCGGCGAGATCATCGCCCGCGGCCGCGGCCCCGACATGGATCGGGATGGCGTCCGGCGGCTGCTGGCGGTATGAGCGAAGCGCGCGCCACGGGGTGTGGCGCCTTCTGGCCGCTCACGCCAGCGCCGGATCGACTTCCCCGATCTCGGCGAGCACCCGCTCGGGCGTGAGGTCGTTCATGCACTTGAAGTGCCCGAGCGGGCACTCGCGCTGGAAGCAGGGGCTGCATTCCACCTTGAGGCTCACGAGCCGCGCCGGCGCGAGCGGCGGCGTGTGCTCCGGGCTCGACGAGCCGTACAGCGCAACGAGCGGCAGCCCGAGCGCCGCTGCGGCGTGCATCAGCCCCGAGTCGTTCGTGACCACGGCTTCACACGCCGAGAGCAGATCAATCGCCGCCGCGAGATCCGTCCGCCCGCACAGGTTGATCGCCGCGCCTTCGGCGAGCTTCGCGATCTCGTCGCCGATCGGCCGGTCCTTGGGCGACCCGAGGAGCCACACCCGCCGGCCGCGCGCGCCGAGCGACCGCGCGAGCGCGGCGAAGTGGCGCGGCGGCCAACGCTTCGCCGGGCCGTACTCGGCGCCGGGGCAGAATGCGACGATCGGGCGCGAGCGATCGAGCCCGAGGCGGGCAATCGTGATCGCGAGGTTCGCCTCGTCGACCTCGAGCCGCGGCAGGACGAGCGGCAGGTGCGGCGGCTCGCCGGGCGCCTCGGCGAGCTGTGCGTAACGCTCGGCCATCAACGGCACCGCGTGCTCGTCGAGACGATGGAGGACGTTCAACAGCCCGTAGCGGGCCTCGCCGACGAATCCGATGCGGCGGGGAATGCCGGCGAGCCAGGGGACGAGCGCCGCTTTCCAGCTGTTCGGGAGGACGATCGCCTCGTCGTAGCGCCGCACGCGCAACGCGCGGGCGAGCCGCCACCGCGCCCCGAGCTGCAGCGCGCCGTGGCCGAGGGTCGTCGCCACGACCTCCTCGATCTCGGGCATGCGCCGCAGCGCCGGCGCCACCCACTCCGGCGCGACCGCATCGAGCACGAGGGCCGGCCGCCGGGCGTGGAGGCGCGCGAGCAACGGCTGCGCGAGCAACGCGTCCCCGATCCAGTTCGGGGCGACGATGAGGATGCGAGGCACGACGAGACTATGCTACCCCCGGCACCGCCGGCCGGTCACCGTTCGGCGCTCAGTGCCCCTTGGGCTTCGGCCCCCGGTACACGTAGAGCGTGCTGCAGTAGGGGCAGCGCATCTCCCCGGCATCCGCGACGTCGAGAAACACGCGCGGGTGGTAGGACCAGACTGGCGTGCGCGGCGTCGGGCAGTGCAGCGGCAGGTCCGTTTCGGTGACCTCGACGACGGTCTCGGACTGGACCGGCTCCGCCACTATCGGGTCGCTCCCTTGACCGCCTTCTGCTTCACGTCGTGGACCGGGGTCAGCCACTCCTTGTACTTCTTGTTCCGGCCGTTGACCAGGTCGAAGAACGCCGCCTGGATCTTGGCGGTGATGGGGCCGCGCCGGCCTTCGCCGATGGTCCGGCCGTCGCACTCGCGGATCGGCGTGACCTCGGCGGCGGTGCCGGTGAAGAACGCCTCGTCGGCGATGTAGAGATCGTCGCGCGTGATGCGCCGTGCCGTCACCTCGTATCCCAGGTCGGCCGCGAGCTGGATGACCGTCTCCCGGGTGATGCCGATGAGCGCGCTCGTCAGCTCGGGCTCGAAGATGCGGCCGTTCTTGATCACGAACAGGTTCTCGCCGGCGCCCTCGGCGACGAAACCGTCGACGTCGAGCAGCAGCCCCTCGTCGTAGCCGTGCTCGGTCGCCTCCTGGTTGGCAAGGATCGAGTTCGCGTAGGTGCCCGAGTACTTCGCGCGGCACATCGAGACGTTGACGTGGTGGCGGGCGAAGGAGGACGTCTTGATGCGGATGCCCCTCTCCAGGCCCTCCGCGCCGAGGTACGCACCCCACGGCCAGGCGGCGATCGCGACGTGCACCTTCGCTCCTTTCGGGCTGACCCCCATCTTCTCCGAGCCGTAGAACGCGATCGGCCGGATGTAGCAGCTCTCCAGCTCGTTCGCCCGCACCACCTCCCGCTGCGCCTCGATCAGCACCTCCCGCGGGTACGGGATCTTCATCATGTAGATGTGCGCCGAGTTGAACAGCCGATCGGTGTGCTCCTTGACACGGAAGATCGCGGTGCCGTCGACGGTCTTGTAGGCGCGAACGCCTTCGAAGACCGCCAGGCCGTAGTGCAGCGAGTGAGTGAGGACGTGGGTGGTCGCCTCGCGCCAGGGCACGAGCCTGCCGTCGTTCCAGATCCAGCCGTCGCGGTCGGCCATCGACGCGGACATCAGGTGTTCTCCGAGCAAGGTGGGAAGCGACGAATTCTAGCGGGGAACGGACGGAGAGGGTAGCGAGCGGTTCCTCACAGCGGGATCGCGAGCAGCGTGTCGATCTGCCGGCTGTCGAGGACGACCAGCCGCTCCTCGAACTGCGGCTCGCCGCGCTCGCCGGCCAGCCGGATGCGGTCGAGATACCGGCCGCTCGCAAACAGGAGCGACTCGCCGGTGTGCATGATGCGCACCACGGCGAAGTTCGACACCGCGCGCACCGTGGCGGCGTCGACCGGCTCGACCAGGGTCGCCGACACGAGGTGCCGGTAGCGCTGCGCTTCGTAGATGTTCGCGTGGCGCAGCGCGCTCACGCGGTCGCGGAGCATGGCGCGGGAGTCGGCGTGGGCGATCGACAGCGGCAAGTCCCGCTCGAGGTTCTCCGCGGTCGTGATCCGGTAGCGGGCGGCTTCGACGAAGAACTCCGGCCACGCCTCGAGCCGGTCGTCGTCGAGGCAGTGCGCGTACTGCGCGAGCAGCCGTTCGACCGCGAGCTGCAGCCCGATGTCGACGGCCATGGCGGGGCT
>DATEDA010000216.1:0-20026 GCA_035286595.1 Burkholderiales bacterium | reverse complement strand
GGCCACCGCGAGCCCGGCCTGCGCCTCGCGCAGCCGGTGGGTCTGGGCCTCGATGTCCTTGTGGTGGTTGACGACCTCGAGCCGGCTCTCGATCAGCGAGAGCTCGGACAGGTACTTCTGCTTCGCCAGCGACTCCTTCATCGCGAGCCGCTTTTCGATCAGCGGCAGCGTGCTCCGCAGCTTCTGCGCGGTGGCGCCGATCGCGCTCGCCTCGGCGCGCCGCCGCACGACGTCCGCCGACAGCGATGCCATGCGCTGCTGGTGCTCGGCGAGCCGTGCCAACAGCAGCTGCTGCGTCGTCTCGACGATGCGGGGATCGGCATCGGGCGGCAGACCCTCGAGCTCAGGCTTGCCCGCCGAGAGCGCGATCAGCCGCTGCAGGTCGATCCTCGCCTCCATCACGTCGCGCACCAGGCGCGTCCGGTCGGCCTGGGTGGTGGTGGGGTCGAGCTCGATCAGGACCTCGCCCTGCTTCACCGTCTGACCATCGCGCACGTGGATCGCCTTGACGATGCCGGGCTCGAGGGACTGCAGGACCTTGACTCGCGCCGAGGGCACGACCTTCCCGGCCGCCGAGGCGACGACGTCGAACTGCGCCCACACCGCCCACAGCACGAACGCGACCATGAACGCCATGATCGCGATGGCGATCGCACGGCCGAGCGGCGCGGGCGGCTGCGACTGGATCTCGACCGCCGCCGGCGCGAACTCGCTCGTGTCGGGCTCCAGCATCGAGCGGGCGCGCGGCTCGAGCCACGAGCGGGCACGGGCGACCACGTCGTTGGCCACCACGCGGAGGGCACGCAGTCGCGGCGGGCTACGCATTGGCGCCTCCGAGCTGCAGCCGATGGAACTCCGCATACCGGCCGCCTTGCGCGAGCAGGTCCCGCGGCGCTCCTTCCTCGACCAGCCGGCCATCCTCCAGCGTGACGATCCGGTCCACGCCGCGCAGGGTCGGCAGCCGGTGGGTGATGATGAACACGGTGCGGCCGATCGCGATCGTCTTCATGTTGTCCCACAGGAGCCGCTCGGACTCCGCGTCGAGCGCGCTCGTCGCCTCGTCGAACACCAGCATCCGCGGCCGCGCCGCGAGCGCCCGCGCGATGGCGATGCGCTGCCGCTGGCCGCCGGAGAGCGTGCCGCCGCGCTCGCCGACCCGGGTGTCGTAGCCGTCCGGCAGCCGCAGGATGAAATCGTGCGCACCGGCGAGCTTCGCCGCGGTGGTGACCTCCTCCATCGGCATCGACGGATCGGCCAGCGAGATGTTCTCGCGCACCGTGGCGTTGAACAGCACGACGTCCTGGCTGACGACACCGATCTGGCGCCGCAGCCACGACGGATCCGCGAGCGTGAGGTCCATGCCGTCCACCAGCACCCGCCCGCGCTCGGGGACGTAGAGGCGCAACAGCAGTCGGACGAGCGTGCTCTTGCCCGAGCCCGAGGTCCCGACCACGCCGATGACCTCTCCGGCCTGGGCCCTGAAGCTCACGTTCTTCAGCACCTCCGGCCCGTCGCCGGCGTAGCGGAAGGTCACGTTCTCGAACGACACGGCGCCGGCAAGGTCGGGCATCGTCGAGCGGCCCGTCTTGAACGCCGGCTCGGCCGCGGCGTCCATGATGTCGGCGAGCCGATGGAGCGACACCCGCATCTGGTGCAGCTCCTGCCAGAGCTGCGCGAGCCGCAGGATCGGCGCGTTCACGCGCGCGGCGAGCATGTTGAACGCAATGAGCTGCCCGACGGTGAGCTCGCCCTCGATCACGAGCCTCGCGCCGAACCAGAGCAGCGCGATCGTGAGCGCCTTGCCGACGAGCCCGATCCCCTGCTGGGTCAGGTTGGCGACGTGGCTCGACTGGAACGCGGAGTGGACGTATCCGGCGAGCCGCTCCTCCCACTGCCGGCGCACGTGCGGCTCGGCGGCCATCGTCTTCAGCGTCTCGATCCCTCCGACCGCCTCGACGAGAAAGGAATGGTTCTCGGCGCTGCGAGTGAACTTGTCGTCGAGCTTCGACTTGAGGAGCGGCGTGAGGACCATCGAGATCCCGAAGAACAGCGGCAGGCACGCGATCACGATCAGCGTCAGGAACGCGCTGTAGTAGGCCATCACGGCGAGGAACAGCACCGTGAAGAGGAGGTCGATCCCGACCGTCAGCGCCGAGCCGGTCATGAAGCTGCGGACCGTTTCGAGCTCGCGCAGCCGCGCCACCGTGTCGCCGATGCGGCGCGCGCCGAAGTAGCTGAGCGGCAGCGCGAGCAGGTGCCGGAAGAGCTTCGCGCCGAGCTCGACGTCCACCCGGTTCGTGGTATGCGAGAAGACGTAGGTCCGCAAGCCGCCGAGCAGGACCTCGAACAGCGTCACCACGATCAGCCCGATGACCAGCACGTCGAGGGTGGAGAGGCCGCGGTGCACCAGTACCTTGTCGATCACGACCTGGAACGCGAGCGGGGTGACCAGCGCGAAGAGCTGCAGGAAGAACGACGCCGCGACGACCTCGCCGAGGAGCCGGCGATACTTCTGCAGCGCCTCCCAGAACCAGCCGACGCCGAAGCGCACCGCGGTCTGCGCGGCGAACGACGGCGTGGCCGTCACGATCCGGCCGGTCCAGGTCCGCGCGAGGTCGTCGGCCGTCACCTTGATCGGCCGCTCGGCGCCAGCGAACTGCACGAGCGCTTCGCGCTCGGTCGTGCGGCCGACGACGGCGTAGCGGCCGTCCTTCAGGAGGACGATCGCGGGGGCGGGAAGTTTGCGCAGCTCGGCGAAGCCGAGCTGCCGGAACTCGGCCCGGAAGCCCAGCCCGCGCAGGCTCCGGATCACCGCCGGGTCGTCGAAGCGCCCGCCACCTGGAGCGAACTCGTGGCGAAGCTGGCCGAAGTCGATCGGCCGGCCGTGAAAGCGCGCGATCAGCGCGACGCTCACGAGCCCGGAGTCGATCGCGTTCGGCGCCCCTCCCTGGCGGCGCGCCGCATCCCCTGCTTGGGCGTTGTTCATCGCAAGTTTTTCCGACAGTTCGCACCGCCCCGCGCAGTCGGGGCGAACGAGTCACGGGCAGGCTTCTTGTGGCTCGGGCGCAACCGATGCTGGCCCACGGCGTGTTGTTGTCGAAACCCTCGGCCCCCGGCTGCGGGCCAAGTGCGACTTTTGTCACGCCTATCCTAGCCGTCGCGCGGTGGGGGTCAATCACGAAAAGCGGCGAGTCGCCTACGAACGAAGTCCCGCCGAGTGAGCGAAACAGGTCGGGCAGGGCGCGGTTGCCGTAAAGCGGGTCGTGTCCAACTCCATGAACGTGATGGAGTTTTCGCGGACACCCGTTCCGGGGGAGTGCCGCTAAGGTGGTCGTTACGCCTTAGTGGCGGACGCGCGGACCGCAGGGTCGCTAGTAGACCCGGCACGGAATTGACAATGTTTTACAGATCGGTGGCCGCGGCCGTGGCGTGCGCGCCACTCACCCGGGATAAATCGCCCCGAGAACGCGCCGGGTGCTGGCCACCCGCGACAAGCGCGGCGGCGATGGACAATCAGTTGGCGAGCGGGTTGATGTGCGTTACCCCGGCGAACCGCCGGAAGTCGTTATCGGCCGACGCGATCGTGCACCCGTGCTCCAGCGCGAGCGCAGCGAGGTGCGCGTCGGAGGTCAGGTTGCCTGCCGTGCCGCTCGACCTCAGGAGGTTTCGCAGGATCGGCCAATGATTGTCGCCCGGACCCGTGGCCCTGACGTAGGGCTGTGCGAGCCAGGAGTCGACATAGGCGAGCGCTTCCACGGGCGGCAGCGGGTTCCTTAGGATCCCCGTTCGGGTCGTGATCCGCAGGAACGCGAGGATCACCACCCATGGCAGCGCCACCCAAGTGTCGCCGGACAGCGTCTCTTCCAGCCAGCGCTTCGCACGCGTGTGATGCGGCGAGTCGGCGTCGATGGCGTAGATGAGCAGGTTGGCGTCGATGAGAATCACTTGCGGAGCTCGAGCTTGCGCGCTATCTCCTCGTCCTCGAGCGACGCCGCGAGGCGCAGGGCCTTCGTCAGGTCGACGCCCGGCAGAACACCCCCGAGAGACGCGGGCTTGAGGCGATACGGCCGCGCCTTCGCCGGCACCTCCCGCGCGGCGAGACCGGTCTGGAGGGTTTCGTTCACGACCTGCTTGAACGGCTTTCCGGAGCGGTGGGCGAGCGCCTTCAGGGCCTTGGCGATCCGATCCTCGATGGTCAGCGTGGTTCTCATGGCCGACACGCTAGCATCATCGCATCAAAATTGCAATCATCAAAGCATCAACCGCGATGCTGCGGCCGGACGCGAGCTACAGGGGATAAATCGCCCCGAGAACGCGCGGCCCGGCGGCGCCGGTGACCTCCGGCAGGCTCGACGTTCGGCCCGCGAGCGTCTCGCGCGCGAGCCAGGCAAAGGCCATCGCCTCCACCCAGTCGGGGTCGACGCCCGCAGCCGCCGTCGTCGCGACGCGCAGACTCGGCAGCGGGCGCGCAAGCTCGCGCATCAGGTGCGGGTTCGACGCGCCGCCGCCCGACGCGAAGACTTCCTGAGCGCCGCCGCAGAAGCGCGTCACCGCGTCCGCGATCGACTGCGTGGTCAGCGCCACGAACGTGGCCTGGACATCGCGCGGAGCAAACCGCTCCGGACGGTGGCGCGCGAGCCACGCCTCGTTGAACTGATCGCGGCCGGTGCTCTTCGGCGGCGGCCCCGCAAAGAACGGATCTGCCAGCATGGCGCGCAGCAGCTCGTCGACGACCGTGCCCGAAGCCGCCCACGCGCCGTCGCGGTCGAGGGGCTGGCTGAGGTGCTGCTGCGCCCAGAGGTCGAGCAGCACGTTCCCGGGACCGGTGTCGAACCCGCGCACCGGCGCTCCCGGACGCAGATCGGTGACGTTGGCGATGCCGCCGATGTTGACGATCACGCGATGCGTGGTGGGCGATGCGAAACACGCTAGGTGATAGGCGGGCACGAGCGGCGCGCCATGACCGCCCGCGGCCACGTCGCGGCTGCGGAAGTCGCAGACGACGCGGATGCCGCTTCGCTCCGCGAGCAGGGCGCCGTTTCCGAGCTGCACCGTGTAACCGCGATCCGGACGATGGCGCACGGTCTGCCCGTGGCAGCCGATCGCGGCGATGCGGTCTTTCTCGACGCCGGCCGCGGCGAGCAATTCGTTCACTGCCGCTGCGTAGCGCTCCGCGAGCCGGTTCCCAAGCTCCGCGGCGCGCTCGAGCTCGTTCGGCCCGACCGCATTGAGCGCGAGCGCCTCGGCTCGAACCGCGTCGGGGTAGGGCGCGAAGTGGCTCGCGACCAGCCGGCCGGGCGCTTCCGAGAAATCGACCAGGACGGCGTCCACGCCGTCGAGGCTCGTGCCCGACATCAGGCCGACGTAGAGCTCGGACACTCGGGAACGCCCGCTCCCCGTGGTCGGGGTGAAGGGCTCACTCCAGCGCCGCGACGTTCGCGTCGGCGAGGAGCTCGAGCTGCGCGGC
The DNA here is from genome assembly GCA_035286595.1 of Burkholderiales bacterium. Lineage (GTDB taxonomy): Bacteria > Pseudomonadota > Gammaproteobacteria > Burkholderiales > SG8-39 > DATEDA01. The sequence continues at coordinate 14,559 of DATEDA010000216.1, read as the reverse complement.
GAGCGGGTCGGCCGCGGCGCGGAACGCCGCCATCCGCTGCGGAGCCACCGGCTCCGCAGCGGGCATCGCGATCGTCAGCGGGTTGCGGTGCTGGTTGTTCACGCGAAACTCGTAGTGCAGGTGCGGGCCCGTCGCCCACCCCGTCGCGCCCACGTAGCCGATGACGTCGCCCTGCGCGACCCGCGCGCCGCGCCGGATCCCGCTCGCGACGCCGCGCAGGTGCGCGTACAACGTCGTAATCCCGCCGCTGTGCCGCAGCACGACGACGTTGCCGTAGCCGCCTTGCCACCCCGCGAGCTCCACGGTCCCGTCCGCGGTCGCTTTCACGCGCGTGCCGGTCGGTCCGCCGTAGTCCACGCCCTTGTGCGCGCGCCACTCCCGCAGGATCGGGTGGAACCGCATCCTGAACCCGGAGGTGATGCGCGAGAACTCGAGCGGCGAGCGCAGGAACGCCTTGCGCAGGTTCTTGCCGTCCGCGGTGTAGTAGCCGCCCTTTCCGCTCTCGTCGACGAACCACACCGCGCGGTAGGCCTTGCGGTCGTTGACGAACTCCGCCGCGAGCACGCGGCCGGCCTGGAGCGGACGGCCGTTGTGATGGAACACCTCGTACACGACCCGGAAGCTGTCGCCGCGGCGCAGATCGCGGTGGAAATCGATGTCGCCGGAGAACATGTCGGCCATCTGGATCGTGATCGAATCCGGCAGCCCGACCGCGTCGGCGGTCGCGAACAGCGAGCTCTGGATCTCGCCCGACTTCAGGAACACGTGCCGCGCGAGCTCGGCCCGCTCCTCGATCGCGGTGAAGCGAACCCCGTCGCGCTGGAACCCCAGCACGGTCGTCGCCTCGCCCGACAGGAAGCGCAGTGCGAGGAGCTGGCCGAGCTCGCTCGTCTGCGCCTGCACCGTCATCCCGGGGCGAAGGTTGCGAAATGGCTTCGACCCGCCGTTTTCCTTGAGGAGCCGCGTCGTTTCCGCGCCGTCGACGCCAAGCCGGGAGAGCAGCGCAGCGAACGTGTCGCCCCGCTCGAACCGGGTCTCGTGCCAATAGGCTTGCACTGGATCCGCGGCCGGATCGTGGAGGACAAGCGGGAGCGGGTCGACGACGATCTCGCGCGCCGGGGGCGGCGAGTCCTTGACGGTGCCGGTCGCAGCCACGCCGAGCAGCAGCGCCGCGACGCCGATCGCGACGACGGCGCGGCGCCGGCGGGCGCGGTCGCGCGGCGCATCGCTCTGGGCTAGAATCGACATCTCGCTCCGGGGGTGATTTCTGTTGCTTTTCCTATACTTGCGGCGAAGTGTAGCAGCGTCGTGAAGTCCGACCAAGCATTAAGTCACGTGCCAAAGCTCGACCTCGACCACCAGCTCGCCGTCATCCGGCGCGGCTGCGACGAACTGCTCGTCGAGGACGACCTCGTCCGCAAGCTCAAGACCGGCCGCCGGCTCCGGGTGAAGCTCGGGATGGACCCGACGGCGCCCGACCTCCACTTGGGTCACACGGTCGTCATCAACAAGCTACGACACTTCCAAGACCTCGGACACCAGGTTCAGTTCCTCATCGGGGACTTCACCGGGATGATCGGTGATCCGTCCGGGCGCAATGCCACCCGCCCCCCGCTCAGCCCGGAGGCGATCGAGGACAACGCCAAGACCTACCGCGAGCAGGTGTTCAAGATCCTCGATCCGGGCAAGACCGAGATCCTGTTCAACTCGTCGTGGTCGAGCGCGCTCGGCGCCGAGGGGATGATCCGGCTCGCCGCGCGCTACACCGTCTCGCAGCTCCTCCAGCGCGACGACTTCGCCAAGCGCTTTCGCGAGCAGCAGCCGATCGCGGTGCACGAGCTGCTGTATCCGCTCATGCAGGGCTACGACTCGGTGGTGATGAAGTCCGACGTCGAGCTCGGCGGCACCGACCAGAAGTTCAACCTGCTCGTCGGGCGCGAGCTGCAGAAGCAGTACGGCCAGGAGAGCCAGGTCATCATCACCATGCCGCTCCTCGAAGGGCTCGACGGCGTGCAGAAGATGTCGAAGTCGCTCGGCAACTACGTCGGGATCGCCGAGCCGCCGCAGGAGATCTTCGGCAAGCTCATGTCGATCTCCGACGAGCTGATGTGGCGCTACCTCGAGCTCCTCTCGTTCCAGCCGCTGGACGTCGTGCACGGCTGGCGGCGCGAAGTCGCGACGGGGCGCAACCCGCGCGACATCAAAGTCGCGTTCGCGAAGGAAATCGTCGAGCGCTTTCACGGCAAGCCGGCGGCGGAGAAGGCGCAAGCCGGGTTCGAGGCGCGCTTCCGCGACGGGGCGATGCCCGAGGAGATCCCGGAGGTGACGCTGCAGACCGGCGGCGCACCGCTCGTCATCACCCAGATCCTGAAACAGGCCGACCTCACGCCGAGCAGCTCCGAGGCGCTGCGCATGATCGAGCAGGGCGGGGTGCGTCTCGACGGGGAGCGGGTGAGCGACAAGGGGTTGAAGCTGCCGCCCGGTACCTACGTGCTGCAAGTCGGCAAGCGCAAGTTTGCGCGGGTGACGCTGCGGTAAGCGCCGCCTGATTTCGGTCGGAAGCGAGGCTCAGATGGCCGACGCCCGAATAGACGACCTCGAGGCCGATGCAACGGGCCTCGCGCCGGCTGCGGCCGCTCGCGTACACCCGCATGCTCGCCTGGCGTTAGCCGTCCTGCTGGTCTGCGCGGGCTATTACGGCGCGGGGATCGTCGCGTTCGCGCTCCGGCTCGAGCACGGCGGGATCTCCGACATCTGGCTGCCGCACGGCGTCCTGCTGGCGGCGTTGATGCTCACACCGCCGCGCCGCTGGTGGCTGTACCTCGTTGCATTGCTGCCGGTGCACCTGCATCTCGCGAGCCACTTTCAAGGCCCGGTCCCGCTCGCGGTCATGCTCATCCATTTCGCTGGAAATGCCGCGCAGGCGATGCTCGGGGCGATGGTCGTGCAGCGTCTCATCGGCGCTCCGCCGCGGCTGGACGCGTTTCGCCCCATGACCGTTTTCCTCGTCCTCGGCGTGATCCTGCCGGTGGCGGCCGCCGCGGCCCTGGTGGCCGGGCTCTTCGTTCTCACGGGCTGGGTCGACGACTTCGCGCTCGCATGGCATCAGCGGACGCTGGCCGGCATTTGCGGGGCGGTCGCTCTCACCCCGCTGATCGTCCAGACGGCTGCCGGCGGAACGGCGGCGATCAGGGCGGTCACGCGGCAACGCCACCTGGAATTCGCGGCGCTGACGATTGGCGTCCTGGCGCTGGTCCTACCCGGTCTCGAAGGGGAGGGTGGCCTCGCGAGCCAGCAGGCGCTGCTCTTTGCGCCGCTCCCGCTGCTCCTCTGGTCGGCGGTTCGCTTCGGGCCCGGCGGGTTGTCGCTGCATCTCCTGTTCGTCACGCTGGCGGCGCTCGCGGCGACCAAGGCCGGTCACGGGCCGTTCGTCGGCGCATCGGCGGCCGAGAGCGTGCTGTCCGTGCAGGCGTTTCTGCTGTCGGTCTCGGTTCCCCTGCTGCTGCTCGCAGCCCTCGTTGCCGAGCGGAATCGCTCCGGCACGGCGCTGCGCGAGAGCGAAGAGCGGCTACGGCTTGCGCTCGCGGCGGGCCGCATGGGCGCGTGGGATTGGGACCTGCGTCGCAACACGGTCACCTGGTCCAAGGAGCACTTCGCGATCATGGGCCTCCCGCCGTTCGGCGTCGTGCCCAGTCAGGACGTCTGGGCCAGTTGCGTGCACCCTGACGATCGCCCCCGCGCGGATGCGGCGATGGAGAAGGCCATTGCCGAGCGCAACGAATATCGCTGCGAGTACCGCGTGGTCTGGCCTGACGGCGCCCTGCGCTGGGCCGAGGCGCGCGCCGAGCCGATCTACGACGAGAGCGGCCGGTGCGTCAGGGTCATGGGCCTGATCGTCGATATCACCGACCGCAAGCGGGCCGAGGAGGCGCTGCAGGCGAGCGAGGAGCGCTACCGCGAAGTCGTGGAGAGCCAGACCGAGCTCGTCTGCCGGTACCTGCCGGACACGACGCTCACCTTCGTCAACGAGGCCTACTGCCGGTTCTTCGGCCGACGGCGGGAGGAGCTGATCGGGCGGAGGTTCGTGGAGCTGATCCCGGACTCGGCGCGACCGGCGGCATTGGACCATATCGCGTCGCTCGTAACGCAGCCGCGCGTGTGCACGATCGAGCACGAGGTGTTGCTCGCGGACGGGACCATCGGCTGGCAGCAGTGGGTGGACTCTGCGGTCGTCGCGTCGGACGGGTGCGTGACCGAGCTGCAGGGGATCGGACGGGACATCACCGACCGCAAGCGCGCGGAGGACGCCAACCAGCGGCTCGCCCATGCATCGCGGCTCGCCGTGATGGGCGAACTGACCGCCTCGATTGCGCACGAGATCAACCAGCCGCTCGGTGCGATCCTGAGCAACGCCGACGCGGCCGAGCTCCTGCTGGAGGCCGATCCCGGGCGGCTCGACGAGGTGCGGCGGATCCTGGCCGACATCCGCAAGGACGACCTGCGGGCGAGCCAGGTGATCCGGCGCATGCGGGCGCTGCTGGGCAAGCGCGCGCTGGAGCGGCAACCGCTCGATCTGAACGAGGTGACCTCCGGTGTCCTGCAACTCCTCGGCGCCGACGCCGCGCGCCGGGGTGTCGCGCTGGAGACCGACCTCGCGCCAGGTCTGCCGGCGGTGCACGGCGACCGGGTGCACCTGCAGCAAGTGCTGCTGAACCTGCTCCTGAACGGGATGGAAGCGATGGCCGACACGCCGGCCCCCCAGCGGCGGCTCGCTGTGCGCACGGCGCGCAGCGACAGCGGGGTGGAGGTCGCAGTGACCGACAGCGGGCCCGGGATCCCGCCAGAGCGGCTGCCGCGGCTGTTCGATTCCTTCTTCACGACGAAGCAGGACGGGATGGGGCTGGGGTTGTCCATTGCTCGCTCGATCGTGGAGGCGCACGGCGGGCGGATCTGGGCGGAGAACCGCGCCGACGGCGGCGCCACGCTCCGGTTCGCGCTGTCGGCGGAGTCTCCGGCGTGACCGAACGGCGCCCGATCGTCCACGTGGTGGACGACGACGACTCGGTGCGGACCGCCGTCGTGCGCCTGTTGCAGGCCGCCGGCCACGAGGCGCGCGGCTACGGGTCTGCAGGCGAGTTCCTGCTGGGCCGTTCGGACCGGGATGCGCCGGGCTGCGTGGTGCTCGACGTCCGCATGCCCGGTCCCAGCGGTCTCGACCTCCAGGAGGCGCTCGCGCGGCTCGAAGTCCCGCTGCCGATCGTCTTCCTGACCGGGCACGGCGACATCCCCATGAGCGTGCGAGCGATGAAGGCGGGCGCGGTCGACTTCCTCACGAAGCCGGTCAGCCGGGACGCGCTCCTCGCCGCGGTACGGACGGCGCTCGCGCGCGACGCCGAGACGCGGTCGGCCCACGAGCGGCTGCACGCGTTTCGCGCCCGCTACGAGACGCTCACGCCACGCGAGCGGGAGGTCTTCGCCGGCGTCGTCGCCGGCAAGCTCAACAAGCAGATCGCCGGCGAGCTGGGCACCGCCGAGCGCACGGTCAAGGCGCACCGCGCGCAGGTGATGGAGAAGATGCAGGTCGCGTCGGTCGCCGAGCTGGTGCACGTCGCCAATCAGCTGAGCGGCGAGCTGGGCGGCTTCTCCGCGGGGGCGGCGAAACGGGAGTGAAGCGGGGATTCGGGCATCCCCCGGTTCGCTTCGCGCCCGGCTTTCACCGGGGTTCCCGGCCCCTCTGAGAAGGCAGTTTCGGCCCGCGGTGCGCCTGCGCGCCGACCCCGACGCTCTTCACCCTGCACCAAAGGCCAATTCCCGGGGGTCGACTCCAGGACGATGATTGCCCGGACCGCTCCGGCGTCGCAGCACCGAGGCGCAACAGGAGAACACGTCCGATGCCGGAGCAAGAGAAGGGGGCGATCGTGGTCGTGGACGACGACGACGGAATGAGGCAGGCGCTCGAGCGGGTGCTCAACGCGGCGGGATTCCGGGCGGAGACGTTCGCCTCGGCCGAGACCCTGCTCCAGTCCGATGCGGCGGGCCGGGCGGCGTGCCTTGTTCTCGATATCCATCTTCCCGGGCTGTCGGGCTTCGAGCTTCGCCGCGCGCTCGCGCGGGCCGGGAGCCGGCAGCCGCCAGTCATCTTCATCACCGGCCACGACCAGCCCGCCGCGCGCGCGCAGGCCGAGGCGCTCGGCGCGGCCGGCTACCTGCCAAAGCCGTTCGCCGGCCGGACACTCGTGGCGGCGGTGGCCCGGGCCGTCGGCGGGCATGACGGGCACGACTGAAGAGATCGGCGCCGCCGGGGGGGCAGACCTTCTCCTCCCCCTGCTCCTCTGCTGTCCCTCCGGCGGCTGTCCGATCGCGGAAATGCGGCAGGAGGTCATCCCATGATCCACGACATCCCCGCGAAGTCGAGGCTGGTTCCGGTGATCCCGATCACCAGCCCGCAGTTCGTGTACCGGCAGGCCCGCGAAACCGACGTGCGGGCCACGTTCGCCCGGGCGCGGGCCGGGCTCGAATCGGCGCCGGATCGACGTCCTGGTACGGAAGCGCTTGCGGTCGGCGAGCGGACGAAAACCGCGGCGATCGACCGCCGAACGAGCTTCACGCGCGCTCGATGACGAGCGCGGGAAGAGGTCGCACCAAGCTAGACAAACGCCTGTCGGGGCTCTAGGGTGCCGGCCTGAGGGGCAGGCGGGAAGTATCGTCCGCGGCACACCCGGCCTAAAGGCGTGCGCGGGCGATTGTCCATGCTCAAGACAAGGGAACAAGAGATGAAACCCTTCCTCCTCTCCATCGCCTGGCGCGTCTTCCTTGCTGCGCTCCTCTTTGCATGGGGCGCAACCGCCACCGCGCAGCCCCTTCCCTCCTGGAACGAAGGCCCGGCCAAGGCGCGCATCCTCGCCTTCGTGCAGGCCGTCACCGACAAGGCGGGCAAGGATTTCGTCCCGCCGGCCGAGCGCATCGCCGTGTTCGACAACGACGGCACGCTCTGGTGCGAGCAGCCGATGTACGTGCAGATGGCGTTCGTGCTCGACCGCGTGAAGGAGCTCGCGCCCAGGCACCCGGAGTGGAAGACGCAGCAGCCGTTCAAGGCGGTGCTCGAACGCGATTTCAAGGCGCTCGCTGCGCAAGGCGAGAAGGGCGTGGTGCAGATCCTCGCGGCCACGAGCACCGGCATGTCGGCCGAGGACTTCAACCGCATCGCTGGCGGCTGGATCGCGAACGCCCGTCATCCCCGCTTCAAGCGTCCCTACACCGAGCTCGTGTATCAGCCGATGCTCGAGCTGCTCGCCTACCTGCGCGCCAACGAGTTCAAGACCTTCATCGTCTCGGGCGGCGGCATCGACTTCATGCGCCCCTGGACCGACCGGGTGTACGGGATCCCGCCGGAGCAGGTGGTCGGCAGCACCGGCAAGCTGAAGTACGAGCTGCGCGACGGCAAGCCGGTGCTGATGCGGCTCGCCGCGATCGATCACATCGACGACGGGCCCGGCAAGCCGGTGGGCATCCAGACCCACATCGGCCGCCGCCCGATCGCGGCGTTCGGCAACTCCGACGGCGACCTGCAGATGCTGCAGTACACCGCGGCCGGCGCCGGCGCGCGCCTGATGCTGATCGTTCATCACACCGACGCCGAGCGCGAATACGCATACGACCGCAAGTCGTCGGTCGGCCGCCTCGACAAGGCGCTCGATGAAGCGAACGCCAAGGGTTGGACCGTCGTCAGCATGAAGACCGACTGGAAGAAGATCTTCCCGTTCGAGTAGCGCCGGTTGCGGGACCGCAGGCCGCCGGTTGCGGCCGGCTTCATCGAACAAAGGAGAAGCGCACCATGAGTGGCATCATCCGAGTGATGAGGGTGCTGATATGGGCGCTCGCGCTTCTGGCCCTCGCTGGCGTCGTGACGCCGGTCACGGGACAGGAGTCGAAGAAACCGAAGCCGCCGGCAGCGGCGCCGGCCGGCAAGAAGCCGAACGTCCTCGTGATCTTCGCGGCGAAGTAGGAGAGGTCCGGGCGCCGATACGCAGATCACTGCGACGTCGCATGGCGGATCATGGCGTCGATCACGGGATTCGTGTTTTCGGTGGTGATCGAGACCCCCGGGTGGCGGTGCGCAAAGACGCGGAACACCTCGTCGGCGAAGCCTTGACCCACCGAATTCACGTCCCGGAAGTCGATCACGATCTCGCGGAACTTCTCGAGATTCGCGAGCAGCCGCCTCGCTTCCGAGCGCGACACGAAATCGCGCTGCAGCAGCTTCACGAGGACTCTCGTCTTCTCGAACCGGAAGTCGTATTCCTCGGGCGCGAACCGGCCGAAGACGGCCTCGAGCCGGCGCCGGCTGCTGCACTGGATTGCGAAGGAGACTTTGGTGCCCTCCAGGTAGCGCCGCCGGGCCACGAACACATCGTCCTTGGCCCGGCTCCATTCGACCTGGATCCGGTGAGAGCGGAGCACGAACCGGTCCGCGGCGTGCGAGGTGAAGAAGATGCCTTCCCCCGTGTGAGCTTCCCGCATGGTGGTGGTGCGGCCCTTCAGCAGCTCGATGAGGGCCCTTTGCTCGTCGTCCAATCGGAGCTTGGAGGCAATGGAGTGGAACACGCCGATGCCGGGGTCGCGGACCTCGAAGGAGAAGGTGCTGGGGTCGAGGCTGCAGCGGATCGAGCAACGGTCCGCCTCCGAGTGCTCGATCGCGTTGTTGAGCATCTCGGTGAAGGCGTAATGGGCGATCGCGTCCACGTTTGGCCGCAGGGCGCGGCGCAGATCGAGGCCCGCGGCGAGGTCGTCCCAGATCCGGCCCTCGTCGAGTCCCCGGGTGCGCAACGCGCGCGAGACCACCGCGGCCGCCGGGGCGCGGCCGCGCAGCATGTAGCGCGCACCCCGGGCCGTCCCGGTGCGCACCACCCTTCCGGCCTCGACCAGGCTGCGGACGTGCACGCTGAGGGCCTGGCGGCTGATGCCGAGGTGGGCCCGCAACTCGCCGCCGGCAGCCGACTGCCGCCGGGCGAGATAGGCGAGGATCCGGCGCTTGGCATCCATGCCGGCGACGCTGGCAGATCGTCAATCTATTGTCAACTTTCACAAATCATGAACGTCAACCCAAGCGGCCGGGCCGGCGGTGATCGTCAATGGTTCGTCAATCCCGCGTCCGCGCCATCGTCAATGGCCCGATGGCAACGGGGTTCCCGAGTTCACGATCGTCGCCGCGCTCAACGCGACGCTCGGCGCGGACTTCTCGCTCTATGTCCGCACGTATTGGCCGGGGCCGGCGATCACGAGCGGGAAGTGGACGCCGCCGCCGGTGGCGAAAGCCCAGTGAAAAGTGAAGTAGGATGCGTGCGTAACAACGAAGGAGTCATCATGAAGATCGGAATTGCCAAGCGACTGGTGGTTCTCGCGGCGGTGCTCATGGCCGGCTGCGCGAGCTACTACCGGGTGACCGACCCCGGGTCCGGTCGGGCGTACTACACCGAAAAGGTCGAGCGGAAGAACGGGACCATCATGTTCAAGGACGCCAAGACGGGCGCCGAAGTGACGATGACATCGTCGGTGGTGCTGGAGGTGTCCTCCGAGGAATTCCGGAAGGGCATGGCGAAGTAGCCGCACGCCGAGTCCGGCCGGAAACGGAGCGGATTCGACAGGCGAGCGACGACGGTGGCGCGCCCAAAGCCTCCGCCGCCGACGGACCTCGACTTCTCGCTGGTCCGCCGGGATCTGCCGTCCCAGCTGCGCCTCAGAACGCGTGGAGGATGCCGAGCGCCCAGATCTTCGGATCCGCGCCGTACGGGTTTGGCCCGGCCGCCGTCAGACCGGTGGTCGAGGTGTAACCGGCGGTCGTATAGTCGGCGAACTGGTTCGCCTTGTTGCTGACCTGGTTGTAGGTGGCGTAGACCCAGGTGCGCTTGGACAGGAAGTACCGGGCACCGACCATGAAGCCGCTCGAACTGCTGTCGGCGCAAGACACCGTCGCCGTCGTCGCGTCGCAGTCCTTCATGTCGCCGGTCCAGCCGTACTGGGCCATCGCCTGGACGTTGCCGAACGTCTGCTCCCAGTTGATCGTCCAGCCGTCCTGGTAGACGTCGTCGCCCGCGACCAACCCGGGAACCAGGCCGCCCTGGTTGTTGGTATCCGTGCGGACCCAGATCAGGCCGACCCGCGCGCCGGGCATGTAGCCCCAGCTGCCGCCGAGCTTGTAGAGCGTGGCCTTCTGCTGGGTGCCGGTGGCCGGCGACTTGTTGGCGTTGTTCTGGGCGAAGTCGCCCTGAACGTAGAACGCACCCCAGACGCCGCGCAGCGTGACGCCCCAGATCGCGCCGTCCGTGTCGGCGCCGGCGCCGACGTTCTGCACCGCTTCCTGCGCGTTCGGCGAGTAGCTCAGCGTCGCGTTGACCCCGCCGAGCATCGGTGACGTGTACTGCACGACGTTGCTGACCCGGGCGATCGACACGCCGGTGCTGATCCGGCCGAGCTGGGTGCCGTTCGTCCACGGGATCTCGGTGTTGACGTAGTTCGCCAGGAACTGCGCGTTCACCGCGTTCAGCCAGTAGATCGACTGGCGGCCGAAGGTCAGGCGCCCGAAGCCGCTGTCGAGACCGACGAACGAGTCGCGCGAGGCCCAGAAGCCGGTGCTCGCGTTGGCCGCGCCGTTCTGACCCGTGTTGCTGCCGCTATCGACGTTGACGCCGGTCTCGATCTGGAAGACTGCCTTGAGCCCGTCACCGAGGTCCTCGATCCCGCGAATGCCGACGCGCGAGCTGTTCTCGAACACCCGGACGCGGCCGACGTGGTTGTTATAGGGGTTCGCCGCACCCTGGGCTTCGTAGTAGTCGACGCCGAGGTTGGCGCGGCCGTAGATCTCGACGGTGCTCTTCTGCGCCACGGCCACTGCCGGCGCTGCGAATAGACCCGCGACCGCGATCGCCAGCACTTTCCTGTTCATCGAGAGGTCACCTTCTGTACGAGCTGAGGATCAACCCGGGCCAGCGCCGCTGCGCCCGCCGTCCTTGATCGGCGTCGCGAACTTGTACTCGATGTCCCAGGGGAAGTGGATCCACTTCTCCTGCTTGAACTCCTTGACGAAGGTGTCGACGAACGGCCGCCCGGCGGGCTTGGCGTAGAGCGTCGCGAAGTGCGCCTTCGGCAGGAGCCGGCGCACCGTCTGCGCGGTGCGGCCGGTGTCGACGAGATCGTCGATGAGGAGGTAGCCCGCGCCGTCGCCGGGGACTCCTTTCAGCACCTCGACCGAGCCCTGCACCTGCGCCGCCTGGCCGCCGGCCGCGGCGTCGTAGCTGGTGACGCAGATCGTGTCGACCAGCCGGATGTCGAGCTCGCGCGCCACGAGCGCCGCCGGGACGAGGCCGCCCCGCGTCACCGCGACGATGCCCTTCCAGGGACCCTTGTCGAGGAGGATCTCGGCGAGGTATCGGGCGTCCCGGTGCAGCTCGACCCAGGAGACGATGATCTCGTCTTCGTAGGGGATGCGCGGCATAGACGAGTAGTTTAACCGCGGTTCAGCGGTTTGCCTGACCGCGGAAGGCCCAGCCGGTGAAGCGGGTCTCGATCGCCGCGGTGGCGGCGTAGAGCGCGATCCCGAGCACCGCCAGCACCAGCAGGCCGGCGAACACGATCGGCACCTGGAACGCCGCCTGGGCGTCGAGCATCAGCTTGCCGATGCCCTTGTTGGAGCCCACGGTCTCGGACACCACCGCGCCGACGAACGCGAGCGTGATCGCGACCTTCAGGGAGCCGAAGAAGTAGGGGAGCGACCGCGGGATGCCGACCTTCCTCATGACGTCGAGCTTGGAGGCGCCGAGCGCGCGCAGCACGTCCTCGAGCTCCGGCTCGGTGGTCGCGAGCCCGGTGGCGACGTTCACGACGATCGGGAAGAAGGAGATGAGGAACGCGGTCAGAATCGCCGGGATCTCGCCGAGGCCGAACCACAGGATCAGGACCGGTACGACCGCGACCTTCGGGATCGAGTTGAAGCCGATCAGTACCGGGTAGATGCCGGCGTAGATCGCGCGGTGCCAGCCGACCGCGATCCCGAGCACGAGCCCGAACACCGTCGCGATGAAGAACCCCGCGAGGGTCGTCCAGAGCGTGACGAACGAGTTGTCGGCGATCGGTGCGCGGTACTGCCACATTGCGGCGAACACGTCCGAGGGCGCCGGCAGGATCGTGATCGGCACGCTGAACACGCGGCACACGAGCTCCCACAGCACGAACAGCGCCAGGACGAACGCCGCCGGCGATACCACCGTGATGCCGAACTCGCGCCGCTCCATCAGTGCCGGCCGCCGATGAGCTGCCGCAGCTCGTGCACGACGTCCTGGAACTGCTGCGTGTAGCTCACTTCCAGGTCGCGCGGCCGCGGGATCCCGACCTCGCAGCGTCGCACGATCCGCCCCGGGCGGCTCGACATCACGTACACCGTGTCGGCGAGGAACACCGCCTCGCGAAGGTCATGGGTGACGAGCAGCACCGTGACGTTGCGCTCGGCCTGCAGGTCCCGGAGCGCGCACCACAGCTCCTCGCGCGTGAACGCGTCGAGCGCGCCGAACGGCTCGTCGAGCAGCAGGATCTCGGGCTCGTGGATCAGCGCGCGGCAGATCGAGGTGCGCTGCTGCATGCCCCCGGAGAGCTCCCAGGGAAACTTCTCCGTGAACCCGCCGAGACCGACCGATTCGAGGAGCTTCTGCGCCTTGGCGCGGTACGCCCCGCGCTCGCTCCGCATGCGGCCGCGATGCGGCTCGACGATCTCGAGCGGCAGCAGCACGTTGTCGAGCGCGTTCCGCCACGGCAGGAGGTTGGAGTTCTGGAACGCCATGCCGACCGACTTGAGCGGGCCGCTCACCGGCTTGCCCTCGACGGTGAGCGTGCCGCCGAGCGGCGGGTGCAGCCCGGAGATGAGCCGCATCAGCGAGCTCTTGCCGCAGCCGGACGGGCCGACCACGGCGATGAACTCGCCCGCGGCGATGCCGAGCGTGACTTCGTCGATGGCCCGGACCGCGGCGGCGCCGCGGCCGTAGGCCATCGAGACGCGATCGAGCTGGACGAGCTCGGGCAACTACTTCACCAGCCGCTGCTCCCTCGGCGGCAGGTATTCGGCGGTGAAGACGTCGGCCGGCTTCGGCTTGTTGGTGTATTGGAAGGTGAGCCCGATCTGCTCGATCGACCGCTCGAGGCGCTTCGTGTCCACCGCCCCGAGCCCGTTCTTCCGCACGTCGGGGGTCACGAAGTTGCGCTCCAGGGAGAGCTTGAGGCGCTCGAGCTCGACGTCGCGCTTGGCGATCGGGTTGCGCTTGATCACGCTGTCCACCGCCGACTCGGGATCGCGGATCGTCTCCTGGATGCCCTTGATCGTGCCGCGCACGAACCCGGCCACCGCCTTCGGCGAGAAGCGCATGAAGTCGGGGTTGGCGACGATCGCGTTGCCGTACAGGTCGAGACCGTAGTCGCGCATCATGAGCACCACGATGTCGCCCGGCGGGATGCCCTGCGCCTTCAGGTTCATGTACGAGGAGAACCAGAACCCGGTGATGGCGTCGACCTTGCCCTGGACGAGCATGGGCTCGCGCACCGGGAAGCCGATGTTGTCGACCTTGACCTTCGCGGCGTCGATCTTGTTCGCCTGCACGAAGATCGGCCACTGCGCCCACGCGCCGTCGGCCGCGGGCGCGCCGAGGATCTTGCCTTCGAGGTCCTTGGGCTTGGCGATGCCGGCCTTCTTCAGCGTGATGATCGCGAACGCGGGCGCGTCGTAGATCATCATCACCGCCTTGACCGGAAGGTTGCGCGGATTGTCGCGGTACTTGACGAGCAGGTTGATGTCGGCGAAGCCGAGGTCGTAGGCGCCCGAGGCGACGCGGTTGATGCCCTCGACCGAGCCGCCGCCCGGGTCGATAGTGACGTTCAGGCCCTCGGCCTTGTAGTAGCCCTTGTCGATGGCGACCAGGTACGGCGCCGCCGGCCCTTCGAAGCGCCAGTCGAGCGCGAAGCGGACCGGCGTTTCCTTCTGGGCGAACGCGGTGCCGGCGAACAGTGCGGCGGCGAGCAGGAATGCGTGGCGCATGGCGATCTCCGCGGAATGGTTGGTTTCAGGGGGTTAGGCGGACAGTCTAATCGGCGGCCGGGCGGCCGGCAATCATCGCCCCCGCGTGCACCGAATTGCCGCCGCGTGCACTGGACCGGCGCCCGAGTCGCTGGAAACCCGAGGGTACGAGCCGGCCGGCGAGGCCATAGCTCCCGGCGTGGACCGCTTTGCCGCGGCGGCATATGATTGCCTCGCGTCTTTTCCTGACGCGTTCGCCGAGGAGGCCAGCCATGATCGTTCGCGTTGTCGCGTTGCTGTTCGCCGCCGTCCTGCTCATGCCCGCCGCCGGGGCGCAGGACAAGGTCACGTTCCTCACCAGCTGGTACGCCCAGGCCGAGCACGGCGGGTTCTACCAGGCCATCGCCAAGGGCATCTACCGGAAGCACGGGCTCGACGTCACCATCCGCATGGGCGGTCCGCAGGTGAACGGCCTGCAGCTCATGATGGCCGGCCAGGCGGACATG
>DATEDA010000215.1:0-2731 GCA_035286595.1 Burkholderiales bacterium | reverse complement strand
CGCCTCGCGCCTCGCGGAGCTCGAAACCCTCGAGCGGCACGTCCGGCGTCCGCCCCGCCGCGAGGTCCGCCATCACTCGCCCGCAACCCAGGGCCAGCGTGAATCCCAGCGCGCCCTGGCCGCAGTCGAGCAGCAGGTCCGGATAAGGGGTGCGCCCGAGGATCGGCGTGCCCTTCGGCGTCGCCGGGCGCAGTCCGCACCACGGCCTCAGGCGCGAGAAATCGGACGCCTCGGGGAACGCCGCGCGCGTCTCGTCCAGCAACGTGGCGATCCGCGACTCGTCGATGTCGGGTCGGTGGCCGGCGAGATCGGCCATGCCGGCGACGCGGAGCTCGTCGCCGAGCCGCGCGTAGACGATCTTCTTCTTGAAGTCGGTGATGCTGATGCGCGGCGCGAGGTGCCCGGGGCCGACGGGCAGCGTCAGGCTGTAGCCCTTCAGCGGGTAGATCGGCAGCCGGATCCCGAGCGGCCGCACGAGCCACGGGCTCGCGGCGCCGAGCGCGAGCACATAGCGGTCGGCCTCGAGGACGCCGGCGCTCGTCTCGACCCCCATGATCCGGTCGCGCCAGTGCAGGAGCCGCCGGATCTCGGTGTCGAGGAGGAAACGCGCGCCGTTCGCGCGCAGGATCCGCTCCAGGGCGAGACAGAGCTTGTAGCAGTCCCCGGCGTCCTCGCTCGGCGTGCAGATCCCGCCGGCGATCCGCGGCCGCATCGCGCCGAGCGCCGGCTCGAGCGCGACGCACTCGTCGGCCGAGAGCGCCTGCTGCTCCGACCCGAGGCTTGCCTGGTAGTCGAGAAGCCGGCGCGCCGCGTCGAACGCGCGCGGATCCGAGTGCACGACGAGCTTGCCGTTCTGGACGTAGTCGAACTCGGCGTGCTCGCGCTCGATGAACCGGTGCATGAGCGAGCGGCTGTAGTAGGCGAGGCGCAACAGCCGCCGCGTCGTCAGGTCGGCCTGGCGCCGCGTGCATGCGAGCACGAACTCGAGGCACCAGCGCCACTGCTGCCAGTCGAGCTCCGGCCGGAAGCGCAGCGGCGCGTCGCGGCGGAGCAGCCACGGCGGGATCTTCGGCAGGACGCCCGGGCCGGCGAGCGGTGCGACGTAGCTGTACGAGAGCTGGCCGCCGTTGGCGTAGCTCGTCTCGAGGCCGACGCCGTGGTTGCGCTCGACGACCGCGACCTCGTGGCCGTCGCGCGCGAGGTAGTAGGCCGCGGCGAGCCCGACCACGCCGCCGCCCAGGACGAGAACGTTCATGAGAGCCCGCCGAGGAGAGCGGGCAGTCTACCCGGGCAAATGACCTGTCGGGGCCAGCGGACAGGTGCGCGACCGCCGGCATCGCGCTAGGCTTGTGCCCGGGTCACAACCCTCGAGGACCGGACCGTGATCGACCTCCGTTCAATCGTCGGGCTGCTCGCCGGCGCGCTCGTCGCCATCGCGGCGTACGCGCAAGCGCCCGAATCCACCCCCAGGCCCGCCAAAGCGGCGAAGCAGGCTGCGCCCCCGCCCCAAACCATCGACCTCAAGCGCGACGCGAAGCAAGCGTGGTCGGAGATGCGCCGCGCGCCCCAGGAGATCAAGAAGGGCGTCCCCGCCGCCGGCCGGGAAGCGCGCGATACGTTCAAGTCGGGCTGGAACAAGACGAAGGACGGCTTCACGGGCAAGGTCCCGCCCACCATCCCCGACCCCCCGAAGTGAGCGGGTCGTCCCGGCTCAGCGCTGCGCTGCGCCCACCCGCTTCGTGATGACCACTTCGAGGTACTCGCTCGGCACCACGAGCGACTCGTCGCCGGCACGATTGAAGCGCCCCAGCAGCGCGGTGACGTCGTCCGCGAGCGCGGCCTGCTGCTTCGGATCGAGCGCGCCGAAGGCCTTGTACGTCGGCCCATAGTAGGTCCGGAACACCTCGAGCCAGTGCGCCGGTGAACGGTAGCGGAAGACGTAGTCGCGGCGTTGGGCGTCGATCTCCTCGGCGGCGGAGGCGAACAGCTCGGCGAGCCGCACCTCGGTGCCCCACAGCGCGGGCGACTTCAGCCCGGGCGGCGGCGGAAGGTGCTTGCCGATCGCCTTGAACAGCTGGCCGATGAAGCTCTCCGGGGTCCAGTTCGCGAGCCCGATCTTCCCGCCGGGGCGGCACACGCGGAGGAGCTCGGCCGCGGCGCGCTCCTGGTTCGGCGTGAACATGACGCCGAACGTGGACAGCACGACGTCGAACGACGCATCCGGGAAGGGAAGGTTCTCGGCGTCCGCCTCGCGAAACTCGATCGGGAGCCGTTCGGCCGCCGCGCGCGCCCGGGCGTTGTCGAGCAGCGCCGGCACGTAGTCGGTCGCGACCACTTCGCACCAGCGGCGGGCCGCGGCGAGCGACGCGTTGCCGTTGCCCGCCGCGACGTCGAGGACGCGGCTTCCGGCACGGAGATCCACTGCCTCGCACAGCGCCTCGCCGACGATCTGGAGGCGCGTACCGATCACCGCATAGTCGCCTGCGGACCAGGTCGCCCGTTGCCGGGCTTTCACCGCATCGAGGTCGGGCGGTGGCGGCGGCGCGGCGGGTGCGCCGGAGGTCGATAGTTGGGCAGTCGTCATGGGTCGCTCCTCTCACGCCGCCGGGCGGATGTTCTGATTCACCCGGAAGAGGTTCGCCGGATCGTACTTCGCCTTCACCGACGCGAGGCGCCCGTAGTTCTCGCCGTAGCTCGCTTGGACGCGGCCGTCGGCCTCGTCCTCCATCAT
>DATEDA010000214.1:0-14329 GCA_035286595.1 Burkholderiales bacterium | reverse complement strand
CGAGGTGTTCAACCGCATCCCCGTGGACAACCGGCGCGTCCTGATGCTCTGCGCGCTGCCGGTGCGGATCACCAAGCCGATCGCCGCGGCGCTCTCCGGCGAGCCGGAGTCGGGCAAGCTCCTCGAGTACGGGTACCGCAGGCATCTCTTTCTCGCCCGCCGCGACGGTCCGGAGCCGACGTACGAGTTCCACGCGTTGTTCCGCGAGTACCTGCTCGCGCGCGCCGCAACGGCGTTCCCGCCCGACGAGCTCGCCGGACACCGGCGCCGCGCCGCCGAGCTGCTGGAGGCGCACGGCGAGGCCGAGGGCGTGTTCGAGCTCTATCGCGACGCCGGCGACTGGGCAGCGGCGCTCCGCCTCACGCTCGGCGACGCGCCGCAGATGCTGGCGCAGGGGCGCTTCCTGTCGCTGCTCGACCGCGTCGCCGCGCTGCCGGCCGGGGCGCGCGAGGGCGAGCCGTGGCTCGCCTACTGGGAAGGGATGGCGCGCGTGAACGTCGATCCGCTCGCCGCCCGCGCGAGCCTCGAGCGCGCCTACGACGGCTTCGTCGCCCGCGGCGACACCGCCTCGCAAACCCTTGCGGTCGAGGGGCTGATCGTCTCGCACTACCTCGCGTGGGACGACTGGCGTCCGGCCGACCGCTGGATCGAAGTCATGGAGAAGCTGCTCGCGCGCGAGCGCGTCTTCGCGAGCCCCGAGGCCGAGGCCCGCGCGCTGTCGGGCCTGGCGATCGGGCTGGTCTACCGCCAGCCGGGCCACCCGATGCTCGTCGGGCTCCTCGAGCGGCTGGCGGCGCTGCTCGACACGGTGCGCGACAAGAACCTCAGGGTCGCGATGGCGGCCCGGCTCATCGACGGGTTCAACAAGGTCGGCGGGCTAGCGCAGTCGCAGCGCGTCGCCGCGCGCGCCCGGACGCTCGTGGACGACCCGGAGGTCCGCCCGTTAACGCGCGCCTGGTGCCGCCTCTGGCTCGCGAACCTCTACTTCTTCCAGGGGCGGCTGGAGGCTTCCGACGAGATCCTCGCCGAAGCGGCCGCGATCGCCGAGGCGCACGCGCTGGGGTTCCTCGTGCCCGTGATCAACCTCTTCCGCGCCTGGGGCCTGCTCGCGCGCGGCGACCTCCGCCAGGCGGGTCCGGCCCTCGAGCGCCTCGCGGCGACGATCGACCCGGGCCGCACGCTCGACCTCGCGCTGCTGCATTTCCTGGAAGGCGTGAGCGCCGCGCTGCGGGGGGACTCCGCCGCGGCGGAGCGCGAGGGACGCGCCGCCGCGCAGCTCTCGCTCGAGACCGGCTCGGTCGCGTCGATGCTCATCTGCCACACGGGGCTCGTCCTGGCGCTCGACCAGAGCGGTCAACGGAGCGCCGCGGCCGGCGTCCTGGAGCGGATGCTCACGCTGGTCGCCGACGTCCGCGGCGGGGTCCTGCGCTATCACACCGCGCTGTGGGATGCCTACCTCAAGCTGCGCAGCGGCGACCGCGCCTATCGCGAACCGCTGGCGGAGGCGCTGGCGCTCGGGCGGCGCGAGGGCTACCTCAGCAACTACGCGTGGTGGCCGCCGATGATGAGCCGGCTCGCCGCGGCGGCGATGGCGGAAGGCATCGAGCCCGACTACGTGCGGCAGCTCATCGCCGCGCGCGGGCTGCCTCCCGACGAGGACCAGCCGTCGGATGCCTGGCCGTGGCCGCTGCGCATCCGCGCGCTCGGACGGTTCGAGGTGGTGCGCGACGGGGCGCCGCTCGCGTTCCGCGGCAAGGCGCAGAAGAAGCCGCTCGAGCTGCTCAAGACGCTGGTCGCGCTCGGCGGCGAGGGCGTCGAGGCGTCGCGGCTCGCGGCGATCCTCTGGCCCGATGCGGCCGGCGACGCCGCCAAGGTCTCGTTCGACAGCACGCTCTACCGGTTGCGGAAGCTGCTCGGCCTGGAGACCGCGCTCGTCCTCACCGAAGGCAAGCTCGCGCTCGACCCGCGGCAGTGCTGGGTCGACGTCTGGGCGTTCGAGCGCGTGGCGCGCGAAGCCGACGCGGTGGCGCAGGCTGGCGACGGCGACGCCGCGGCGATCGGGCGCCGGCTGCTCGAGGCGTACCCGGGGCACTTTCTCGCCGGCGACGAGGACCAGCCGTGGCTCATGGGCATGCGGGACCGGCTGCGCGCGAAGCTCGTGCGGACCGTGCTCGCGCTCGGGCGGCGCCTGCAGGGCGAAGCGCGCCGCGAGGACGGGATCGCGCTCTACAGCCGCGCGCTCGAGCTCGACAACCTCGCCGAGGATCTCTACCGGAACCTGATGCTCTGCTACCGCGAGCTCGGCCGGCCGTCGGAGGCGCTGCAGGTCTACCGGCGGTGCCGGGAGCTATTGTCGGTGGTGCTGGGACTGCAGCCGTCGCCGGAGACCGAGGCGGTGCGGCGGTCGCTGGACGCGGCGCCGCCGGCCTGATCGGGGGGCAGCTGCCGCTGATGCCGATCAGGCGAGTTGGGTCTGGGTGTACCGGAGACGGATGAGCTGTCGTCCGGCGACCGGGACGATCAGGTAGGGTCGCCCAGCGTCGTCGGCAAACTCGACCTCGAAAGCGTCGCCGCCGAGTTCCTCGACGACGGTGCCCACCTGACCGCGGAGCAGCCCGTGCTCCGGCAGATCTTCGGTCAGCGCCACCATGTCCAGCGACTTGAGTCGGTCACTCATTGCTCGAGCAGCCGAAGGAGGCTTGTCCAGAAACGATCGGGAGACCTACGCGGGCCCACTTCCGGTCGCACCGAAGCTTTAGGCCGGAACCTCCGGTTTCGGCGCGGGAGCTCCACGCAAGAGACCCTCGGTGCTCAGATCTTCATCGATCGTCGGCCAATGGATGCCATAGCCTCCCGCGGAGACTCGCCAGTTCGCGCGGTCTTCGACGGTTGCACGAGCTAGACGCGGATACCAGGCGAGCGGCACCGAGATGCTGCGCCCGTCCATGAGATCGACAACCAAAGAGTCGTCGGTAAACCGCACATCTTTCACGCGCTCATCGGCGCCCGGAGCCAAAATACCCATGCCATGCCTCCAGCAATGCTGCTTGGTTGTCTTCCACCAGCCTGAGAATCCTGTTCAGTTCATGCGCTGCGAAGCCGATGTTCCGCGCGAGTGCGACTGGCTGCAACCAGATCTTCGCGGAGAGCTGATCGCGGTCCACATGCACGTGCGGGGGTTCGTTCGGCTCGTGGCTGAAGAAGTAAAAGCGATATGGCCCTCTTCTCAGGACGGTCGGCACTTCAGGTCCTGCGACGGATTATACGGCCGGGAATCAATGGTGCGCCGCTACGGCAGGATGAACGGTCATCGTCCGCGAGCTTCACTTCCTTGGCCTGTCGTCGTTCGTGCGGCGAAGGATACGGGCAGCACTGGCTCGCCCGGTGAGCCCGGAGATCGCGCCTCGGGGCGTTTCTCCACGGCGGGTGAACGGCGCTCAGGTCTTCTGAGTGGTCTTTCGACGTCCGCGGAGCAGGTATCGCAGCACCGAGCCCAGGCCCGAGAACCGATAGGTCGGATCGACGTAGCGCTCGATGACGTAGAACGCGAAGTAGTAGGCGCGGCAGAAGGCCCAGACCGACACGGCCAGCAGCGCCGCCACCTTGAGGCTCGGGGCTTCGCCGAGGAGGAGCGCCGCAGCGCCCAGGCCGAGGCCCAGGAACAGGCCGCCCTTCGCCCAGAGCAGTTTCGGGTTGGTGATGTCAGTCATCCGGCTTGCCCTGCCCGTCTGAAGGAGGGTTGGTCGCTCCGTCTCCGGTCGGCCGGAGACCGAGCCGCATCCGGCCGCGCTGAATGGCTGCCTGAACGCCTTCCGGCGTCCCGCCCCACTCGCTCCGCGCCCGCACGTGCGCGAGCGTCTCCTCGCCGATCAGGGCCGCCGGAACGTCGATCATCTGGCCGTGGTAGCCGGTGAACGACCAGAGGTCGTCGCGGAACTTCGCGATCGCCACGATGCCGTCCAGAAAGACCCACCAGCGCTGGCTGCCGGCGAGGACGCCCACGGCGAGCTCGTTGATGATCACGTCCATGCGCTGCACGGGCACCAGCGCGATGTTGAGAAACCCGGCGATGAACCCGCGCAGGACCCAGAGCGGGGCGAGGGAGAACAGCAGGTACCACGGCGAGCGCAGCGAGGCGGCCCAGATGAGCGGCACCATGATCGCGACGACGACGAGGTAGCGCGGCAGCGCCGGCAGCCACGCGCCGACGTGCACGTCCCAGCGCTGACGCCGGGTCAGGCCGTAGTGCAGATGACAGAGCTCGCGAGGCGGCGCCGCCAGCATCACGCCCGCCCGGGGCCGGAGCTCGTGGTGACGGGGTGAAGCGCGGGGCGCGCTTCAGACCGGGAAGTCGAGGGGCGGGCGAGGCTTCGCCGCTGCCGGCTCCGCCGCCGCCGGCTCCGCCGGCGCTGGCTCCGTGGCCTTTGCCTTCGCCGCGCGCTGCGCGAGCGTCTTCATCGGCTGCGTCGCTGTCACCGCCGGCTCTGCGGACTTCGCCGCCGCCGCGGGCTTCACCGGCTTCGCCGCCGGCTGCGCGGGCTTCGTCGCCGCCGCCTGCGCCGGCTTAGCCGCTTCCGGCTCCGCGGGCTTCGCCGCCGGCGCGGGCTTTGCCGCGCTCGCGGCGAGCAGCTTCCCGAACGCCTCTGCAGGCATCGGCTTGGCGAACAGGAACCCCTGGCACTCGTCGCAGCTCTTACTCTTGAGGAATGCGAGCTGCGCCTGCGTCTCGACGCCCTCCGCGACCACCGAGAGACCGAGGCAGTGCGCCATGGCGATGATGGCGATGACGATGGCGGCGTTGTCCGGGTCGGTGTCGACGCCGGACACGAACGAGCGGTCGATCTTCAGCTCGTCGAGCGGGAAGCGCTTCAGGTAGCTCAACGACGAGTAGCCGGTGCCGAAGTCGTCGATGGAGAGCGTGACGCCGAGGGCCTTCAGCTCGTGCAGCGTGCGGATGTGGCGCTCGGCGTTGCCCATGACCGCGCTCTCGGTGAGCTCGATCCCGAGGTACTGCGGCGCGAGGCCGCTCGCCTTCAGCGCGCTCACGACCGTCTCGGTCATCTGCGGCGCGTGGAACTGCTTGCCGGACACGTTCACCGTGACCCGCGGCACGCGCAGGCCGGCGTTCTGCCAGGCCTTGCTCTGCGCGCAGGCCGCGCGCAGCACCCATTCGCCGAGCGGCACGATGAGCCCGGTCTCCTCGGCGATCGGGATGAACTCGACGGGGCTCACCAGGCCGCGCTCCGGATGCTGCCAGCGCACCAGGATCTCGGCGCCCGTCCCGCGTCCGTTGTGGGCGCGCACCTTGGGCTGGTAGAAGATCCGCAGCTCGTCCTGCTCGAGCGCGCGGCGCAGCTCGCTCTCGACGCTCAGCCGCTTCAGCGAGGTCGCGTTCAGCTCCTTCGCGTAGAACTGGAAGCCCTTGCCGCCCTGCTCGTTGGCATGGCGCGCGGCGACGCCGGCGTGGCTGGCGAGCGCGCTCGCCTCCATGCCGTCGTCCGGGAACACGGCGATGCCGATGCCCGCGGTGATCGAGAGATCCTGCCCGCCGGCGCGGAACGGCGCCGCCATGGCGGACAGCAGCGCTTGCGCGACCGCAGCGGTCTCGTCGCCTCGGCCCATGCCGGGCAGGAGCAGCGCGAACTCGTCGTCGCCCGTCCGGTAGAGCTTCACGGCTGGTTTGCCGGTCGCGGCGCCCGCGATGCTCGCCCGCAGGCCGAAGTCGAGCCGCATCGCGACGCCCTTCATCAGCGAGTCGCCGATGCCGAGCCCGAACGCCTCGGCGATCTGCCGGAACCGGTCGAGGTGCACGTGCATGACCGCGCCGCTCGCGCCGGCGCGCGCGGTCTCCCGGAGCAGGCGCTCGAGGCGATCCATCAGGAGCCGGCGGTTGGGGAGCCCGGTCACCGCGTCGTAGTTGGCGAGGCGATCCCGATACGCCTTCGCGGACAGCGTGTTCCGCAGCCGCAGCGCGAGCTCGCTCGGGTCCGTCGGCTTGCCGAGGAAGTCCGTCGCTCCCAGCTCGAGCGCCTTCAGCTTGGTCTCGGCGTCGGTGGAGGAGGTGAGGACGATGACCGGAATGTGGCGCAGCGTCTCGTCGGCGCGCATGCGCTCGAGGATCTCGAAGCCGCTCATCCCCGGCATCACCAGGTCGAGCAGCAGCACGTCCGGGTGCCGCTCGGCGAGGAGGCCGAGCGCCTTCTCGGGCTCGGTGACCGAGATGAACTCCCGGTAGCCCGCTTCCTCGAGGAAGGTCTGCAGCACCTCGATGTTGAGCGGCTCGTCGTCGATCATCATGACGACCGGGCTGTCGGCCTGTTCTGCGTCCGCGTCGGGGTTGAGCGCGGGCATCCCCGCCGGGCGCCGGGAGGCATTTTCCGCGAGCGCGGTCTGGCCCCGACTCAGCGGGCGCAGGCCGGGGAACGCATCGGTGTCCATTACGATTGCCATCGGACTATCCTAGAGCGAGTTCCGGGCCAATGAGCAAGAAACCTGTGCCGACAAGCGGATAACTGCGCCTGCGGCGTGTGCACGATGCCTCGTTCGGCGGTTTTCAGGCCGCGACCTGGGCATCGTCTTCCTCCGGGGCCACCATCCGGAGCGCGAGCCCGCGGATCTCCCGCAGCGCGGCATCGGCGCCTTGCCCGTCCCCGGCCTTGGCGAGCGTCTCCAGGTTGCGGGCCGGAGCCGTGAAGTCGTCGTAGCCGACCGTCCCCCCCGCGCCCTTCAGCCAGTGCGCGAGGTTGGCGAGCTCCTTGAAGTCGCCGGCGTTGCGGGCGGCGTCCATGGCGATCAGCTGCTCGTCGAGCCGGCCGGCGAAGCGCCGGATCGCCGGCCGCAGCTTCGGATGAGTCGCGAGCCTCGAGACGACGGGCGGGCCGTCCGCGCCCGCGACGACGTCGCGCAGCTCCGGGATCGGCGGGTGCGCCGCGGGTCGCGGGTCCGCCGGCGCCCCTCGCACGCGCCGGCCGCCGAGCTTCTCGGCGAGCGCGCCGAGCAGCACGTCGATGTCGATCGGCTTGGTGACGTAGCCGGTGCAGCCGGCTTCGAGGATCTCCTTCTCGAAGCCCTTCATGGCGTGCGCGGTGAGCGCGATGATCGGCAGCTTCATGCCCCGGCCGCGCAGCAGCTTGGTGGCCGTGAAGCCGTCCATCACCGGCATGGACATGTCCATGAGGATGGCGTCGTAGGCGGTGCGCGTCGCCTTGTCGACCGCGACCTGGCCGTTCTCGGCCTCCTCGACCGCGATGCCGGCCTCCGCCAGCACCAGCGCGACGAGCTCGCGGTTCTCCGGACCGTCGTCCACCACCAGCACGCGCCGCGACGCGGGGAATTCCCAGCAGGCGTGAGCTTCGTCCGCGACGTCGTCGACCACCCGGGTGATCTCGGCGGGCTGGAGCATGCGCACGCCGGCGAGCGAGCCGGTGTCGATCGTCGCGCTGAACGTGCTGCCCTTGCCGAGCTCGCTCGTCACGACGATGTCGCCGCCGAGCGCGCGCGCGAAGTTCCGGCTGAGGACGAGCCCGAGGCCGGTGCCGCCGAACTTCCGCGTGACCGAGGTGTCGGCCTGCACGAACGCCTGGAAGAGCTTGTCCACCTTGTCCGCCGGGATGCCGATCCCGCTGTCGACGACGTCGATGGCGAGCTGCGGCGCCGCCGGCGTTCCCGCCATGCGCATCACCACGCGCACGCCGCCCCGCTCGGTGAACTTGAGCGCGTTGCCGACGAGGTTGGTGACGATCTGCCGCAGGCGACCGGGGTCGGACTGGATGACCGAGGGGATCGGCCCGGCCGCTTCGAGCCCGAGCGTGATTCCCTTGTCGCGCGCCCTGACGCCGAGCACCTTCACCACCTCGCGCAGCACCTGGTGCGGCTCGCACGCGATGCGCTCCACCTCCATGCGGCCGGCCTCGACCTTCGACAGGTCGAGGATGTCGTTGATCAGCTCGATCAGGTGCTTGCCGCTGGAGTGGATCGTGTCGAGGTGGCGCCGCGCCTCGCGCTCGTTCTTCCCCCAGCCGCGCTTCAGCACCTCCGTGAAGCCGAGGATGGCGTTCATCGGCGTCCGGATCTCGTGGCTCATGTTGGCGAGGAAGTCGCTCTTCGCGCGGTTCGCGGCATCGGCCTCTTCCCGCGCCTGGCGGAGCTCGACCTTCTGCTCCTCGAGTTCGGTGACGTCGTTGAGGCTGATCAGCACGCCGCCGGTCTTGCCGTCGCCGCCGGTCACCGGCGAGCAGTTGGCGTGGAACATGTGCAGCTTCCCGTCTGCGTCGGGCAGATAGACGAGGCAGTCGCGCTGGAGGGCGCCCGAGCGCATCGCGGTGACCCAGGGGAACTGGTCTTTCTGGAACGGCGAGCCATCGGGCGCGATCCACCCGAAGCCGGCCAGCTGCTTGCCGAGGAGGCCCTCCGACGTGGCGCCGAGGAGCGACGCGAACGCCTGGTTCGCGAGCACGATGGTCTGCTTCTTGTCGATCACGACCAGACCCTCGGCCAGCGTGTCGAGGGCCGCGCGCACGCGCCCGGGAACCGCCTGCGACGGATCGAGGTGGCGCAGCACCCGGCCCAGGTAGAAATAGAAGGCGACGAACGATCCGAACAGCATGTAGGTGGCGAGGTACAGCCAGGGCATCTCCATGCCGAAGAGGTTCGGCACGCCGGTCGGGCGGAACTTGAGCTCGAGCTGCCCCCAGCGCTCGCGGTTGGCCGAGATCGGCACCTGGATCTGGGTATCGGTGGAGCGGTCGTCGACGAGCGGCTGCCAGTGCGCGAAATGATCGCCCGCCGACACGACGATGGCGCCGTCCTTCCGGCGCACCGCGACCGAGACGAGATCCTTGTTGCGCTCGAGCATGAACGCGAGCGTCGCCTGGACCCGGGGCACGCGCTCGGGCTCGACCGCCGCCGCGCTCGTGACCGCGGCGAGCTCGGCGAGCGCCGTGCGGCCCTCGCGCAGCGCGGCGCCGCGGTCCGGCAGCAGGCCGAAGAACGCCGCCGCCAGCAGGATGCTGGCGACGAGGAATGCGAGCCCGGTTGCGAGGTAGACCCGTGTGCTCAAGCCCTTCATGTCGTCTCACTCCGTGTGTTGTTGGTCCAGCGCCCGTCGCGCTCGTGCGCCGGCGCCGGCTCCTTGTCCTGGGGCGGCTCGGTGGGCCCCTCCTGCGTGACGAGATCCTGGAGCGACTCGTCGTCGGAATCGTCCTCGCCGCCGCCGACGCGGCCGAGCACCGGCAGCGGGTCGACCAGGCGCCACGCGGGCAGCGACGACAGCAGGCTCGCGAGCAGTGCGCCGCCGCGCAACAGCCACAGGACGTAGCCCACCGAGAGGCCGGTGCTCGCCACGAACACCGATGCGGCGACGCGGGTCTCGATGACGGCGTCGGCCTGCACCGTCTCGCGCAGCTTGTCGAGCTCCTGCTTGAACTCGGCGTCGCGCAGCACCGCGACCTGCTGCATCTCGGCCTTGACCTCGGCTTCCGGCAGCTCGCCGCGCGCCTCGACGCCCGCGGCGGTGGCGGGCCGGATCTCGGTGCCCAGGCGGCCGGACTGGGCCGACATGCCGAGCGCCGACGTCGCGGCGGACGGCTGGGTCCCGGTGGCAATGACGGTCGCCAGCGGTGCCGCCGCCACGCTTTCGACGGTCGTCGTGGTCGTCCCTTCGCCCGGCGCCGGCCCGGTCGTGCCTCCGCCTCCACCCAACGGCGGCGGGTCGCTCGGCGGGGGCGTAGGTGTCGGCGTCGGCGCCGGCGCCGGCGGCGGCGGGGGCGGCGGCGGCGGTGGCGGCGGCGGGGGCGGCGGCGGCGGGGGAGGCGGCGGCGGCGGAGGCAGCGCGATGATGCCGACCACCATCGTGTGCCCGGGGGCCGCTTCGTACACGGTGCCGTCGTGGACGCGGAAGCCGAAGCTCGCCACGCCCGATACGGTGGGCCCGACGACGAGCTCGAGCTGGCCGGCGGCGATCTCGGCGCCGGTGACGTCCTGGCCGACGATCACCGGCACGCCGTTCAGCTCCAGGCTCCCGATCGCCGGCAGCGACATGATCGTGAGCCGGTCGAGCGGGTCGCCGTCGACGTCCGCGTAGTTGAAGTCGGCGAGGGAGAACACGTAGTTCACGCCCTCGGGCGTCGCCACGCTCCCGTCGGCGGCCGTGGGCGCGTCGTTGATCGGGACGACGGTGACCGTGAAGGTGCCGGTCTCGGTCACGCCGCCCGAGGTCACGGTGTAGGTCAGCGTCTCGGTGCCGTTCCAGTTCGCGTTCGGCGTGTAGGTGACGTCGCCTGCGGCGGTGAAGGCCACCGTGCCGTTGGCCGCGGTGAGGCCGGTGAGCACGCGCCCGGCGTTCTCGAAGTTGTCGTTGGCGAGGACGTTGGTCGTGACCGAAGTGTCCTCGTTGATGCTCGCCGCCTCGCTCACCGTGTCCGCGACGGGGGTCACGCTCACGGTCATCGTGTTCGGCGTCGGATCGAAGAGCGGCCCGGGGGGTACGCCCGTGTCGCGGACGCTGAACGTGAAGCCGGCGTACGCGGCGCCGTTGCCGTCGGCCACCGGCGTGAAGACGAGGTTGCCGGCGCTGATGGCGGCGGCGGCGATCACGTCGCCGGCTAGCACGTCGATGCCGGAGAGCTGCAGCGTGGCGCCGGCGGGCAGCGAGATAGTGTCGATGCGCACGTCGGTCATCGCGTCACCGATGTCCACGTCGGTGAAGCCGAAGTCGCTGACCTCGAAGGTGTAGGTCGAGTCCTCGTTCAGGGTGACGGTGGTGTCGGTCCCGGCGGGAACGTCGTTCACCGCGGTGACGGTGATCGTCGCCAGGTCGGCATCGACGAGCGCGCCGCCCGACCCGCTCGCGCCCTGGTCGTTCACGTTGAGCGAGAGGAACGCCAGACCGTTGAAGTTGGCGTTCGGCGCGAAGGTGACGGTGCTGAGCGCCGCATTGACGTTCGCCAGCGTGCCGGTGAAGGTCATGGTCGCGTCGGCAGTGCCGTCGCCCGTGCCGAAACTCAAGCCCGCGGTGCCCGCGAGGCTGATCACCCCGTTGCCGACGTTGAGGGTGACGAGGACCGGCGCGGCGCCGACATCCACGTCGGTGATCGAGATCTGGTTCCCGCCGGCGGCGTTGAAGACGAACGGCGTGTCCTCGAGCGTCACCCCCGAGCCCGGCAGCGTGTTCACCGGGGCGTCGTTGACGGCGGTGATCGTGATCGTGGCCGAGTCGGACGCCGTACGCGGGCCGCCGGCGCCGGTGTTGCCGCCGTCATTGATCGACATCGTGAGCGTGTCGGTCGCGGGCGGTGAATCCGAGCCGACGAGGTAGGTGACCGAGCCGCCGCCGGCGAGGAGCGCGTTGATGTCCGTGACGACGCCGGTAAGCGTAACGACGGGTGTGCCGGAGCCCGAGATTGCGACCGCCGGACCGCTCACGAACAGGAGCCCCGCGTTGACCGAGAGGGTGACCGTGACGACGCTCGGCGCGAAGGCGTCGACGTCGGCGACGGAGAGCTCACCCGTGAGGGCGAGGGTGCTTCCCTCGGTCACCGGATAGGTCGGCTGAGCGATCGCTGCGGTCGGCGCGTCGTTGACCGCGGTGACGGTAATGGCGACGGAGTCGTTGTCGACGTTGCCGAGGAGATCGGTCGAAGCGACGCTCAGCGTGTCCGCGCCGCTGAAGTCCGGGTTGCCTTGGTAGACGAGGCTCGCGAGCGTGGCGTTGATGTCGGTCTGGTTGCCGAGGATCGTCACGCTGGCCGAGCCGCTGCCCGAGACCGTCGCCGTGCCCGCAGGGGCGGCGGTAAGCGTGCCGTTCGCAACAGACAGCACCACGCTCGTGAGATCGCCGTTGACGTCGGTCACGGAGATTTGCTTCGCGCCGGTGAACGCGAGCGGCGTGTCCTCGGCCACCGATTGCGCACCGGGCACCACGTTCGCCGGCACGTCCGCGGGCGTGACGTCGATGGTCATCTGGTTCGGCGCTGTATCGAAATCGCCGGCCGAGTCCTGCACGCTGAAGGTGAAGCTCGCGTAGGCACTGCCCGTCGCGCCGAATGCCGGGGTAAAGACGAGACCGCCGGCGATGATGTCGGCGACCGGGATGACGTCGAGGGGGTTGACGTTCGCACCGAGCCATTGCAGCGTCGCCCCGCCCGGGATCGAGAGCGTGTCGATCCGCGCCGCGTTCATGGTGTCGCCGACGTCGGTGTCGCTGAAGCCGAAGTTGGCGACCGTGAAGGTGTGAGCAGTGTTCTCGACCGTCGCGACGGTGGTGTTGGTGCCGGTCGGCGGGTTGTTCGCCGGAGTGACGACGTTCACCGTCAGCGTGTTCGGGGTCGGATCGAACGCCGGCCCATTCGTGTCCTGCACGCTGAAGCTGAAGCTCGCGTACGGAACACCGCTCATGCCCGCCGCCGGCGTGAAGGCGAGGTTGCCGGCGGTGATGTCGGCGACCAGGATCACGTCGCCGGCATTGACCGCCAGCGCATTCAGAGTCAGGGTGCCGGCAGCCGGCAGCGTGTCGATGCGAACCGCGCTCAGCGAGTCGCCGGCGTCCGCGTCCGTGAAGCCGAAGTTGGCGACGGTGAGGACGCGAACGGTGTCTTGGGGCATCGAGATGGTGCTGCTGGTGCCCGAGGGTTCGTCGTTGACCGAGGTGACGTCGATCGTGCAGAGGTCGGTGTCGGAGAGCGGACCGCCCAAACCCCAGTTGCCCTGGTCGTTCACGCCGAGGGTCACAAACGCCGAACCGCTGAAGTTCGCGTTGGGTGTAAAGGTGAGACCGTTGAGGGCAGCGTTGATGTCCGTCACAGTGCCGGTGAAGGCCATGCTGGTGTCGGCGGTGCCGTCACCGGTCGTGAACGCCAAGCCTGTGGTGCCCGAGAGGCTGAGCACGCCGTTGCTGACGTTCAGGGTGACCTGGACGGGTAAGCCGCCGGCGTCCACGTCGGTGATCGAGACCTGGGTTGCGCCCGTGAAGACGAGCGCCTGGTCCTCGGGCGTCGTCACCGTGCCCGGCAGCGTGTTCACCGGGCCGTCGTTCACGGCGGTCACGTTGATGAGGGCCCAATCCCCGCCGCCGAGCGGGCCGCCGGACCCGGTTGCGCCGTTGTCGTCGATCCAGAGGTTGAGATCGTCGGTCCCGGGCGGCGAGTCGGACGCGACGACGTAGTTCAGCGTCGCGCCGAGGTTGCCGGCGAGCAGGTTGTTGACCTGCGCGACGGTGCCCGTGAACGTCAGCCAAGGTGTCCCCGATCCGCTCACCGCGACTCCGGTCGTGCCCGCCGTCGCCGTGAGGAAGCCCGAGATCACGGAGAGCCCCACGGTGACGCTCGCCGTTCCGGCGTCGACGTCAGCCACCGACATCGTGCCGGCGAGCGAGAGCGTGCTGTTCTCGATCGCGGAGAAGGACGCCGGGACGATGTTCGCGGTGGGTGCGTCGTTCACGCGGACGATCGTGACCGTCGTCGTGGCGGTGTTGCTTACACTGACGCCGTCGTCGCTGGCGACGATGTTGATCACTGCGGTCGTGTTCGGCGCGTCGGAGGCGTTGTCGTAGAGAACCGTGCGCAGGACCTGCTGGTAGTTCGCGACGGTGTCCGCGCCGTTCAGCGTCAGGACGCCCGTGGCGGGAACGTACGTCGCGGTGATGAGGGTGCCGGTGGTGTCGGCAGTGAGCGTCTCGAACGTGCCGTCGGGGACCGCGATCGTCACGGTGAGCCAGGCGAGGTTCGCGCTGTCGATGTCGGTGACCGTGGCGGTCGGAGCGACGAGCACTGGGGCGCCGTTCTCGGTGAAGGTCGGCGTTCCGACGGCGGTCACGACCGGCGAGTCGTTGACGAGTACGACCGTGATGTCCACGGTGTCGCTGTCGCTCTGCGGGCCGCCCGCGCCGCTCGCGCCCTGATCGTCGGTCGTGATCGAAACGGTGGCGGTGCCGGTGAAGTTCAGGGTCGGCGTGAAGCTCATGCCGTCCAGCGCGGCGTTGATGTCCGCCTGCGTTCCGGTGAACGTCATCGCGGCGTCGGCGGTGCCGTCGCCAGCGGTGAAGGTCAGGCCCGCGATGCCCGACAGCGAGAGCGTTCCATTAGTCCCAGTGAGCGTCACCTCGACCGGGTTGAGCCCGGCATCGGGGTCGCCCACCGAGATCGCGTTGCCGCTGCCGGTGGAGAAGACCAGCGCGACGTCCTCGGCGGTAATCTGCGGGCCGGGCACGGCGTTCACGGGCGCGTCGTTGTCGACGTTGCTCACCGTCACGTTGACGATGGCGGTGGCGCTGCCGCCGTTGCCGTCGTCGATGGTGTAGGTGAAGCTATCCGTGCCCGAGAAACTGGCGTTCGGG
>DATEDA010000213.1:0-4719 GCA_035286595.1 Burkholderiales bacterium | reverse complement strand
CGCCCCGCCGGCCCGCGTCGTTCATCCGGGGAGCGCGAGAATGTCGGAAATGCCGTCGGCCCCACGCGGCGCCTGGCGCCGGTTCACGGCGTGGTACGCGTGGGCGCTGTCGTGGCTGCTGGTCGTGTCGGTCGCGGTGCTCGTCGTCCCGGTCAGCCTGCAGATCTTCTCGCGGTACACGGCGCTCATCCCGTCGTACATCTGGACCGAGGAGATGGCGCGGTTCCTGTTCATCTGGATGATCATGATCGGGGCGATGATCGGGATCCGCGAGGGCACGCATTTCGAGGTCGATGTCTGGCCGCGGCTCGGGGCCCGCGGCGCCGCGGCGCTGCGGATCGTGAGCGGGGCCGCGGTGCTCGGGCTCGCGCTCGTTTTCCTGTGGTACGGGATCGAGTTCACCCGGTTCGCCTGGAACCGGATCTCCGAGCTCGCCGAGCTGCCGCTCTGGCTGATCCACATCGCGTGGCCGCTCGCCGGCGCGACCTGGCTCGTCTTCCAGGGCGAGCGCACGCTCGATGACGTCCGCGTCCTTGCCTCCGGGCGGTCGGCATGATCGGCGCGGCCGCCTTCTCGCCCGGCATGGCGAGCCTGATCCTGTTCGGCGTGTTCTTCGGGCTCCTTGCCCTGCGCGTTCCCGTGGCGTTCGCCCTCGGGCTCGCCTGCCTGCCGATGCTCGTCGTCGAGGAGCATCTCTCGCCAATGTCGCTGGTGCAGGAGACCTTCAACGCCTACAACTCGTTCATCCTGCTGGCGGTGCCGTTTTTCCTCCTCACCGCGAACCTGATGAACGTCGGCGGCATCACCGACCGCCTGGTGCGCCTGTCGCGCGCCATGGTCGGGCACTTCCCGGGGTCGCTCGCGCAGATGAACGTGCTGCTGTCGGTCTTCTTCGCCGGCATCTCGGGCTCCTCGACCGCCGACGCCGCGAGCCAGGGCAAGATCTTCATCGAGGCGCAGATCAAGGAAGGCTACGGCCGCAGCTTCTCGGTGGCGATCACCGCGGTGTCCGCCGTGCTGGCGGTGATCGTCCCGCCGTCGATCCTGATGATCGTCTGGGGCGGCGTGCTCACCGTGTCGATCGGCGCGCTGTTCCTCGCGGGCGTCATCCCCGGGCTGCTGATCGCGGCGGTGCAGATGGCCACGGTGCACGTCTACGCCAAGCTCCGGAACTACCCCACCTATCGGCGCTCGACCTTCCGCGAGTTCTTGTCGGCGGCGGCGGTGTCGGTGCCCGCGCTGATGACGCCCTTCATCATCATCGGCGGCAAGATCTTCGGCTGGTTCACCGCGACCGAGTCGGCGTGCATCGCGGTGCTCTACGCCGGCATGCTTTCGCTCTTCGCCTACCGCGAGATGGACCTCAAGGGTCTGCACCACGCGCTGGTCGAGACCGGCAAGTTCGCCGGGATCGCGCTGTTCTGCGTCGGCACCGCCTCGGCGTTCGGCTGGATGCTCGCCTACTACCAGATCCCCAAGCTCCTGCTCGCGGGCGTGCAGGGGTGGGGGATGGGGATCGTCGCGACCGGGTTCTTCATCGCGGCGACGTTCCTCGTGGTCGGCTGCTTCCTGGACGCAATCCCGGCGATCATCATCGTCGGCACGATCCTCGAGCCGCTGGCGAAGGCGGTGCACATGGACCCGGTGCACTTCGCCATGGTCGGCATCGTCTCGCTCGCGTTCGGACTGGTGACCCCGCCCTACGGCCTGTGCCTCATGATCTCGTGCGCGATCGGGAAGCTGCGGCTCATCGACGTGCTCAAGGACGTGTCGATCATGCTCGTCCCGATGCTCGGCGTGCTCGCGCTGCTCATCGTCTGGCCGGATCTCGCGCTCTGGCTGCCGCGCCAGATCTCACCCGAATTCCTGAAGTAGGAGGTGCGCGGATGATTCCCGACCTGAAGGACAAAGTGGTGCTCGTCACCGGGTCATCGACCGGCATCGGAGCGGCCGTGGCGCGCGGATTCGGCCGTAACGGCGCCAAGGTCGCGGTGCACTATCACTCGAGCCGCACCGAGGCCGAGAAGGTGGTCGCCGACATCAAGCTCCACGGCGGCACGGCCGCGCTGTTCGGGGCGGACGTGCGGAACCCCGGAGAGGTCGAGAACCTCGTGGGTGCGGTGAGCCGGTACTGGGGGCGGCTCGACGTGCTGGTGAACAACGCCGGCGGGCTCGTGAAGCGCGCGAAGCTCGAGGAGGTCACCGAGGAGCTCTACGACGAGGTGCTGAATCTGAACGTGCGGTCGGTCGTCACGGGATCGCGCGCGGCCGCACGGTTGTTCCGGCAGCAGGGCAAGGGCAACATCATCAACACCACTTCGATCGCGGCGCGCAACGGCGGCCGAATCGGTGCTTCGCTCTACGCGGGCGCCAAGGCGTTCGTGTCGACCTTCACGCGCACCCTGGCGAAGGAGCTCGCCGAGGCCGGCATCCGGGTGAATGCGGTTTCGCCGGGGGTGGTCATGACGCCGTTCCACGCGCGGTTCTCGACGCCGGAAGTGCTCGAGGCCATCCGCAAGACCATCCCGATGGAGCGGCTGGGCACGCCCGAGGAGACGGTCGGCGCGTTCCTGTTCCTCGCCTCGGACCAGCTCTCGGGCTACGTCACCGGCCAGGTGATCGAGGTGAACGGCGGGCAGCTGATGCCGTGATCACCGGCGCCACCCGCCTCTACGTCATCCTCGGTGATCCGGTCGCGAAGGTCCGCTCGCCGGAGGCGTTCAACGCGGCCTTCGCCCGGCACGGCGTCGACTCGGTGATGCTGCCGTTCGAGACGGCTCCAGCCGACCTGGCGGGGACGGTTACCGGCCTCAAGCGCGTGCGCAATCTCGACGGGCTCATCTTCACCATGCCGCACAAGGCGGCGGCGGTGGCGCTGGTCGACGACGTGGGCGAGAGCGGCCGGCTCGTCGGCGCGATCAACGCCGCCCGGCGCGAGCCCTCGGGACGCTGGTGGGGCGACATGTTCGACGGCGCCGGGTTCGTCGGCGGGATGCGGCGCAACGGCCACGAGCCGCGCGGTCGCCGCGCGGCGCTCGTCGGCGCGGGCGGCGCCGGGCGGGCGATCGCGTTCGCGCTGGCGGCGGGCGGGGTCGCTGCGCTCTCGGTCCACGACCTCGATCCGGCAAAGGCGGTGCAGCTCGCCGCCGACCTCCAGCGCGCACATCCGTCGCTTGCGGCGCGCGCCGGGGCGCCGCGCGCGGGGGAGTTCGACCTCCTCGTCAACGCTACGCCGACCGGCATGCAGGCCGGCGACCCGCTCCCCTGGCCGGTCGAGGACCTGCAGCCGGGGACGATCGTCGGCGACGTCACGACCAAGCCCGAGATCACGCCGTTTCTCGCCCGCGCGCGCGAGCGCGGCTGCGCGGTGCTCACCGGACGCGACATGGTCGAGGGGCAGCTCGCCGCGATCTTCCGGTTCTTCGGCTTCGACATCGATCCGCTGCGATGAGTCCGCCCGATCGCGAGCTCCTTTCGATCAACACCGCGACGCTCGGCGAGAAGCGCAACCTCCGCCGCGAGATCGACGCGCTCCGCAGGCACAACATCCGCGGCATCGCCCCCTGGCGGGACGAGGTCGCGGAGATCGGCGCGAAGGAGGCCGCGCGCATGATCCGCGACAACGGCCTCGTGGTCACCGGGTTCGTGCGCAGCGGCTTCTTCCCCGCGGAAGACCGCAAGGGCCGCCAGGCGGCGATCGACGACAACCGGCGCGCGATCGACGACGCCGCCACGCTCGAGGCGAAGTGCCTCGTGATCGTCGCCGGCGGGCTCCCGAAGGAATCGAAGGACCTCGCCGGCGCGCGCACGATGGTGCGCGACGGGCTCGGGGAGATCCTCGACCACGCGCTCTCGGCCGGCGTGCCGCTGGCGATCGAGCCGCTCCACCCAATGTACTGCGCCGACCGCGCGTGCGTGAACACGCTCGCGCAGGCGCTCGACCTGTGCGACGAGCTCGTCGGGAAGTCGGGAGAAGGGATGGGCGTCGCGGTCGACGTCTACCACGTCTGGTGGGATCCGGAGCTCAAGTCCCAGATCGAGCGCGCCGGCGACAAGCGGCTCCTCGCCTTCCATCTGTGCGACTGGCTGGTGCCGACGACCGATCTCCTGCTCGATCGCGGCATGATGGGCGACGGCGTGATCGACCTGCCCGGCCTTCGCCGCATGATCGAGGCCGCGGGCTATCACGGCCCGCAAGAGGTCGAGATCTTTTCCGCCGAGAACTGGTGGAAGCGCCCGGGCGACGAGGTGCTCGCCACCTGCATCGAGCGGTTCAAGCGCGTCTGTTAGGCACTTGCGTGCCCAGCGGGCGGCGAAGTCCTAGACCGCGTCGATACCGACGACTTCAGAGATATGCCGCAGCCCATCGCGCTCGGCCAGGCGCACCAGGCCCTGCGTGATGCGGCGGACCACGCCCGGGCCTTCGTAGACGAGCGCCGTGAGCAGTTGCACCAGCGTGGCGCCCAGCCGCATCTTGGCATAGGCGTCCTCGGCGGTGCCGACGCCGCCGGCGCCGACGATCACATAACGCTTGCGGTCCATGCGACGGAACGTTTCGCGGATGCAGGTATCGGCGAGCGCGGCCGCCGGGGGCCCCGACACCGCGCCGGGCAGCGCGCGCCAGATTCGCTCCGGTGTCTTCAAGCCGTCAGGCTTGACCGGCGGCAGATTGAACATGAAACCGGAAATGTAAGCGTGGTCCTCAACCGCCTCCAGCAC
>DATEDA010000212.1:0-21608 GCA_035286595.1 Burkholderiales bacterium | reverse complement strand
GGCGGGGAGCCGCGTCGCCGCCGTGTTCACCCAGAACAGCTTCGCCGCCGCACCGGTGCAGGTCTGCCGGCGGCACCTGGCCGCCGGCGGCGTGACCCGCGCGCTCGTCACGAACGCCGGCAACGCGAACTGCGGCACGGGCGAGGCGGGGGTGCGGGCCGCCGAACGGACTTGTGAGGCGGTCGCGCGCGCGATCGGGTGCGCGCCGGAGGAGGTGCTGCCCTTCTCGACCGGGGTCATCCTCGAGCCCCTCCCGGTCGAGCGCATCGAAGCGGCGTTGCCGCAGTGCGTCGCCGCGCTCGGCGCCGCGAACTGGGCGGACGCGGCGGCGGCGATCATGACGACCGACACCGTCCCCAAGGCCGCCTCGCGCGCCGCGGAGATCGACGGACGGCGGATCGCGGTGACCGGGATCGCGAAGGGCGTCGGCATGCTGCAGCCGGACATGGCGACCATGCTCGCCTACGTCGCCACCGATTGCGCGGTGTCGCAGGGCGCGCTCGATCGGCTCGTCCGTGACGCGGCGGAAGCCTCGTTCCACCGCGTCACCGTTGACGGGGACACGTCCACCAACGACTCGTTCGTGCTGATCGCGACGGCCAAGGCCGGCAACCGCGAGCTCTCGGCCGCCGCCGACCCGGGCTACGCTGCGCTGCGGCGCGCAGTCGTCGAGGTGGCGCAGGAGCTGGCGCAGGCGATCGCGCGCGACGGCGAAGGCGCGACCAAGCTCGTCACGATCCGCGTCGCGGGCGCGGCCTCCGAGCCCGAAGCCGTGCGCGTCGCCAAGTCGATCGCGAATTCGCCGCTCGTGAAGACTGCGTTTTTCGCCGCCGATCCCAACCTCGGGCGGCTGCTCATGGCGATCGGCAACGCCGGCATCGCAGCGCTCGACGTCTCGCGGGTCGAGCTGTGGCTCGGCGACGTCAAGGTCATCGAGCGCGGCGGCCGCGCGGCCGGCTATCGGGACGAGGACGGGGCCCGCGTCATGCGCCCGGCCGAGATCGACGTGCGCGTCGAGCTCGGCCGGGGGACCGCCGGGACGACCGTCTGGACCTGCGACTTCTCGTATGACTACGTCAAGATCAACGCGGAATACCGGACGTAAGCGCCGCAGCCCGGACGACACCGCGGGCCACGGCGACGCGCTCGACCGGCTGCTGCGCCGCATCGACGGGCTGGTCGACCGGCTCGAGCCGTTGCTTCCGCCACCGTCTGCGGCGGTCGACTGGAGCTCCGGCGTCGCCTTTCGCTGGCGCAAGCGCGACGGCCGCGGCCGGATCATCCGCGTCGCGCACCCGCACACGATCCGGCTCGCGGATCTGCACGGCGTCGACCGCCAGAAGGCGCTCGTGGAGCGCAACACCCGGCAGTTCGTCGCCGGCCGTCCCGCGAACAACGTGCTGCTGACCGGCGCCCGCGGGACCGGCAAGAGCTCGCTCGTGAAGGCGCTCCTCAACCGTTTCCATCGCGAGGGGCTGCGGCTGATCGAGGTCGACAAGCTCGACCTCGTCGACCTGCCCGACCTCGTCGACCTCGTCGCCGAGCGCCCGGAGCGGTTCGTGATCTTCTGCGACGACCTGTCGTTCGAGGCCTCCGAGGCCGGCTACAAGGCGCTCAAGGTCGCGCTCGACGGGTCGATCGCCGCGGCCTCGGACAACGTGCTGATCTACGCCACGTCCAACCGCCGCCACCTGATGCCCGAGTTCATGCAGGAGAACCTCGAGTACCACCGCGTGGGCGAGGAGATCCACCCCGGCGAGAGCTCCGAGGAGAAGATCTCGCTCTCCGAGCGCTTCGGGCTGTGGGTGTCGTTCTACCCGTTCGACCAGGACGGGTACCTGGACATCGTCGGGCACTGGCTGCGAGAGATGGGTTGCGCTCCGGACGACGTCGAGCACGCTCGCACGGAGGCGCTGCAGTGGGCGCTCGCGCGGGGCTCGCGCAGCGGCCGCGTCGCGTGGCAGTTCGCACGGGACTTCGCGGGCCGCAAGGCCAAGGGGTGAAGGGCGAGGCAGTCATCGACGTCGCCGCCGCGGTGCTCGTGCGCGCGGACGGGTGCTTCCTGCTCGCGCAGCGGCCGGCAAGCAAGGTCTACGGCGGCTACTGGGAGTTCCCCGGCGGCAAGCTCGAGCCGGGCGAGCCGCCGGCGCGCGCGCTGGCGCGCGAGCTGCACGAGGAGCTCGGGCTCGACATCCAGGCGGCGACGCCCTGGATCACGCGCGTTTACACGTATCCCCACGGCACGGTGCGCCTGCACTTCTTCCGCGTCCGTCGCTGGAACGGCGATCCGCACGGCCGGGAGGGCCAGGCGTTCTCGTGGCAGCGCGTCGAGGCGATTGCCGTTGCGCCGATGCTGCCGGCGAACGAGCCGGTGCTCCGCGCGCTCGCGCTGCCCACCGAGTACGCGCTCTCGAACGCGACCGAGGTCGGCGACGAGGCCTTCGTCACGGCGCTCCGGCGCCGGCTCGCGCAGGGGCTGCGGCTCGTCCAGCTCCGCGAGAAGACCATGCCGCGGGAGCGTCTGGTGCGGCTCGCCGGCACGGTCGTGAGGCTGGTGCGCGAGGCGGGCGGGATCGTGCTCGTGAACGCCGACGAGGCGCTGGCGCGGGAGGCCGGCGCCGACGGCGTTCATCTCACTGCGGCGCGGCTTGCCGCGATCGACGTGCGGCCCGCGTTCGAATGGGTCGGGGCGTCGGTGCACGGGGCCGCCGAGCTGCGGCAGGCCGAGCGCCTCGGGGTCGATCTCGCCGTCCTCGGACCCGTCCACCCCACGCCGACCCACTCCGGCGCCCCGCCGCTCGGGTGGGACGGCTTCGAGCGCATCGCGCGCGACGCCGCGATTCCGGTCTTCGCGATCGGCGGACTCGTCCCCGGGGACCTGGAGCGCGCGTGGGAACACGGCGCGCACGGGGTGGCGATGATCCGCGGCGCGTGGAGAAGCTAGAACCCGAGGGGCGTGCGGCGCCGGCGCGACGCACCTACCGGTCTTCGTCCTCGCGCGTTCCTTCCTGCCCCTGGCGCTCCGGCTCGGCCCCGACGCGATACTGCTCGGTGGCCCAGGCGCCGAGGTCGACCATCCGGCAGCGCTCGGAGCAGAACGGCCGAAACCTGCTCTCCGGCACCCAGGCGACCTGGGCCCCGCAGCGCGGACAGCTGACGGCCCGGCCCGGCGGGGTCATTGGACTACCCTCGCGCGACGCGCTCGGGGTTCGCCCTTGGGGCGGCCCGGCGGGCTCACAGGTTGCAGAAGGTCAGCTCGAAGTCGATGTCGCGCTCGACCGTGCGCGGCCGCGGCTCCGCGCCGGCGGTCACGTAGCGGATGTTCAGCGCATAGCGGTTGGCGCTGATCTCCGGGACGCAGTCGGCCGCGCGCGGCACGCGGATGCGCACCATCTGCGCCGTGCGCCCGCCGAGCATCTGCTGGAAGGTGCCCTGCAGCGCGGTGAGCCGCGCGGGCTTTCCGCTCTCCCGCAGGAGCTTGAGGACGAGGGCTGCCCCGTCGCGGATCGGCAACATCGGGCCGAGCCAGTTGCTCAGGTCGGCGAGCCGCGCCTCGGGCTCGCGGTTCAGCCAGTGGTGATACGACGGCAGATCGAACTCGCAGGCGCCCCCGGGGATGCCGGTGCGCTGCTTGATCGCCATCAGCCAGTCGTTCTCGCGCAGGTGCTGGCCGATCTTGCCGATCGTCTTGTGCAGCCCGGAGTGCGCCTGCTCGATGTCGCGGACGACGCCCGCGAGCACCTGCTGGTCGATCTCGGGGTTGGCGCGGAACGAGAACATCACCTGTTTCTGGCGCTCGAGCTCCTGCAGCAGGTCCGACTTGAGATCGGCGCGGCCGGTCACGTCGAGGATCTCGAACAGCGTGAGGAGCGCCGCATGGTGCTCGGCGGCTTCGGTGCGCGCGGCGAAGAACCGGGCGCGATCGAACAGATCCTCGAGCCGGAGCAGCGTGCGGATGCGCTCGACCAGCGGGTACTCGTACGTGATCACTCTCGGCTAGCGCGGGGGAAGTCGCCGCCGATTCTGACGGATAACCTTACGCGTGACAACACGGCGTCGCGCCGGTGGTGTGGCGAACGACGCACGCGCGGCGAGCGCGAGGTAGCGCCGGTGGAGCGCGTCGACCTGCGGCCCGAGCCGCGACGGCTCGCCGCCGTTGTCGATCACGTCATCGGCGTGCTCGAGGCGCGACGCGCGGCTCGCTTGACTGGCGATGATCGCGTGCACTTCGTCACGCGACAGGTTGCTGCGCACCATGACCCGCCGGACCTGCTCCTCCTCCGGGCAGTCGACGACCAGGACGCGATCGCACCGCCGCCGCGGCTTCCCCGACTCGACGAGCAGCGGGATCATCAGCATCAGGTAAGGGCTGGTCGCTTTGGCTGCGCGACGCACGCTTTCGGCGCGGATGAGCGGGTGGAGGATCGACTCGAGGCGCGCGCGCACCGCGCCGTCGGCGAACGCGAGGCGCCGCATCCGCGCGCGGTCCAGCGCGCCGGTCGCGTCGAGCGCCTCCACGCCGAACGCATCCACCAGCCGGGGAATCGCCGCGCCGCCGGTTCGCGTCAGGTCGTGGGCGAGCGCATCGGCGTCGATGACCTCGATGCCGTGCGCGGCGAAGAGGCGCGCGACGCTCGACTTGCCGCTGCCGATCCCGCCGGTGAGGCAGACGGTGAGCCGCCGGTTGGTGCCTCGTCCAGTCGCCAGGGCCGCTTCCATCGGGTCGGTGCGAGGGCGGCGCGAACGCACCGCCCGCAGGGTTCACGCGAGCTGCGCGAGATACCGGTCGACGAGCTCCCGCCCCCACAGCAGCGCAATCAGGCCCGCGCCGGCGAGGTACGGTCCGAAGGGGATCGGCACCTCGCGGCCGCGTCGCGCGAGGACGATCAGCACGATGCCGACGACCGCGCCGACGAGCGACGAGGCGAGGATCACGAGCGGGAGCATCTGCCAGCCGAGCCAGGCGCCGATCGCGGCCAGGAGCTTGAAGTCGCCGAACCCCATGCCCTCCTTCCCCGTCGCGAGCTTGAACACCCAGTACACGACCCACAGGATCAGGTAGCCGGCAACCGCGCCGACCACGGCGGACTGGAGGTCGACGAAGGTGCCCCGCAGGTTGAGGAGCAGGCCCGCCCACAGCAGCGGGAGCGTGATCGAGTCGGGGAGGAGCTGGGTGTCGACGTCGATGAAGGTGAGGGCGATCATGCACCACACGAACAGCATCGCCCCGAACGCGGCGAGACCGAATCCGAAGTGCCACGCGCAGTAGGCGGTGAGCGCGGCGGTCAGCGCCTCGACCACCGGGTAGCGAGCGCCGATCGCGGCCCGGCACGCCGCGCACTTGCCGCGCAGCCACAGGTAGGAGAGCACCGGCACGTTCTCGAGCGCGGTGATCCGGTGTCCGCAGGCCGGACACGACGAGCGCGGCGTCGCGAGGTCGTACCGCCGCGTCGCGGGAAGCGCTTCGCCGCGCGCCGCCGCGCACTCGGCCTGCCACTCGCGCTCCATCATCCTCGGCAGGCGGTGGATCACGACGTTGAGAAAGCTGCCGATCGCGAGCCCGACGAGCGCCGCCGCCGTCACGAACACCGGCGGCTGCGCGAGGAACTCGGCGAAACCCATCGCGGCGCGTCAACAAAGGGCTACAGGCGCGGGCTTCGGCCTGTAGCCCCCTCCGGGGTGGCGCGTCGTCGGCCGGCCGCCTTACCCGCCTTACCCGCGTTACACCACCGCGCCGAGCTTGAAGATCGGCAGGTACATCGCGACCACCATCCCGCCGATCAGCACGCCGAGCACGACCATGATGATCGGCTCCATCAGGGAGGACAACGCTTCGACCGCGTCGTCGACCTCCGCCTCGAAGAAGTCGGCGACCTTGCTGAGCATCCCATCGAGCGAGCCCGACTCCTCGCCGATGGAGGTCATCTGCACCACCATGTTCGGGAACACATTCGCGTTCTGCATCGCCGCGGTGAGGCTGGTGCCGGTGCTCACCTCCTGCTGGATCTGCTTGGTGGCGATCTGGTAGACGTAGTTGCCCGAGGCGCCGCCCACCGAGTCGAGCGCTTCGACGAGCGGCACGCCGGCGGCGAACATCGTCGACAGCGTCCGCGACCAGCGCGCGATCACGGACTTGCGGACGATCTCGCCGAAGATCGGCAGCTTGAGCAGGAGCCGGTCCATGTAGATCTGCACCGCCTGCGAGCGCTTCCACAGCTCGAAGAAGCCGTACAGGCCGCCGAGGATGACGCCGAAGATGAGGTACCAGTACTCGACGAAGAAGTCCGACATCCCGATGACGACGAGCGTGGGCGCAGGCAAGTCGGCGCCGAAGCTCTTGAACACGCCCTTGAACGCCGGGATCACGAAGATCATGATGACCGCGGTGATGACGAACGCGACCACGATCACCGAGACCGGGTAGAACATCGCCGTCTTGATCTTCGACTTGATCGCGAGGATCTTCTCCTTGTAGGTCGCAAGCCGGTCGAGCAGGGCCTCGAGGATACCGGCCTGCTCGCCCGCCTGGACCAGGTTGCAGTACAGCGCATCGAAGTGCAGCGGATGCTTGCGGAACGCGGCCGCGAGCGACGAGCCGGTCTCCACGTCGGCCTTGATGTCCATCAGGAGCTTCGTGACCTTGGTGTTCGAGTGCCCCTTGCCGACGATGTCGAAGGACTGCAGCAGCGGCACGCCGGCTTTCATCATCGTCGCCATCTGGCGCGTGAAGAGCGCGATGTCCTTCTCGGTGACCCGCTTCCCGCCGCCGAGCCGCTGCTTGCGGACCTTGGTGACGTTGATCCCCTGGCGGCGGAGCGTCGCGTTGACGACCGCCTCGCCGCCGGCGCGCATCTCGCCCTTGATCTTCTTGCCGGTCCGGTCGCGTCCTTCCCAGACGAAGATCCGTTCCTTCACCGCATCGCGCCGGAGCACACCCGTTGCAGTCGCCATCTCTCGCCCTCGCTTCCTCGCCGCCGGCCGCGCCGGCGATCACCGAGTTATTCGTTGGTTACCGCCATCACCTCTTCGAGCGAGGTGATGCCCTGTCTCACTTTCAGCAGCCCGGATTGCCGCAGGTCGCGGATGCCCTCGAGCCGCGCCTGATCGCCGATCTCGAGCGCGTTGCCGCCGCGCATGATGAGCCGCCGCATCTCGTCCGAGATCGGCATGACCTGATAGACGCCGACCCGGCCCTTGTAGCCGGAGCCCTTGCAGCGGTCGCAGCCCGCCGGGCCGAACGGCCGCCACGTCCCGTCCAGGTCGTCGTCGGCGAAGCCGGCGTCGACGAGCGCCTCGACCGGGATGTCCTCGGGCTTCTTGCAGCTGCACAGCCGCCGCGCCAGCCGCTGCGCCGTGATGAGGATCACGCTCGAGGCGACGTTGAACGCCGGGATGCCCATGTTGACGAGCCGCGTGAGGGTGGTCGGCGCGTCGTTGGTGTGCAGCGTCGAGAGCACGAGGTGGCCGGTCTGCGCCGCCTTGACCGCGATCTCGGCGGTCTCGAGGTCGCGGATCTCGCCGACCATGATCACGTCCGGGTCCTGGCGGAGGAAGGCGCGCATCGCGCTCGCGAACGTGAGCCCGGCCTTCTCGTTGACGTTCACCTGGTTGACCCCGGACAGGTTGATCTCCGCCGGATCCTCGGCGGTCGAGATGTTGGTCCCCGGGCGGTTGAGCAGGTTGAGGCAGGTGTACAGCGAGACCGTCTTGCCGCTCCCCGTGGGGCCGGTCGCGAGGATCATCCCGTAGGGGCGCCCGATCGCCGCGAGCATCGCCTCCTTCTGCTCCGGCTCGTAGCCCAGGGCGTCGATGTTGAGGCTGGCCGCGGACGAATCCAGGATCCGCAGCACCAGCTTCTCGCCGTGCAGCGTCGGCAGCGTCGAGACGCGCATGTCGATCGCGCGGTCCTTGGACAGCACGAGCTTGAGCCGCCCGTCCTGCGGCACGCGCTTCTCGGAGATGTCGAGCTTGGAGATCACCTTCAGCCGCGAGGCGATCTTCTCCTTCAGCACGAGCGGCGGCTGGGTGATCTCGCGCAGCTCGCCGTCGATGCGAAAGCGGATGCGGTAGTAGCGCTCGTAGGGCTCGAAGTGGATGTCGGAGGCGCCGTCGCTGATGGCGTCGATCATCACCTTCTGGATGAACTTGACGACCGGGGCGTCGTCCACCTCGGTCGCGGCGTCGAGCGACGTGGTCGCG
Source organism: Burkholderiales bacterium (assembly GCA_035286595.1). Lineage (GTDB taxonomy): Bacteria > Pseudomonadota > Gammaproteobacteria > Burkholderiales > SG8-39 > DATEDA01. The sequence continues at coordinate 13,409 of DATEDA010000212.1, read as the reverse complement.
GCGTCGTCGTCGCCGAACTCGACCGCGAGGTCCTCGTCGACCAGCTGCTTGAGCGACACGTCCGCGCGCTCGGTGACCCGGCCGAGGAGCGCGCGCAGCTTGTCGTCCTCGACGACGATCGCGTCGATCGACATCGAGGTCTGGAACTTCACCTCGTCGAGGACCTGGGTGTGCGAGGGGTCCGACACTGCGACCGCGAGCCGGTTGCCGCGCTTGCGCAGCGGCAGCACGCGCCGCTCGCGCATCAGCTTCCGGTCGACGAGCTCGAGGGGCAGGCCCGCGGGGTCCAGGGCGTCGAGGTCGAGCAGCGGCAGCCCGAAGATCTGCGAGGCGAACTGGGCGACGTCGACCGTGGACATCCGCCCCTTGGCGACGAGCTGCTCGATGAACCCGGTGCCGTTGTTCCGGGCCTGCACCGAGAGCTCCTCGGCGATGTTCTGCGGCAGCCGCCCGTGCTGGACGAGCGCGCGGGCGAGACCGCTCATCGTGCCGCCGCCGTAGCTTGGGTTGACCGCCATCCGCGTTCCCACCGACTCCTCTAGGGGAGCCTCGCGCCGGGCTTGAGGGCCCGGGCGGGCTCCCGGCTGGGGAATTGATGATGCCCCGCGGCCCGGGGCCTGTAAAGCCTAAAGTTTCACATCTAACACCATGAGTTCACGCTGCATTTCGGCGATTTTGGGCGGCGGGGCGGGGCCCGGCGCGCATCGGCGCCGGGAGGGGCTCGGGCACCGGCCTGAAGAGTCGCACCGTCTTCACGACGCGATCCTGCGTCTGCACGATCTCCATCGGCACCCCGTTGATCTTCACGCTGACGCCGCCCTCGGGGATGTCCTGCAAGTGCTCGAGGATGAGCCCGTTCAGGGTCTTCGGTCCGTCGAGCGGGAGCTCGAGGCCGAGCTTCCGGTTCAGCTCGCGCAGGCTGGATGCGCCCTCGACCAGCGCGCTGCCCCGGTCGTCCCAGGCGTAGCCGGAGCTCGTCGCCGGCGCGGTGGTCGTGAACTCGCCGATGATCTCCTCGATGATGTCCTCGAGCGTGACGAGACCCTGCAGCTCGCCGTACTCGTCGACCACGAGTGCGAGCCGCTGTCGCGCCTCCTGGAAGTACTGGAGCTGGGTGAGCGCGGGGGTCTCGGCCGGCACGTAGTACGGGGGGGCGAGCAACTCCTCCAGCGCGCGCTTGTCGAGCTTGCCGTCCCGCAGCAGCGACACCGCTCGGCGGATGTGCAGGATGCCGACGCTGTTGCCGAGCTCGCCGCGGTAGACCGGCAGGCGGGTGTGGTAGCTCGTCGCGATCTGGCCGACCAGCTCCTCCTCCGGCGCCTCGAGGTCGAGCGCCTCGATCTGCGCCCGGGGGGTCATCACGTCCTCCACGGTGATGCGGTCGAGGTCGAAGAGGTTGACCAGGATCGAGGCGTGCTTCTTCGGAATGATGTGGCTGTGCTCGAGCACCAGCGAGCGCAGCTCCTCCTGCGTCAGCCGCTGCGGCTCGCCGGCGGCGCCCGGCTTCACGCGCAGCACCCAGAGGACCGCGGAGGAGAACAGGTTCACGAACCAGACCAGCGGGTAGAGAATCTTCAGCAACGGCCCCAGGACGTAGGAGAGCGGCAGCGCGATCTTCTCCGGGAACGTCGCGCCGATCACCTTCGGCGTGATCTCCGAGAACACGACGATCAGGAAGGTGATCGCTCCCGTGGCGACCGCGAGCGCGATCTCGTTCTGGCCGAGCAGCTCGATCGCGATCACGCCCGTCAGCACGGACGCGGCGCTGTTCGCCAGATTGTTGCCGAGCAGGATCACGCCAAGGAGCCGGTCGGTCCGCGCGAGGAGCTCGGCAGTGCGCTGCGCCGCGCGGTTGCCGAGCCGGGCCATCGCCCGCAGGCGATAGCGGTTCAGCGCCATCATGCTGGTCTCGGCGATCGAGAAGAATGCCGAGATCACGAGCAGCACCGCGAGCGCGGTGAGCTGCCACTTCAACGGTATGTCCAAGCCGGGGCGGGGAAGTCGGGGATGGCGGAAGTATAGCGGCGACTGGCGGCGACGGTTGTCACGCCAGGCTGCGCCCGAGAATGACCTCCAGCACGAAGCGGCTGCCCACGTACGCGAGCAGCAGGGCGACGAAGCCGGCGAGGGTCCAGCGCAGCGCCTTGCGCCCGCGCCAGCCGTAGCGCCAGCGCCCGGCGAGGAGTCCGCCGAAAATGAGCCACGACAGGATCGCGAATATGGTCTTGTGATTGAAGCTGAGCGCCTTGCCGAACACCTCCTCGGAGAACAGGACGCCGGTGACGAGGGTCAGCGTGAGCAGCACGAACCCGAGCGCGAGGATGCGGAAGAGCAGCCGCTCGAGCGTGAGCAGCGGCGGCAGGCTCGCGAGCGGTCCGGCGAGCGGCCCGCCGGCGTGGCCGGACCCGCCCGCAGCCGCCGCGCCTTCGCGACGCGCGCCGTGCAACTGCCCCTCGAGCAGGGCCATCAGCAGCGCGTGCAGCGCCGCGACCGTGAACAGGCTGTAGGCGAGCATCGCGAGCAGCAGATGCGCGCGGAAACCCAGGCTCGAGGCGTACGGCGGCAACTCCAGGCCGGGGAAGATCGCGGGGAGAGCCACGCACACCGCCGCGATCGGCAGGACGAGCGCCTGCATGCCTTCGAGGTTCACGTACCAGCTCTCGACCCAGTAGATCAGCACCGCGATCCAGAGCGTCACCGACAGCGCCTGGCCGAAGCCGAACCGCAGACCCGGCGCCGCGAGGAGCTCCTGATACAGGAGCCACGTGTGGAGCGCGAGCGGCGCCAGGATCGCGGCCCGTTCCCAGCGCGCGATCCCGGCCGCACGCGGCGCGGGCGAGCGCCAGCGCGTGCGCCAGAAATGCACTGCGAGCGCCGCGTAGAGAATGGCGGCGACGGCGTGAAGTAGAATGGGCGGCATCGCGCACCGATTATCCCAGCATTGAGCCACCTCGCACCGCGCCGGTCCGTGGCCGCCGATTCGCGACCCTAGCCAGATGCTCGACAACCTCACGCAACGACTCGCGCGCGTCGCGAAGCAGATCCGCGGCGAAGCGCGGCTCACCGAAGCCAACGTCGCGGACGCGCTGCGCGAGGTGCGGATGGCGCTGCTCGAGGCCGACGTCGCGCTGCCGGTGGTCAAGGAGTTCGTCGCGCGCGTCAAGGAAAAGGCGCTCGGCGAGGAGGTGATCGGCAGCCTCACGCCGGGCCAGGCGCTCGTCGGCGTCGTGCACCGCGAGCTCGCCGCGCTCATGGGGGGCGAGGCCGAGGCGCTGAACCTGGCGGTTGCGCCGCCGGCGGTGATCCTGATGGCGGGCCTCCAGGGCTCCGGCAAGACGACGACCGTGGGCAAGCTCGCGAAGCTCCTGAAGGAGGCTTCCCGCAAGAAGCCGCTCGTCGTCTCCTGCGACGTCTACCGGCCGGCGGCGATCCAGCAGCTCGCGACGCTCGCGGGGCAAGTCGGCGTCGACTGGTTCCCGTCGGCCGTGGGCGAGACACCGGTCGCGATCGCGCGCGCTGCGGTCGCGCACGCCCGGACGCACTATCACGACGTGCTGTTGGTCGACACCGCGGGCCGGCTCGCGATCGACGCGGCGATGATGAAGGAGATCGCCGAGCTCGCCGCGGCGCTCCAGCCCGCGGAGACGCTGTTCGTCGTCGATTCGATGCAGGGTCAGGATGCAGTGAACGTCGCAAAGGCGTTCAACGACGCGCTGCCGCTCACCGGGATCGTGCTCACCAAGCTCGACGGGGACGCGCGCGGCGGGGCGGCGCTGTCGGTGCGGCAGGTCACCGGCCGGCCGATCAAGTTCGCCGGCGTCAGCGAGAAGCTCGACGGCCTCGAGCCGTTCCACCCGGAGCGGATGGCCGCGCGCATGCTCGGCATGGGCGACATCCTGTCGCTCGTCGAGGAGGCGCGCCGCGGCGTCGACGAGGCCGAGGCGCAGAAGCTCGCCGCGAAGCTCAAGCGCGGCAAGGGCTTCGACCTCGAGGACTTCAAGGGCCAGGTACAGCAGATGAAGAAGATGGGCGGGCTCGCGTCGCTCGTCGACAAGCTTCCGGCGCACATCGCGCAGGCCGCGCAGGGCGCGCCGCAGCTCGCCGACGGCCGCGCGCTCGCGCGGATCGAGGGCATCATCAACTCGATGACCCCGGCGGAGCGCGCCAGGCCGGAGCTCATCAAGGCCTCGCGCAAGCGCCGCATCGCCGCCGGCGCCGGCGTCCCGGTCCAGGAGGTGAACCGCCTGCTCAAGCAGTTCGACGAGATGCAGAAGATGATGAAGCAGATGCAGAAGGGCGGGCTCGCGCGAATGATGCGCGCGATGAAGGGCTTCGTGCCCGGGCCGCGCTGAGGCCGCCGCCCATTGCTTCTTTTCCCTTGCCAATCAGGGCGTAACTCGCGTAGAATCGCGCCCTTTTCGGAACCCCGAGAGTCCGCACCATGGTTGTGATTCGCCTCGCCCGCGGCGGCGCCAAGCACCGGCCGTTCTACAGCATCGTCGCCGCCGACTCGCGCTTCGCGAGCACCGGACGGTTCATCGAGCGGATCGGCTTCTACGACCCGAAGGCCCCGGCGGGGCGCGAGAGCTTCCGCGTCAACGGGGGACGACTCGCCCACTGGAAGGGCAAGGGGGCGAAGCTGTCACCGACCGTCGCGCGGCTCGTGAAGTCGCGTGCCCAGCCGGCAAGCCCCGCCCAGTAACCTCTTCGTGATCGGGCGCATCGGCGCGCCCCACGGCGTAAAGGGCTGGGTGAAGATCGTGCCCTTCGCGGGTTCACCCGGCGCACTCGCCGAACGCGGCCGCTGGTGGCTCGGCCGGGCCGGCGAGTGGGCCGAAGTCGAGGTCGCGGAGACGCAGATGCACGGCGCGCGGCTGATGGCGCGAATGGCCGGCTGCGCCGATCGCGACGCGGCCGCGGGCCTCCGCGGCCGCGAGATCGCGGTGCCGCGCGACACCCTGCCGGAGGCGGGGCCGGGCGAGTACTACTGGGCCGACCTGGTCGGCCTCGAGGTGGTGAACGCGCAGGGCGCGAGCCTCGGCCGGGTGACGGGCGTGTTCTCGACCGGCCCGCACGACGTGCTGCGGGTCGGCGAGGCGAAGCACGAGCGGCTGCTGCCGTTCGTCGCGACGGTGATCCGGGCGGTCGATCTGCCAGCGCGCCGGATCGAGGTGGACTGGGGACTGGACTGGTGATCCAGTTCGACTGCGTGACGCTGTTCCCCGAGATGTTCGCGGGCGTCGCGGACTACGGGATCACGCGGCGCGCGCTGGAAGAAGGACTGTGGAGCTTCGCGACGTGGAATCCGCGGGATTTCACGACCGACAACCACCGCACGGTCGATGACCGGCCGTACGGCGGCGGGCCCGGGATGGTGATGACGCCGGCGCCGCTCGAGAAGGCGATCCGGGCGGCGCAGGGGCGAATCCCGGACCGGCCCGGGCGCGTGATCCTGCTCTCGCCGCAAGGGGCGGTGCTCGATCACGCGAAGGTGGTGGAGCTTGCCGCGCGCGAGCGGCTGGTGCTGGTGTGTGGCCGCTACGAAGCGGTCGACGAGCGCCTGATCCGGCGCTGCGTGGACGAGGAGCTCTCGATCGGCGACTACGTGCTTTCGGGCGGCGAGGTCGCGGCGATGGTGCTGATCGACGCGATCGTGCGGCAGCTGCCCGGGGCGCTCGGGAGCGAAGCGTCCGCGGCGCAGGAGTCGTTCGTGAACGGGCTGCTCGACTGCCCGCACTACACGCGGCCCGAGGCGTACGCGGGCGAGCGGGTGCCCGAGGTGCTCGTCTCGGGGCATCACGCCGCGATCGCACGGTGGCGGCTCAAGGCCGCCCTCGGGCGGACGTGGCTGCGCCGGCCCGACCTGCTGGCGAAGCGGGCGCTGAACGAGTCGGAACGGGAGCTTCTCGCGGAATTTCGCGCGGAGCATGAAGGAAAAGACGTTTGAGGAGCATGACGACCATGGACCTGATCCGGCAACTCGAGCAGGAAGAGCTCAAGCGGCTCGGCGCGGAGCACCCGGCCTTCGCGCCCGGCGACACGGTGATCGTGAGCGTGAACGTGAAGGAGGGCGACCGCAAGCGCCTCCAGGCCTACGAAGGCGTGGTGGTCGCGAAGCGCAACCGCGGCCTCAACTCCTCGTTCACCGTGCGCAAGATCTCCTCGGGCGAGGGCGTGGAGCGCACGTTCCAGACGCATTCGCCGCTGATTGCGTCGATCGAAGTGAAGCGCAAGGGCGACGTCCGGCGGGCGAAGCTGTACTACCTGCGTCAGCTTTCCGGGAAGGGCGCGCGGATCCGCGAGAAGCTCGCGAAGCAGTCGCAGGACGAGGGCGGCGAGGCGTAGCGCGCTGGCGCGCGTCTAGCGCGACAGCTCGTCGACGAGCCGGTCCATGAAGGACTCGCAGCGCGCGAGCTGCTCGAGCGTGATGTACTCGTTCGGCTTGTGCGCCTGCTCGATCGAGCCCGGCCCGCAGATGATCGACGGGATCCCGGCGCGCTGGAACAGGCCGGCCTCGGCCGCGTAGGCCACTTTCCCCGTGCTGCGGTTCCGCGCGAGCGCCTGTGCGAGCGCGGTGATCCGCTCATCCTCTGCGGCGGCGAGCCCGGGCGTGTCCGACTTGATGAAGAAGGTGACGCCGGCGGCGGGGTCGACGCGCTTCATCTCGGGCTCGAGCACGTCGCTCGCATACGCCCTGATCTCCCGCTCGAGCTCGCCGGGGTCCGCGCCCGGCAGGTAGCGGATCTCGAAATGGAATTCGCAATCGCGCGGCACGATGTTCGACGCCGTGCCGCCGCGGATGAGCCCGGTGTGGAGCGTGGTGAAGGGCACGTCGAAGCCCTCGTCCCGCGGGCCGGCGTCGCGCAGCCGGTCGGCGATGCCCCGGATATGGGCCACGAGCCGCGCCGCGTAGTCGATCGCGTTCACGCCGTGGGGCGCGAGGGCCGAGTGGACCTCCTTGCCGCGCACCGCGCAGCGGAAGCTGCGGAAGCCCTTGTTCGCGACCACGGGCTGCATCCCGGTCGGCTCGCCCACGATGCAACCTCCCGGCCGGATGTCGTTGCGCTCGAGATCCTCGATCAGTCCGCGCACCCCGAGGCACCCGATTTCCTCGTCGTACGAGAGCGCGAAATGCACCGGCGCCTCGAGGTCTGCGGCGAGGAAGCGCGGCGTTGCCGCCAGCGCGGCCGCGATGTAGCTCTTCATGTCGCAGGCGCCGCGGCCGTAGATGCGGTCGTCCTTCAGCGTGGCCGTGAACGGGTCGGTGTCCCAGGGCTGCCCGTCGACGGGCACGACGTCGGTGTGGCCGGAGAGCACGATGCCGGGCCGCGCGCCTTTCCGGATCGTGGCGAACAGGTTCGCTTTCGCACCCGTCGCATCGTAGGTGAGCCGCGACTCGACGCCGAGTTCCTTCAGCCAGTCGCGCACCCACTCGATCAGCCCGAGGTTCGACTCGCGGCTCGTGGTGTCGAATCCGACCAGACGCCGGATCATCTCCAGCGTCTCGGGCCTGATCGGCAGTCGAGCGTCGCGATTCATGCGGAGACCTCGTGGGTTGCGGACGCGATCCGGTCGGGCGGCGCGTCGTTCAGGTGGCAGGCGGCGAGCCGGCCCGGGGCGATCTCGCGGAGCAACGGCTGTTCGATCTTACACCTCGGCATCGCGTGCGGGCAGCGGGGGTGAAAGTGGCAGCCGGGCGGCGGGGCGAGCGGCGACGGGATCTCGCCGCGGATCGCGGCGAAGGTCTTGCGCCGCACGTCGAGGCGCGGGATCTCGGCGAGGAGCGCCTGCGTGTAGGGGTGGTTCGGGGTCGCGTAGATCTCCGCCGTCGGCGCGGTCTCGACCAGCCGGCCGAGATACATGATCGCCACCCGGTCGGAGAGGTGGCGCACCACGCCGAGGTCGTGGCTGATGAAGAGATAGGTGAGCCCCAGACTCTCGCGCAAGGAGATGAAGAGGTTGAGCACCTGGGCCTGGATCGACACGTCCAGCGCCGCCACCGCCTCGTCGCATACGAGGAACTCGGGCTGGACCGCGAGCGCGCGCGCGATGCCGATCCGCGCGCGCTGCCCGCCGGAGAACTGGTGCGGGAACCGGCGCATGAGCGCGGGATCGAAACCGACGCGCGCGAGGCACCCGGCCACGTACTCGCGCTGCGCGTGCTTCGGCACCAGGCCGTGGACGACCGGCGCCTCGCCGACGATGTCCTGGACCCGCAGGCGCGGGTTGAGCGCCGCGTACGGGTCCTGGAAGATCATCTGGATCGCGAGCTGGACGCGGCGCCGCTCGTCGGGCGCAAGACCCGCGACGCTCGCGCCGCGCCAGTACCGCTCGCCCGCGGTCGGCGCGTGCAGGCCGGCGGCCACCCGACCGAGCGTCGACTTCCCGCACCCCGACTCGCCGACCAGCCCGACCACCTCCCCGCGACCGATCGCGAGGTCGACGCCGTCGACCGCGTGCACGACCTGCTCGCGGACGTCCGCGCCGAGCGCGCTTGCGATCCGGGCGGCGGCATCCAGCGGCTTCGCGAAGCGCTTCGACACGCCGCGGAGCTCGAGGAGCGGTGGTTCGCTCATTGGGCTACCTTGTCGCTTCGCGCCAAGGATTCGCGCTTGGGGCGGCCCGGCGCGCTCATAAAATCACCCGCGCTCATCGGAGCTCGCGCTCGCGCTCGAGCTCGTCCTCCGCGTGGATCGGATGGAAGCAGCGCACGTGCCTCCCGCCGAGCGCGTAGAGCGGCGGCTCGGCGAGGCAGGTTTCCGTGGCGCGGTTGCAGCGCTCGCGGAACGCGCAGCCGAGCGGCAGCCTGACCAGCGACGGCGACATGCCCGGGATCTGTCGCAGGGGCGCGCCCGGCCGGTTGCGGCTCGGCACGGAGTCGAGCAGCCCGCGCGCGTACGGATGAAGCGGACTGTCGAGCACCTCGTCGACCGTGCCGCGCTCGACGATCTTGCCCGCGTACATCACGCACACCTCGTCCGCGAGCCCGGCGATGACCGCGAGGTCGTGGGTGATCCAGATCAGCGCGGTTCCGCTCTCGCGGCAGAGCCGCTGGACCTCGGCGAGGATCTGCCCCTGGATCGTCACGTCGAGCGCCGTGGTCGGCTCGTCGGCGATGACGAGATCGGGCCGGTTCAGCAGCGCGATCGCGATCGCGACCCGCTGGCGCATGCCGCCCGAGAACTGATGCGGATAGGCGGCGAGCCGCTCGTCGGGCGAGGGGATGCCCACGCGCGCGAGCGCTTCGCGCGAGCGCTCGCGGGCCGCCTGCGCCGAGACGCGCGCGTGCGCGCGGATGGCCTCGATCATCTGGGTGTCGATCCGCAGGACCGGGTTCAGCGTCATCATCGGGTCCTGGAAGATCATCGCGATGCGGTTGCCGCGGATCGACTGCCACTCGGGGGCCGAGAGCGCGCGCAAGTCGCGCCCCTGCAACAGGATCCGGCCGTCGACGATCCGGCCGGGCGGGTCGACGAGCCCCATGATCGAGAAGCCGGTCATCGTCTTCCCCGAGCCGGACTCCCCGACGAGCCCCAGGATCCGGCCCGGCCCGACCTCGAACGACACGCCGTCGACCGCCCGCACCACGCCCTGCCGGGTGAAGAAGTGCGTGCGGACGTTCTCGACCCTGAGCGTCGGCTCGGTCATCGGTGCCGTGGCTAGATCTGCAGCCGGGGGTTGAGCACGTCGCGCAGCTGGTCGCCCACGAGGTTGATGCTCACGATCGTGGCGAGCAGCGCGACGCCGGGGAAGAAGCTGATCCAGTACTTGCCCGAGAGCATGTACGTGAAGCCGTTCGAGATCAGCAGGCCGAGCGACGGCTCGGTGATCGGCAGCCCGAGCCCGAGGAACGACAGCGTCGCCTCGAGCGCGATCGCCGCCGCCACCTGCACCGTCGCGACCACGATCACCGGCGGCAGGCAATTCGGCAGGAGGTGCCGGAACACGATGCGGCTCGCCGGCAGGGCGAGGCAGGTTGCCGCCTCGATGTACTCCTTCGATCGCTCGACCAGCGCCGCGCTGCGGACCGTGCGCGCGTAGTAGGCCCATTGCACGGCGACCAGCGCAATGATGATCTTGTCGATCCCCTGGCCGAGCAGCGCGAGGAGGATCAGCGCGATCAGGATGGCGGGGAAGGACAGCTGGATGTCGGCCACGCGCATGATCAGCGTGTCGACGCGCCCGCCGAGGAACGCGCCGGCGAGCCCCAGCGTCAGCCCCAGCGCGAGCGCGCAGAGCGTCGCGCTCACCCCGACGCCCAGGCTGATCCGCAGGCCGTAGAAGATCGCCGAGAGCATGTCGCGGCCCTGGTCGTCGGTCCCGAGCCAGAACACCTGCTTCCCGTCGCCCGACCGCGCGCCCGGCTCGAGCCGGCTGTCCAGCACGTCGAGCTGCGCGAGGTCGTACGGGTTCTGCGGCGAGATGACCGGCGCGAGCACGGCGACGGCGAGGATCGCGAGGAACAGCGCCAGCCCGGCGAGCGCCAGCCGGCTGTCCGCGAAGTCCGCGGCGATGCGGCGGAGCGGCGTCTCCTCGCCTTCGCCCGCAGCGATGACCGAGGACACGGCGGGCGGCGCGGACACTGCGGACACTGCCGACACTGCCGACGCTGCGATCTCGGCGTCGCGCGGCGGCGTCTCCCCGGGAAAGCTCATCGCGGGTGTCCGTTCCGGCCGGCTAGGTTCGCGCGTCGGCCAGGCGAACGCGAGGATCGAGCACCGAGTACAGCAGGTCGACGAGCAGGTTGATCACGATGAACAGCGTCACGATGATCAGGAGGTAGGCGACGATCACCGGCCGGTCGAGCACGTTGATCGAATCGATGATGAGCTTGCCCATTCCCGGCCACGCGAAGATCGTCTCGGTCACGATGGCGAACGCGATCAGCGAGCCGAACTGCAGGCCGATCACCGTCACGATCGGGATCGCGATGTTCTTCAGGACGTGGACCCCGACGACGCGCGCGTTCGAGAGCCCCTTGGCCCGGGCGAACTTGACGTAATCCTGGAGCAGCGCCTCGCGCGTGCCGGCGCGCGTGAGCCGGATGACCAGCGCGAGATTGAAGAGCGCGAGGTTGGTCGCCGGCATGGCGAGATGCTTGAGGCCTTCCCAGGAGAGGAAGCTCACCGGCACGCCGAGGAGCTCGGTCGTCGGGCCGCGGCCGTTCGACGGCAGCCAGCCGAGGTGGACCGAGAACACCATGATCAGCATCAGCCCGACCCAGAAAGTCGGCAGCGAGAAGCCGAGGATGGAGCCGGTCATGATCGTCCGGCCGGCGACCGAGCGGGGCGCGAGTCCCGCCCACAGACCGAGGGGCAGCCCCAGGACGATCGCGATCAGCATCGCCGCCGTCGCGAGCTCGAGCGTCGCCGGCATGCGCTCGACGATGAGCTGGATCGCCGGGACGTTGAACGCGAACGACTTGCCGAGGTCGCCCGCGAGCGCCTGCCGCAGGAACACGAGGTACTGCTCCCAGAGCGGCTTGTCGAGGCCGAGGCCCTTGATCGCGCGCTCGATGTCTTCCTGGTCGGCCTGCGGGTTGATCAGGATGTCGACCGGGTTGCCGATCGCGTACACGCCGACGAACACCAGCAGCGACATGGCGAGGAGCACGACGACGCTCTGCAACAGCCGGCGGATGACGTAGACGAGCATCGGGAACGCCGAACGATGAACGAAAGCTAGTCTAGCGGATCGGCAGCGGCCGCGGCACGGCTCGCGCCCGTCGCTCGTCCACCGCCCGTCGTTCAGCGTTCCGGCCGGAAGTGGTGGGCGAAGGTGTACTCGTCGGTGCGGGCGGCGTAGCGAAGCTCGCGCCGCAGCGCCCAGGTCGCGATCTGGTGGTGGAGGAGGATCACCGGCCGGTCGGCCATCGCGAGCGCCATCGCCTCGCGCGCGCGCGCCTCGCGCCGGCGGTCGTCGACGGTCGCGAGGGCCTGCGTGACGACCCGGTCGAGCTCGGCGTTCGAGTAGCGTCCCCAGTTCCACGCGCCGGTGCCCCGGTCGGCGTCGTAGGTCATGACGAGGGAGCGCAGCGCGAGGTCACCGGAGAACGACCCCCAGCCGAGCATCGCGAACGGAAACTCCAGATTGCGCGCGCGGGAGAAGTACGTCGCGAGCGGCATTGCCGCGACCTTGGCTTCGATGCCCACCCGGGCCAGCATCTGCGCGACCGCCTGGGCGATCTGATCGTCGTTGAGATAGCGGTTGTTCGGCGCCGCGAGGGTCATTGCGAAGCCTTCCGGGTAACCGGCGTCGGCGAGGAGCTTGCGCGCGCCGGCCACGTCGTAGGCTTCCGGCTTCAGGCTCGCCGCGTGACCGAGCACCGGGGGTGCGACGAGGTTTGCGGCCGGGGCCGCCGCACCTTCCATCAGGCGGTCGACGATGGCCTGACGGTTGATCGCCTTGGCGATCGCCTCACGCACCCGCGGATCCTTGAACGGATTGCGGCCGAGCGGCCGCCCACCCTTGTCGGTGACGCCCGGCGGCGCGTCGCGCTGCTGGTCCATGGTGAAGAAGATCGTGCGCCACGACACCTTCTGCTCGAGGCGAAAGCGCGGCGTCGAGCGGATCCGCTTCAGGTCGGCCGTCGGCACGTACTCGATGGCGTCCAGGTCGTCGGCGAGCAACGCGGTAACCCGCGCGCCCTCGTTGGGCACGATCCGGAAGACGACCTTGTCCCAGGCCGCTTTCTGTCCCCAGTAGGCGTCGTTGCGCACGAGCTCGACCCGGTCGCCCCGCGCGAACCGGGCGAACCGGTAGGGGCCGGTGCCGACCGCGGCCTTGCCGGCGTTGAAGTCCTCGGTCGTGGCGCCGGCCGCGGCCTTCTTCGACACGATGAAGACCGAGTTCATGTCGTAGGGCACCATCGCGTAGGGCGTCGCGGTCTTGAGGCGGATCGTGTAGCGGTCGGGGATCTCCTTCGCGACGATCGGCCGCGTGAAGGTCGTGAACGGCCCCGGGCTCGCGGTGAGGGTGGCCGGGCGGTCGATCGAGAACGCGACGTCCGCGGCGGTGAGCTCCGAGCCGTCGTGGAACCTGACGCCCCGCCGGAGCCTGAACTCCCAGGTCGTCGCGTCGACCGCGCGCCAGGATTCGGCGAGCCCCGGGACGAGGCGCGCGTCCGCGTCGACGTGCGTGAGCGCCTCGAAGACGTGCCAGGCGACGTTGTTGTTCGGCGTGATGTTGACGAAGTGCGGGTCGATCGACGTCACGTCGGCCGACATGCCGATGCGCAGGTCGGCGGCGCCTGCCGCGCCGCCCAGCGCGAGGAGCAGAACGAGAGCGCCGATGACGTACGGCGGCGTTCGGGCCCGCCGAGCGCCTGGGGCCGCAAACGCCCTCCTACGGGGACCCGGCTTGCGGCGGCGAGTCAACCCACGACTCACCGCCGCAAGGGCCCCGTCACG
>DATEDA010000211.1:0-11416 GCA_035286595.1 Burkholderiales bacterium | reverse complement strand
CTCACCGTTTTGCGCCGGGGCAAAAAGAACCCGCCGTGAGGCGGGTCTAAACCCCTTACCCGGAGGAGGGTTCAGGTAAGGTGGGAGGAGCTCTGTACCGCAAGGGGCGATCACACCGGGTGGGAAGGGCGCCGCCCCGCTTCGCGGGAGTCACGCCGCGCCGCGTCGGCGCTCAAGACCGGTTGGTGGCCGGGCCGAGTCAACCGTTCCGAGACAGTTCCGGGGTCGCCGACTGCGCAAGGCGCGCGACGAGCGCGATCAGCGCGTCCGGATCGGCCGGCTTCGCAACATGCGCCTGGTACCCCGCGGCGAGCACGCGCATGCGGTCTTCGCTCTGCACATGAGCGGTGAGCGCCGCGGCGGCGAGCCGGCGCTCGCGGCCGTACGACAACGCTCGCACCGTGCGAATCAGCGCGTAGCCGTCCTGGCCGGGCATGCCGATGTCCGAGAGCAGGACGCTCGGCCACCAAACCGCCAGCACCGCCACCGCGTCCGCGACGCTCGCGGCGGCTCGCACTTCGGCGCCGGCCGCGCTCAGCAAGGCCAACAGGAAGTCGCGCACCTCCGGGTCGTCGTCGACTACCAACACCGGGACGCCCTTGAGCGGCCGCGTTTGTAACCGGCTCGCGTTCATGGCAACACCGTGCCGTCCGCGAAGACGTCGTCCGAGCGGACGTCGTGCAGGCCACCATCCTCGCCTAGGACACGAAACGATACCGAGGGGACGCGTGAGCCTTTCAGGCCGTGGCGCAGTTCGGGTCCGCCCGCCGCGCGTGCGACCGCATCCGGGGTTGCCGATAGGTCGCCCATGATGATGCCACGCAGCACTTGCCGTGCCCGAGCCAAACCTATCGATCAACCTCCTACGGCGTGTAACGCCTACAACGTTCGGAAACGGTTACAACAGTCGGACGGGATAGTGACCGTGGCGAGCGAGCCAAGACGCGGCACCGAGGTCACCCTGTGGCTGCCGCAGGCGCAAGCGCTCGCCGCGGCGGGCACGACGAGCGAATCGGCCGGCGCAGGTTGACGTACGGGCGCGCGCGCAACACGCACCCCTGGCGTCACACCGCCCTGAGCCGCACGGTAAATTCCGCCCCTTTTCCAGGACCTTCGCTGTGCGCCCGGACGCTGCCGCCGTGCAGCTCGACGAGCCGCTTGACTAGCGTCAGGCCGAGCCCCAGCCCGCCCTTTCGATGCGCGGAGCGGTCCGCCTGCGTGAAGGGGTCGAAGATCCGCGGGAGCATCTCGGCCCGGATGCCGATGCCGGTGTCACGCACCGTCACGACGGCCGCGTCGCCGTCGCGCTCTGCGGTGAGCCGGACCCGGCCACCGGGCGCGGTGTAATTCGCCGCGTTGTTCAGCAGGTTCGAGATCGCCTGGGCGAGCCGCACCGGATCGGCGTCCAGCTCGATCCGCGCGTCCACGCTGACGGTGAATTCGTGGTTGCCCGCCGCCAGCAGCGGGCCGCTCGTCTCCACGGCGGCCCCGATCACCGCTGCGAGGTCGACGCGCTCCTTGCGCACCTCGATCGCGCCGCGGGTGATCCGGGAGACGTCGAGCAGATCGTCGACCAGCCGAGTCAGCTGTTCGACCTGCCGGCCGATTGTTCCGGTCGCCCACTGCAGCTGTGCGTCGCCGGGCCCCCGGATGCGGAGGATCTCCACGGCGTTCCGGATCGGCGCCAACGGATTCCGCAGCTCGTGCCCCAGCATCACGAGAAACTCGTCCTTGGAGCGATCGGCCACGCGCAGCGCGTCCTCGGCCCGCTTGCGATCGCTGATGTCCACCAGCACGTTGACCGCGCCCCACACCGTGCCCTCGCCCTCGCAAATCGGGTTCGCGTGCGCGAGCACGGTCCGGCGCGAGCCGTCGGGCTGCTCGATCACCACTTCAAGCCCGTTGTATTCCTCGTTCCGTTGCAGCGCGAGCGCCATCCAGCATTGGTCGTGGCGCATCGGCGATCCGTCGGGGTAGAAGAGCTTGAACGAGCCGCAGAACCGGTCCTCGGGGTCGTTCAGCTTCGGCGCCCGCCCCCAGAGCTCGACGGCATGCTGGTTGAAGTAGGTGATCAGTCCCGCGGGGTCGCAGGTATAGGCGCCGGCAGGCAGTTTCTCCAGCAGGCGATGGAAGGTCAGCTCACCCGGGAATGCGGTCACGCAGCCTCCGAGCGCCGCGCTTGCGCCGGCGGCAGTCCCTCGATGATCCGCTGCAGGGCCTCGAAGTCGATCGGCTTCACGAGATGGCCGTCGAAGCCCGCGGCGCGCGACTCGTGACGGTCCTCGGCCGAGCCGTAGCCGGTCAGCGCGATCAGGGTGGTGCCTAGGAGGGCGGGCTCCGCGCGAATCTGCCGCGCGACCTCGTGACCGCTCATGCCTGGCATCCCGATGTCGAGTAGGACGAGATCGGGAAACCGGGTCCGCGCGGTCGCGAGCGCGGCCGGCCCGTCGTACGCCTGGTCGACCTCGTGTCCGAGCATGCCGAGCAGCGCCGCGAGGCTTTCCGCCGAATCCCGGTTGTCGTCGACGACCAGCACCCGCCGCGTCCGCCGCGCCGGCCGTGCGCTCGATCGGACCGCCGGCGGTTCGGGCAGCTCGGCCCCCAGCGCGCGGGCGAGCGGGAGGCGGACGGCGAACTCCGCGCCCTGCCCGACACCGGCGCTCGACGCCTCGACGCTGCCGTCGTGAAGCGCGACCAGCTCGCGCACCAGCGCGAGGCCGATGCCGAGGCCGCCCTGTCCGTCGCGCGGATGCTCGGCCTGGCTGAAGAGGTCGAAGATCCTCGGCAGCATTTCCGGCGCGATGCCCATCCCGCTGTCTTCGACCTTGATCGCCGCTTCTTCGCCGTGGTCCCCGGGCGCCGTTTTGGCAACCACCCGGATCCGACCGCCTTCGTCGGTGTACTTGACGGCATTCGACAGCAGCTTGGCGAGCACCTGGGCGAGCCGGATCGGATCGCCTTCGACGATGATGGGATCGGGGGGCACGCTGACGACGAGCTGCTGCCGCCGCGCGGCGATCAGGGGCCGCGCCGTCTCGACGGCGCGGCCCACCACCGTCCTGATGTCCACCGGCTCGCTGCGCAGCGTGATCTTGCCGCTCGTAATGCTCGAAACGTCGAGCAGGTCGTCGATGAGGCGGACGAGATGCGCGACCTGGCGCCCCAGCACGTCCCGCGCTGGGGCCGCCTGCGGATCGGCCGGCGGTGAAATCTGCAGGAGCCGTACCGCGTTCGAGATCGCGGCGAGGGGATTCCGCAGCTCGTGGGAGAGCATCGCGAGAAACTCGTTCTTCCGCCGGTCGGCTTCCTGCAGTGCGCGTTGGGCGCGCTTGCGCTCGGCCACCTCGCGCACCAGCTCGGCGTTGCGCTGCGCGAGCTCGGCGTTCGCGCGCTCGAGGGTCTCGTTCAGCGCCTGCAGCTCCCGCGCGCGCTCGGCCTGCAGGCTGGTGTTGAGCGCGGCGAGCTCGGCGTTCGCCTTCTCGAGTTTCTTCCGCTGGCCGTGCAGCTCCGCGAGCACCTGCACCTTGTTGCGCAGGATCTCGGGGACGACCGGCACGTAGACGTAGTCGAAGGCGCCGAGCTGATAGCCCTTCAGCCGGTCGAGGTCGGTCACGTGGACCGCGGTCACGAAAATGATCGGCGTCTTCTCGAACCGTGGATGCCGGTGGATGAGCGCGGCCGTCTCGAAGCCGTCGATGTCCGGCATGTTGACGTCGAGCAGGATCGCCGCGAACTCGCGCTCCGTGAGCCGCGCGAGCGCCTCGGTGCCCGACTGCGCCCGCACGAGATCGAGACCCAACGTGCCGAGGATCGCCTCGTAGCTCAGCAGTCGCGCCGGCTGGTCGTCGATCAGCAGGACGCTAACGCGATCCTCGCCGTTCATGCACTCACCGATGCAGCCACATCCGCAGCAACGAGAGGAGCTGCTCGGTGTTCACCGGGCTTCGCGATGTAGTCCGACGCGCCGGCTTCGAGGCACTTCTCCCGGTCCCCCTTCATTGCCTTGGCCGTCAGGGCGATGATCGGGTCATGGCGCCGGCGTCGCCCTCGGGACGCGCCGGTCGTTAGACGAAACAAGGGGAATCGGCGGCGGGCAGCGCCCACCGCCTTTGAGGCCGCGTCGCAAGGCGGGCCGCGAGGGCACGAGCCCGAACGTCTTGGACGCGCAAAGCTTGGCGCATCGTCGTCCTCCTACGCCAACCCGAAGCGGAAATTTCTGCCGCGGCGTTGTAATTTTTACACGATGTGGGCGACGGCGAACCCTTCCGCCGAGGCAAATCGAGCGAAATGCAAGTTGCGTTCCCGGTCGGCACTCACCGGCGTTGCCGGTCGCGCCTCCGCCGGTTGCCTTGCTCCCGGCGTCGTACACTTGCGGCCCGTCGCTCACCGAGACGGGTCGGCCAACGATGACTGCCCCACGGCAACTGAAGGATCAACTCTCCGCGATCGCCGCCGCTCTCGCCGACCGGCGCGAGGCGATCCTCCAGCGCTGGCGCGAGGCTGCGGATGCGGATCCGGAGCTGACGACCGCTTCTGCGCTGTCGCGGGCGCAGTTTCACGACCATATCCCCGACGTGATCGACGCTTTCGAGCGCAGGCTGCGCGCACGGCATCAGGCCGAGAAGGAGGAGGCGGTCGAAGACCAGCGGGAGGGCGCCGTCGGACACGGCTTGGCCCGCTGGCAGCAGGGGTACCAGCAGCGCGAGCTGATGCGCGAGTGGCGACACCTGCATCTCATCCTGGTCGACGAGCTGGAGGCGGTCGCCGGGTCCCAGCCCGACATCAAAGGCGAGGCGCTCGCGATCGCGCGCCGGGAGCTGGCGCAGCTTGCAAGCGATGGTGTTTGCGAAAGCGCGACGCAATATTCCCGGTTGCAACAGGTCGAGGCCGCCGGCCGCCTTCGTGACCTCGAGCAGGCCCTTGCCGACCTCGGCCAACTGCAGTCGCAACGGGCGGAGATCTGGCGCGAGGCGGCGCACGACCTGCGCGGTGGCCTCGGCGTCCTCCATCACGTCACCGCCGCATTGAAGATCGAGGACGTGCCGCAGCCGGTGCACGCGGAAACGGTGGCGATGCTGGGACGCAGCGTCGCATCGATGCACGCGCTACTGGACGATCTGATCACCCTTGCGCGCCTGGAGGCGGGCCACGAGCGGCGGCAGATCGAGACGTTCGATGCCGCGGCCGCGCTGCGGGACCTCGGCGCGACGATGCGGCCGCTTGCCGAAGCGCGCCGGCTCGTGCTGGTCGCCGAGGGCCCCGCTACGCTCAGGGTCGAGGGCGACCCCGTCAAGATCCGTCGCATCGCGCAGAACCTCCTCCTCAACGCCCTGAAGTACACCGCGCGCGGCGGCGTCGCCCTGAGCTGGGAGGAAGCGCCGGGCGAGGGTGCGCCGCGCTGGACGCTCTGCGTACAGGACACGGGGCCCGGGTTCGAGGGAAGGGGCGTCCCGCCGATCGCCCGTGCCATAAAGAACGCCACGGACGAAGCGCAGGCCGTGAGCGAGCGGGCCGAAGAGGGCGGCGAGCCTTCTGGCGAAGCGGAACCCCCTCCGCTGCTCGCGTCGCAATCCGCGCAGCGGTCGACCTCGCAGCCGCCCGGCGAAGGCATCGGCCTTGCGATCGTGAAGCGCCTTTGCGAGCTGCTGGACGCGAGCGTGGAGCTCCATACCGAGCCCGGTAAAGGCAGCGCGTTCCGCGTGATCTTCCCGCGGCAGTATCCAGCCAGCGGTTGAGGCGGCCGCTCGCCGCCCGCGGGCTACTTGCGGCCGCGCGGCAACGGGTCGCCGCGCCTGGTGTAAGCCGGCGGCACGTAAATGTTCAGCGTACGCAGCGGCGCGCGGCCGGTGTTCCGGATCTCGTGCCGCTCGCGGCGCTCGACGAGCAGCAGCGTGCCCGGCTGCAATCGGTACCGCCTCCCGCCGATGATCGCGGTCCCCTCGCCTGCCGCGACATACCGCCACTGATCGCTGCCCCGGTGCCGGTTGTCGGCGCCGCCCTCCGCGTCTCCAGGCGCGAGGACCATCTCCGCCGCCTGCGAACGCCGATTCCCGAACGCCACGCGAAAGCCTTTGCCGAACCGAAGCGTCTTGCGTTTCATCTGCACAACACCCGTCTGAAAAGTTTCCGCAGGGCGTGCTCGCGCTGGCCGTCGCATACGCCGCACCGCGGCTGGGCGGGTGACGGCGTGCGGGGTTACTTCGCGGGTGCGGCGCGAGTGACCCGCCAGATGACGTTGCCGACATCGTCGGCGACCAGGAGGACACCGGCGCGGTCGACCGCGACGCCCACGGGCCGGCCGAGCGCGTCGCCGTTGACGTCGACGAAGTCGGTGAGCACATCCTCCGGCGTTCCCACGGGACGGCCGTCTTCGAACCTCACGAACACCACCTTGTAGCCGCTGCGCGGCCGGCGATTCCACGAGCCGTGCTCGCCGACAAACGCGCCGCCAGCATACCGCTGCGGCAGGAGCGTGCCTTCGTAGAAGGCGAGTCCGAGCGGCGCAACATGGGCGCCGAGCGCGTAGTCGGGCGACACCGCTTTCGCGACCAGATCCGGGCGCGGCGGCTTGACCCGTGTGTCCACCCGCTGGCCGAAATAGCTGTAGGGCCACCCGTAGAACGCGCCGTCCTTCACCGAAGTGAGGTAGTCGGGCACCAGATCGCTGCCCAGCTCGTCACGCTCGTTCACGACCGTCCAGAGCACGCCGGTCTTCGGCTCCCAGCCGAGGCCGTTCGGGTTGCGCAGCCCTGAAGCGAACAACCGCCGCGACCGCTCCGCCGGGTCGATCTCGAGGATCGCCGCGCGATCGACCTCGTTCTCCATGCCGTTCTCGGCGATGTTGCTGTTCGACCCGACCGTGACGTAGAGGCGCGAGCCGTCGCGGTTCGCGATGACGTTCTTCGTCCAGTGGTGATTGATCGGGCCGGCCGGCAGATCGACGATCTTCGTGCCCGGTTCGGCGATCCGCGTCGCGCCCTCGGTGTACGGGAAGCGCACGAGCGCGTCGGTGTTGGCGACGTACAGGTCGCGGCCCACCAGCACCATGCCGAACGGGGAGTTCAGATCCTCCAGGTAGGCGGTTCGAATGTCCGCCACGCCGTCGCCGTCCGTGTCGCGCAGCAGCGTGATCCGGTTCGCACTGGGAACCCCGGCCCCGGCGAGTTTCTTCACGCCCTTCATGACCCAGCCCTTGATACCCTTGCCGTCCTCCGGCCGCGGCGGCGCATTGGACTCGGCGACGAGCACGTCGCCGTTGGGAAGTACGTAGACCCAGCGCGGATGGTCGAGGCCGGTCGCCATCGCTTTCACGGCCAGCCCCGCGGCGGCCGTGGGGCGCGCGCCCTCGGGCCACCCTTTCGCCGGCGCGATGTGAACCGTCGGCAAGAGGGTGGTGTTGGGTTCCGGCAGGATCGGCTGCGCACCGGTGTCCGCGTTCAGCGGCAATCGCGAATGGTCGAAGCAGCCCGGCAGGCCGAGAAGCGAGAAGCCGAGCAACGCGGGGAGAAAGGCGTTTCGCATGCTGAGCCGCGTGCAAGGCGCGTGCCCGGCCTTCGCCCCGGCGCCTTTGAACGTGCCGCACCGCCCGACCAGGTAAGAACTGCATCGCTCCGCAGATTCTTCCTGGTCACTCGGATCGATCAGTAAGACGCTCAGCATTCCCAAGCCCTGATTGCCATGCCTCGCGCCGTCGGGCCCGTGGATTGCAGCGGTGAGCTCGTCCATCGACCGAGGCACTGCCATGCGACCGATCGCGTTGAGTCTCCTGTTCTGCTCGCTCGCGACCGCCCTTCCCGCGACCGCACAAATCTACCGCTGGGTCGACGATCTGGGCGTCGTCAACTACGCCAATAGGCCGCCCGCGCAGGCGAGCCGGGCCGTCCGCATCGACACTCAAGAGTCGCGCGTCAGCGTGATGCCGACCGCACCGCGCGTCGCTCGCGCGTGCGTCGCGCCGCCGCCTTCGGTGCTGGCAGCGCCAGCCGACTTTCCGAGCCGCATAGACCGCGCGACGGTGGCGAACCTGCAGGGCGCGCTCGAGTGGCGTGAGCGTTGCTTCGCCGAGCGCCGGGTGGACTGCACGAGTCCGACCGCGGCGACGTGCGATTTCGGTTCGTCGTATTCGCCAAACTCGTCGAGGTAACCCCGCCGCGTCAAGCCGGGATGTGTGTGGTCGTGACGTCGAGGAGCAACGCGCCCTCCTCGTCCTTGACCTCGGTGCGGACGACGACAACGCGCTTTCCCCGGCGGACGGGCCGCGCCTCGGCGATCACTGCGCCGGAGCGGCGGTTGCCGAGCAGCTGAGCATTCAGCGTCACCGCGAGCGGGAAGCCCCTGCCGTCCGGGCCGATCTCGGTGTCGCCGATGGCGAGGACCGTCGCGGTCACGTCGGCGAACCACAGCATGGCGCCCGCGTGCACCGTGCCGAACGGATTGAGGATCGCCTCGGTGATCGGCATGCGTCCCCGCACGAGGTCCGGCGATCGCTCCTCGATCGCAAACCGGATGTGGTGCGAGTACTCGCGCGATTGCGACTTCGTCCCGACGTTGCTCATATCCCCCCGCTCGCCGCTCGTCCAAGCCGGCCCGCGCCCCCTTTGACAAGGGGGCGAGCGACGGCCCGGCTACTTCAGCCTGCCCGTCTGCTGGTAGAACACGCGCTCGCGCTCGGCGTAGCGGTTGAGATCGTTCGCGATGCTCGTTGAGTTGACGAGCACCGGGTCGAAGTACACGCCCGCCTTGCGGTACTCCGCCACGAGCTCCGGATCGCTCATCGCCGCCCGAACGCCGGCCGCGAGGTAGGCCTTGCGGTCGGCCGGCGTGCCTTTCGGCACCACGACGAACCGGACCACCGCCCAGATGTAGTCCTTGCCGCCGAGCGCCTCGTTGAAGGTCGGCATGTCCTTGAGATAGGGCATGCGGTCGTTGGACGCGACCGCGAGCGGCGCGACCTTGCCGGCGTCGAGGTGGCCGCGGAACTCCGCGAAGAACCCCTGCGCGATGTCGACGTTGCCGCCGACGAGCGCGTTGATGCCGGCCCCGCCGCCCTGGAACGGCACCCGCAGGAACTTCGCGCCCGATGCCGCCTCGACCTGCTCGAGGAGGTACTCCCACATGCTGCCGGGTACCGTCGCGACGCGGATCGTGCCGGGCTTGTCCTTGGCGATCTGCAGGATCTCCTTCAGCGACTTGCCCTTGAGCGGGCCGTCGGTCGGGCCGACCCAGGTGAGCGCGTCGCTGTTGAGGTAGCCGATCGGCTCGAGATCGGTGTACTCCCACTTGCCCTGTCCGCGGAGCATGGCGTCGCCCCACACCAGGTTGGCGAGCACGCCCACCGTGTAGCCGTCGGGCTTCGCCTGGGTGGCGAGGTAGGTGTGCCCGACCATGCCGGCGCCGCCGGTGCGGTTGTTGACCAGGATCTTGTCGCCGGTCGACTTCTCGACGTACTTCGCGAGCAGGCGCGCGGTCACGTCCATGCCGCCGCCGGCCGGGTAGACGACCACGTACTCGATCGGCTGCGTCGGGAAGTCCTTCGGCTTGACTGCCTTCGGGATGCCGGTCTGCGCGGCGACGGGCGCCGCGACGGCGGCGGCGAGAGCGAGAGCGAATACGGACCTTTTCACGTGCTTCCTCCTTTGGATGGTCGTTTGCGGCGGAGCATCAAGACGACCAGGACCGCGCTCGCCGCAAGGAGCGCCGCGGTCACCGGTCTCTGGACGAGGATCATAGCGCCATCGGGCGACATGACAAGGGACTGCCGCAGCGACTGCTCGAGCAGGGGCGCGAGCACGAAGGCGATCACGAACGGGGCCAGGTCGTACTCGAGCTTGCGCAGCACGTAGCCCGCAACGCCGAAGCCGAGCATCACCCAGAGGTCGAACACGTTCTTGTTCGCCGAGTACGTGCCGACGACGGCGAGCAGGAGCACGATGGGAAACAGCACCCGGTAGGGCACGCGCAGGAGCTGCACCCACAGCCCGACGAGCGGGAGGTTGAGCACCAGCAGGAAGACGTTGCCCACGTACATGCTCGCGACCACGCCCCAGAAGAGGTCGGGCCGCTGGGTCATGAAGAGCGGCCCGGGCTGGATCCCCTGGATCACGAGCGCCCCGAGCAGGAGTGCGGTGACCGCGTTGCTCGGAATGCCGAGCGAGAGCAGCGGGATCATGCTGCCGGCGACCGCGGCGTTGTTCGCCGACTCGGGGCCGGCGACGCCTTCGATCGCCCCCTTGCCGAACCGCGCCGGGTCGCGGGCGATCCGTCGCTCGACCGCGTACGACATGAAGGCCGCGGTCACCGGCCCGCCCCCCGGCACCAGCCCGAGCAGGAAGCCGAGCCCGCTGCCGCGCAGGATCGGCCTCCACGACGCCCGCCAGTCGGCGGCAGTGGGCCACAGCCCACGAATGCGCTCCGCCAGCAGCGTGTTGCGCGCCAGGTGCTCGACGTTGGCGAGGATCTCGGCGACGCCGAACAGCCCGATGACGACCGCGAGCAGCTCGATGCCCGCAATGAGGTTGACCGAGCCGAACGTGAAGCGGTCGCGGCCGTTCACCACATCGATGCCGATCGCCGTGGCGAGGAACCCGAGCGCGATGGTGAGCACGCCCTTCACCGCCGAGCCCGTGATCATGTAGAGCGTGCACACGAGGCCCAGCACCATCAATCCGAAGTTCTCCGGCGGTCCGAAGCGGATCGCGATCGCCGCGAGCGCCGGGGCGAAGAAGGTCAGCAGCACCAGGCTCGCCGTACCCGCCATGAACGACCCGAGCGCCGCGATGCCGAGCGCGGCGCCGGCGCGTCCCTGCCGCGCGAGCTGGTGGCCGTCGAGCGTAGTCACCACCGAGGCCGCCTCGCCGGGGATGTTCACCAGGATCGAGGTCGTGGAGCCGCCGTACATCGCGCCGTAGAAGATCGCCGCGAGCATCGCCAGCCCGGCGACCGGCGTGAGCGTGAAGGTCACCGGCAGCAGCAGCGCGAGCGCCGCGAGCGGTCCGATCCCCGGCAGCACGCCGACCAGCGTGCCGATGAGACTGCCGATGAAGCAGTAGTACAGGTTCGCCGGCGTGAGGATGACGCCGAAGCCGGTGGCGAGGCCCTCGAGCGCGCCCATCGCCTCACCAGCCCCAGGGTCCGCGCGGCAGCGACATGCCGAGCACGTGGCCGAAGAACCACATCACGCCGGCGACCGCGCCGATCGTGAGCGCGATCGACCCGATCCAGCTCGACCTCTCGACGGTCCGGAGCAGCACGATCATCGTGATCGCGGCCGCGGCGGCGAAGCCGAGGTGCGGGATCGCGAACGCCATCAGCGCGAGCCCGACGACGACCCCCAGCACGCGGCCAAGCGCTGTCCCGCGCGGCCACGCCGGCGCGCTCGCGCGGTGCGACGGGAGGAGCAGCAGCGCGACGCCGGCGC
>DATEDA010000210.1:0-15145 GCA_035286595.1 Burkholderiales bacterium | reverse complement strand
AGTACACGTGGTGGTCGAATCGCGGCCAGGCGTGGGCGAAGAACGTCGGCTGGCGGATCGACTACCAGATCGCGACACCCGGGATCGCCGCGAAGGCAGTGAAGGCGTCGATCTACAAGGCGAAGCGCTTCTCGGACCACGCGCCGCTCACCATCGACTACCACTGGACCCTCTAGCGCCGGGCAAGGCCCCGGCGCGATCCGTCAGGCCGTGAGACGCCCCAGCGCCGCCGCTGCCCAGCGGCACCCGCGCCAGAACACGATCGCACGCCGCGCCCAGCGGAACGCGCGCTTCGGGGAAAGCGCGGCGAGCGCTGCGACCGCGAGCAGTACCGCGCCGGGATGCTCCCGTGCGTACTGCACGACCCGGAAGCCCCGGTCGGCGAGGTCGAGCGGTGCGTGCCAGCGCTGGACGAGCAGCGCGAGCGCGTCGCGGTGCACTGCCGATCTCGCGAGCAGGAGCTCGCGCCGCGCCCGGATCTCGACGAGCCGACGGTTCACCCGTCGCCTCCCAGCCGATCCTGGTCCTTCCTGAGCTCCGCGATCGTGCTGGCGAAGAGCTTCGGGCGAGAGCGCGCCAGGTGTCGCAGCCACACCACGCCGGCGAGCGCGGCGAGAAGAAAGAAGCCGCCCAGAGCGCCGAGCACGACCTGGACGTGCGAGTCCCAGAGCAGCACGACCAGCAGCACGACGAGGAGGATGAAAGCCACCTGCAGGCAGAAGACGACGCCCGCGATGAGCAGCGCGAGCTGCGTGATGCGGATGCGCTCTTCCTCGATCTCGGTCGCGAGGATCTCGAGGCGCGTGCGCGCGAGCCCGAGCGCCGTGCGCGCGAGGCGTCCGATCGAGTCGAGCAGTCCTGGGGGGCGGGGCGCGCCCGCCTCGCGGGGCATGCTACCGGCGGGAGATCAGCATGCCGAAGATGACGCCGATCGCCGCGGCGAACCCGACCGCTTTCCACGGGTGCGCATGGACGTAGTCGTCGGTCGCCTCGGCGGCGGCCTTGGCCTGGTCGACCATCACATCCTGAGTCTGCGTGAGCTTCACCTTCGCGGCGCGCACGCTGTCCTCCATTCGCGCGCGCGCGGCCGAGACCTTCTCGCCGGCGGTGCTGGCGGTCGCGCGCAGGAGCTCTTCGGCGTCGGCGATGACGACCTTCAGGTCGGCAACGAGCTTGTCGGTGTTGACGTGGTCGTTCATGGGCAATCCTCGAACGTGGGGACGGGAATCGGCCGGGCGCCGCGTGCGCGCCCGGGAGAGAGATCTCAGGCTACCGGCTTTCGGAGGTCAAATCAACCGCGCGTCCGGGCGGCTGGCGCTCACGGCTTCACCACGCGGTTGCGGAGCACGCCGATACCTTCGACGTCGAGCTCGACCACGTCGCCCGGCTTGAGAAACCGCAGGTGCTCGAGCCCGCTGCCGTCCCCCACGGTGCCCGAGCCGAAGAACTCGCCCGGGTGGAGCGTCTCGGAGCGCGCGACGTGCGCGATGCAGTCCTCGAACTTCCAGCGCATGTCGCGCGAGTTGCCGCGTCCCCATTCCTCGCCGTTCACCCGCACCGTCATCTCGAGGCGGTACGGGTCGGGAATCTCGTCCGCGGTGACCAGGCACGGACCCATCGCGTTCGCGTTGTCGAAGTCCTTGCCCTTTCCGGGCCCGAGCTGGCCGGGCATCTCCCGCGTCTGCTCGTCGCGCGCCGAGAAGTCGTTGAAGATCGTGTAGCCGAAGATGTGGCTGTGCGCCCGCTCGCGCGGGATGTCCTTGCCGGGCTTGCCGATGTAGCAGCCGAACTCGAGCTCGAAATCGAGCGCCGTGGAATAGGCCGGCCAGGGCACGTCCTCCTCGTGCCCGCAGACGCTGAACCGGCTCGGATGGTAGTAGATCGGCCGCTCGTACCAGGTCTGCGGCACGGCGAGGACCCCCTTCGCCTCCATCTCGGCGAGCGCCGCCGCCGGGTCGGGCGCGCCCCTCGCCCGCAGCTTCCGTGCGGCCTGAAACGCCTGCACGAGGTGCTTCTCGAAGCAGAGGAAGTCGCGCATCTGCGGCGGGTGCGGGATCGGGGCGAGGAGCTTCACGTCCCCGATCGCCAGCACCGCCTGCCGCGGCCGACGCTTCGCACCGGCGAGCGCGCGCGCGAGCTCGAGCGCTTCATCCCCGCCCGCCACGATGGCGAGCACGCTCGCGAGGCCGCTCGAGCTCCGTCGGTAACGCGCGCGGTGCGCGGCCTGGAGGTCGAGGACGTGGGTTCCGCCGTCCACGAGCACCCCGACGCGCGGGCGAGCGCGTCCGGCGCGGAACGTCACGAGCTTCATCCTTCTCCCTGCAGTTTCGTTGATAGAGACCTGCCGTCACAGTATTCTACGGCGCGCTCAACCAACGACGCCGCGACGCTTCGCTCGCGGCCGCAGTCGACGAGGAGGGGTGAATGGTCTGGAGAGTACGCAGGGTCGTCACCGGCCACGATGCCAAAGACAAGTCGATGTTCCTCATGGACGGGCTCGCGCCGAACGTGAAGGAAATGGCGTCGATGCCGGGCCTCGCACTGACCGACTTGTGGGAGACGAAGACTGCGCCGGCGCGAAACGAGGGCGCCACCGACAACGCCGGGCGTCCGGTGCGCCTCGAGCCGCCACGCAACGGCACGGTCCTCCGCATCGTCGAGTTCCCGCCCGACTCGCACTGGCGCAACCGCGCCGACGCGCGCGAGGCGTTCGGCTCGATCGGCGCCGGCCATGCGCGGGACCGGCACTCGAGCGACCCGATGATGCACAAGACCGCGACGGTCGACTACATCATCGTGCTGAAGGGCGAGATCCACGCGATCATGGACGCGGGCGAGACGCTGCTCAAGGCAGGCGACATCCTCGTCCAGCGCGGCACGAACCACTCGTGGAGCGTGCGCGGGGACGAGCCGTGCATCATCGCGGCGGTACTGGTGAGCGCCGCGCCGCTCGGCGCGAAGCGCAAGGCGAGAAAGCCGGCGAAGAAAGCTGCGCGGCGCACGCGCTCGGCGAGAGCGCGCCGACGCTGAGGCGTCGCGGCGAGGGCGATCGCGAGGACCGCGCGGCTATGGCGCATCCCGGCTCGCCGGCGCTTCGCTGAGAGCGAGCATGCGCTTTGCCCAAGGGAGGAGCAGGTACGCCGGAAACGCGAGGAAGAAGGTGAGCAGAAAATAGGGCCCGTAGCCCATGGCCTCCGCACCGAACCCGCTTGCCCAGCCGGCGACCGAGCGCGACAGCGCGAACACGGACGAGAGCAGGGCGTATTCGGTCGCCGAGTGGCGCTTGTCGACGATCGCCATCAGGAACGCGAGAAACGCGGCCGTCCCGAGGCCGCCCGTGAACGACTCGGCCGCGCTCGCCGAGTAGAGCACCACCCGGTGGAGAGCCTCGGGGGAACTGCCCGCGCCGTAGGGGATCACGGACGCCGCGATCGCGTAGCCGAGGTTCGAGAGCGCCTGGAAGAGCCCGAGCACCCAGAGCCCCTTGAAGATCCCGACGCGGTCGGTGTACCAGCCGCCGACGAGCCCGCCGGCGATCGAGAGCCCGAGGCCGATGTTCACCGAGACGAGGCCGATCTCGGTGGCGCTGAAGCCGGCGTCGACCCAGAACGGCTTCACCATGAAGCCCATCGACGCGTCGCCGAGCTTGAAGATGAGGATGAAGACGAGCACCGGCCAGATGTACGGCCGCGCAAGGAGCTCCATCAGCGCCCCGAACATCGGCCCCTGCTCGGGCGCCGCGGACTGGGCCACCGGGCCGCGGAGCGTCTGGCCGCCGAGCCAGCAGACGGCGAGCGCAGCGGCCGCGGTGCCGAGCGCGATGCCCCAGAACGCCGGACGCCCCTGCGACCATCCGGCCACCTGGTCGACGAGCCAGAGCACGCCGAGCGCGAACGCGGCCACGATCGCGGCGAGCTTCGGATCGGCGGCGATTCGCGCGAGCTCGGCGCCGAGCGTCGTCTGGCGTACCCGCTCGACCGGGCGTTCCTGCGGCGCGAACAGGACCGCGACCGCGCAGGCCGCGAGAACTGCCGCCGCGCAGGCGAACGCGCCCGGCCACGTGATCCAGTCCGACAGGATCAGAATCCCGCCCGAGGCGAGCATCCCGACCCGGTACAGCCCGATCCGCACGCCGTTCGCGAAGCCGAGCTCGTTCCGGTCGAGGAGCTCGATCGTGTAGCCGTCGATCGCGATGTCGTTCGTCGCCGAGAGGATCGTGAAGACCGCGATCGCCGCCCACACCCACGGCCCGAAGCCGGCGAGGAAAGCGAACACGAGCAGCACTGCGCCCATCGCGAGGTCGACCGTCGCCATCCAGTAGCGGTGGCCGCGGTAGCGGTCGATCGCCGGCGCCCAGAGGAACTTGAGCGTCCAGGCGAGGCCGAGGAGGCTGATCGCGCCGATCGACCGCAGGTCGACGCCCTGCTGGCGGAACCAGACCGGAAAGAGCTCGTAGAAGACGCCGAGCGGGAAGCCCTCCGAGAAGTAGAGGAGCGCGACCCAGAAGAGCTTGGACTTGAGGAGCTTCGGTTGCGGTTCCAAGGACCGGGCCGGGAGCTAGTGCCGCTTCTCGAACCGGAACACCGCCAGGCTCCCGAGCAGGTTCGGCAGGAACGCGACGCGCTGCCCGGCGTGCAGCACGACCCGCTCGAGGATGCGGATCGAGTGATCGGCGCAGAACCGCTCGAAGTCGCCGATCGTGCACAGGTGCACGTTCGGCGTGTCGTACCACTCGTAGGGCAGCGTCTTCGACACCGGCATGCGGCCGCCGAACGCCACCTGCCAGCGCGCCTGCCAGTGGCCGAAGTTCGGGAAGGTCACGATCGCCTGCCGCCCGACGCGCAGCATCTCGAGCACGATCTCCTCGGTGTGGCGCATCGCCTGCAGCGTCTGGGACAGGATCACGTAGTCGAACGAGCCGGCGTCGAACCCCTGCAGGCCCCGCTCGAGGTCGCCCTGGATCACGTTCACGCCGTGCGTCACGCACGCCAGCACGTTCTCGTCGGCGATCTCGATGCCGTAGCCCTTCACCGCCCGGGACGCCGCGAGGAACTTGAGCAGCAGCCCGTCGCCGCAGCCGAGGTCGAGCACCGTGGCCTCGGGGGCCACCCACGCCGCGATCGCCTCGAAGTCGGGGCGGCCGGACAGGCTGATGCGTGCCTCCCCGGTCACGCGGCGAGGCCTCCGCCGGTGGCCACCCGCACCGGCTCGCCCTCCTCGAGCGGCGCCCCGCCGGCGTCGCCGCGGTCGGCGCCGACCTCGCGCGCGGCGTTCTCGAAGTACGCGCGGACGAGCGCGTGGTAGCGCGGATCCTCGAGCAGGAACGCGTCGTGGCCGTGCGGCGCGTCGATCTCGGCGTAGGTGACGTCGCGCCGGTTGTCGAGCAGCGCTTTGACGATCTCCCGGGAGCGCGCCGACGCGAAGCGCCAGTCGGAGGTGAACGAGACGACGAGGAACTTCGCCCGCGCGGCCGCGAGCGCCGCGGCGAGATCGCCGCCGTGCGCCTCCGCCGGGTCGAAGTAGTCGAGGGCGCGCGTGATGAGGAGGTAGGTGTTGGCGTCGAAGTACGAGGAGAACTTGTCGGCCTGGTGGCGCAGGTACGACTCCACCTCGAAATCGACGTCGAAGTGGAAGCCGAGCTTGCCCGAACGCAGGACCCGGCCGAACTTCTCCATCATCGCGTCGTCAGAGAGGTAGGTCACGTGGCCGATCATGCGCGCAATGCGCAGGCCGCGCGTGGGCACGACGCCGTGCGCGTAGTAGTCGCCGCCGTGGAAGTCGGGATCGGTGGTGATCGCCTGGCGCGCGATCTCGTTGAACGCGATGTTCTGCGCGGAGAGCCTCGGCGCCGCCGCGATCACGAGCGCGTGCCGGATGCGCATCGGGTACGAGATCGTCCACTGCAGCGCCTGCATCGCGCCGAGGCTCCCGCCCATCACCGCCGCCCAGCGGCCGATGCCGAGCCGGTCGGCGAGGCGCGCCTGCACGTTCACCCAGTCCTCGACCGTGACCACCGGGAAGCTCGAGCCATAGGGTCGGCCGGTCTTCGGGTTGGGCGAGGACGGGCCGGTCGAGCCGAAGCAGCCGCCGAGGTTGTTGAGCCCGACGACGAAGAACCGCTCGGTGTCGAGCGGCTTGCCGGGGCCGATCATGTTGTCCCACCAGCCGATGTTGGCCGGGTCGTCGGCGTAGTGGCCGGCCACGTGGTGGGCCGCGTTCAGCGCGTGGCACACGAGCACCGCGTTCGTCCGCGCCGCGTTGAGCCGGCCGTAGGTCTCGTAGACGAGGCGGTACTCGTCGATCGCCGCGCCGCCCGTGAGGCGGATCGGCTCGGCGAAGCGCATCTGGCGCGGCGCCACGGCGCCGACCGAGCGTGGAAGCGTTGCGTCCCTGGGGTCCATACAAACCTGCTGCACCGACCTGGGGGATAGTCAAGGGGGCGTGCCCCCTTGTTCCCCAAATAAAAAACCCGTTCAGCTTGCGCACTGCTGAACGGGTTGCCCTCGCTTTAGCAGAATTTCGGCCCGGCCTCGTCGGCCGGACTTCGCGCCCGCAAGCTGAGAAGATCAAATCGGCGCGTGCTGAAGCTTATGAGGAAGCGGAGCGCGTGTCAAACCAGCCGGGCCAATCTTCGGGGGCGTGTCCGCACGCGCCGCCCGTCGGCGAACGCTGGGGGCAGCGGCGGCGTTGACCCCGGGCCATACGGACCGCGCGGCGGCGTGTGCTATCTTCGGCGCGCGTCGCAGGCGGTCGGAGCGCCTGCGGGGAGGACAGCAACGCGCGATGCTGCTGAGAATGCTGCGATCGATGTTTGGGAGAGCAGGTGCCGCGTCCCCGCCGCGAGCCCGAGTCGGCGAGCGCGCGTTGGCCTTCAAACGACTGATCCAACAGCACGCGCGGGCGCCGACCGATGCGCACGTCGCGATCCTGTTCCGCGACGTCGCTGTCGGCGGCGTGCCGGTCACGCGCCTCGTGGGCGATGCGATGCGCGACACGAATGCCTGGGTGCCGCCGGTGAAGGCGATCCACCGGCCTGCCGCGACGCTCTTTCTCGCGCAGTACTTCCTGCACGCGCTGACGCTGCCCGGACGGCGCGCCGAGTGCGGGGTGTTCCAGGGGACGAGCGCGCTCATGCTGTGTCGCGCGGCGCGCGCGCAGGACCCGCGCTTCGACGGCTCCCGAATGCATCTGATCGACAGCTTCGAGGGCTTGTCTGCGCCCGGCGCCGAAGACCGCATCGACGGGGTCTCCGAAAGCGAGGCGCCTCCCCTCACCCGGCGCGGCAGCTTCGCCGCTCACCTCGAGCAGGTCCGGCGCGCGCTCGCGGACTTCCCCGGCGTGGCGATCCACAAGGGGTGGGTTCCCGCGGTGCTTGCCGAGCTCCCGGAAGCCGAGTGGTCATTCGTCCACGTCGACGTCGATCTTTACGAGCCGACGCTCGGCGCGCTCGAGTACTTTGTCCCGCGTCTCGCGCCTGGCGGCGTGATCGTGTGCGACGACTACAGCGCGCCGTTTTTCCCGGGGGCGAGCCGCGCGTGGGACCGGTACTGCGGCGAGCACGACGTACCGTTCGTCGTCCTGCCGACCGGCCAGTCGGTGATCCTGAAGACGTGAGCCGGGGCGGCTGGCCTGGAGGTCCGGGCTAGGTCTGCTGCCAGGTCTCGCGCCGGTACTTGCGGCGGCGCGCGCGCGCGAGCCGTTCGAGCTCGGGGAAGTCGCGGATCACCCGCAGCACCGAGGTGCTGATCCGATGCGGGACCTCGCCGCATTCGCGCGCGAAGCGCGCCGCGAGGCTCTCGGCGTCGAGGCCGTCGCCTTCCGGCCCGTCGTGGAAGTGGCCGAACCCCTTCTTCCACACGAGCGCCCGCTCCGAGTGCCCGACCCCGTAGCAGAGCTCGAGGGCGGCGAGCTCGCCGTCGCGGTCCTGCTGCACGAAGAGGTCGAAGTAGTCGTCGTGGAACCAGCGCCGGGTCTGGCCTGCTGCGTCCTGCGTGACGCCGGTGATTTCGCGTAGCACTTTGTGGGACTCCGGGTTAGGAGTTCAGTTTAGCAAGCAGCGCGCGGCTGCGCTCCGGGTCCTCGGAGCGCAGGATCCGTTGCGCGAGCACCTCGACCTCCGGGACCGAGGAGCGTAGCACCTGCTGCTTGACCGCGAGCAGCTGCGCCGGGTGCATCGAGAACTGCCGGAGGCCCAGGCCGAGCAGCAGCCGCGTAAGCGCGGCCTCGCCGGCCATCTCGCCGCACACCGCGACCGGCATGCCGGCCTTGGTCGCGGCGCGGATCGTGTGCGCGACGAGATGGAGCACCGCGGGGTGCAGCGGATCGTAGAGGTGCGCCACGTTGTCGTCGGTGCGATCGATCGCGAGCGTGTACTGGATCAGGTCGTTGGTGCCGATCGAGATGAAGTCGAGCTTCTTCATGAAGGTCGCCACCGCGAGCGCCGCCGCCGGGATCTCGATCATGCCGCCGATCGGCACGCTCGGGTCGAACGGCGAGCCGTTCTGCACCAGGGTGTCCTCGGCGATCCCGAGGTAGTGCATCACCTGGTCGATCTCGTGGGCGTGCGCGATCATCGGGATCAGGATCCGCACCTTGCCGTAATGCGACGCGCGCAGGATCGCCCGGAGCTGGGTGAGGAACAGCTGCGGTTCGGCGAGGCAGAAGCGGATCGCCCGCAAGCCCAGCGCCGGATTCGGCCCCGCGAACTGCTCGCCGTTGATCGCCTTGTCCGCCCCGAGGTCGAGCGTGCGGATCGTGACCGCTCGGCCCTCCATCGCCTGCACCACCTGCCGGTAAGCCTCGAACTGCTCGTCCTCGTCGGGCAGGTCGTCGCGGTTGAGGAACAGGAACTCGGTGCGGAAGAGGCCGACGCCCATCGCGCCCGCGTCGAGGGCCTGCTCCACGTCCTCCGGCAGCTCGATGTTCGCGTGCAGCTCGACCGCGACGCCCTCCAGCGTCGCGCACGGCGTCGTCTTCAGCCGCTTGAGCTTCTGGCGCTCGAGCTCGAACTGGGTCCGGCGCAGCTGGTACTCGGCGAGCACCTGGCGGTCGGGGTTGACGATCAGGACGCCCGCCGAGCCGTCGACGATGAGGAGCTCGCTCTCCCGGATCATCTGGCGCGCGTGGTGCAGGCCGACGATCGCCGGCAGATTGAGGCTGCGCGCCACGATCGCGGTGTGCGAGGTGACCCCGCCCAGGTCGGTGACGAAGCCGGCGAACTGGTGCTGTTTGAAGAGGATCATGTCCGCCGGCGAGAAGTCGTGCGCGACGACGATGATGTCCTCCTCGTGCTCCGGCGGCGCCGGCAGGTGCCCGGTGCCGAGCATCGCCTTGAGCACCCGCTCGACGACCTGCTGCACGTCGGCCTTCCGCTCGCGCAGGTACGCGTCCTCGATCTCCTCGAAGCGGCCGACCAGCAGCTCCATCTGGTGCACGAGCGCCCACTCCGCGTTCCAGCGGCGCGTGCGGACGAGCTCGCGCGGCGCGACCGAGAGCATCGCGTCGTCGAGGATCATGAGGTGCAGGTCGAGGAACGCGCCGAGCTCGGCGGGCGCGTCGGCCGGAACGGCGGCATGCAGGCCCATCAGCTCGCCGCGGACCTGCTCGACTGCGGCGTCGAACCGCTCGACCTCGGCCTCGATCTCCTCGCGGGGCACCTCGTAGTGCGCGACCTCGAGCCGGGCGGCGGAGATCAGGTGCGCGTAGCCGATCGCGATCCCGCCCGAGACGCCGGCGCCGTGCAGCGTGAAGCTCGCCCCGCTCGTGCGTGCCGCGAGCGGCGAGAGGCTGGTCGTGGTCTCGGGCTTGCCCATTTACCCCTTCATTCCCCTTCCCCGAACTTGTCGTCCACCAGCGCCGCGATCGCCGCGAGCGCGGCGTCGGCGTCCGCGCCCTGGGTCTCGATCGCGATCCGGCTGCCGCGGCCGGCCGCGAGCATCATCACCCCCATCACGCTCTTCGCGTTCACGCGCCGGCCGTTCCGCGACAGCCACACGTCGGCCGCGAACTTCGCTGCGGTCTGGGTGAGCTTCGCCGCGGCGCGGGCGTGGAGCCCCAGCTTGTTCTGGATCTCAACTTCCCGTTGCGGCATGGGCCTGCGGCTCGCCCAGGTGCAGCACGCCCTCGCGGCCGCCGCTGATCGCTTTCCCGGCCACCGCCGCGAGCGGCTGCGCGCGGTAGGTGAGCGCGCGCACCAGCATCGGAAGGTTGACGCCGGCGACGACCTCGACCCGGCCCGGCGCCGCGAGGCGCGCGGCGATGTTCGACGGCGTCGCCCCGAGCATGTCGGTCAGCACCAGCACGCCATCGCCGTCGTCGAGTTGCCGCACGAGCTCCTGCGCCTGCGGGAGGATCGCGTCAGGGTCGTCGTGCACGGTGATGCCGACCTGGCGCACGCGCAAGGGCCGCTTGCCGAGCACGTGGCTTGCGCAGTGAATCAGCGCTTCGCCGAATGCCCCGTGCGCGACGATCAGGATGCCGACCATGCCGGAACTGCTTGAAGGATCACGGATTCCGGGAGTTTACCCCCGCTGGGCATGGACCGGGAGCCGGGGCGCGAAGCGTGCGGATTCCGCACCGGCCCGAGGGCCGGTTCCTCTCCAGCCTCAGCCGCCTTGCGCCTTCACGGCCTTCTCCAGCGCGTCGAGGAACGTCCCCGCGACGTCGAGCCCGGTCTGCTGCGCGATCTCCTGAAAGCACGTCGGGCTGGTCACGTTCACCTCGGTGAGCCAGTCGCCGATCACGTCCAGCCCGACGAGGAGCAGTCCGCGGCTCGCGAGCACCGGGGCGACCGCCGCGGCGATCTCCCGATCGCGCGGCGAGAGCGGACGGGCGACGCCCGTGCCGCCGGCGGCGAGGTTGCCGCGCGACTCGCCCGGCTTGGGGATGCGCGCGAGCGAGTAGGGCACCGCCTCGCCCGCGATCAGCAGCACGCGTTTGTCGCCGTCGCGGATCTCGGGGATGTAGCGCTGCGCCATGATCGAGTGGACGCCGCGGCCGGTGAGCGTCTCGATGATCACGTTCCGGTTCGGGTCGCTGTCGGTCACCCGGAACACGCCCTCCCCGCCGTGACCCTCGAGCGGCTTCAGCACGACGTCCCCCTGCGCGTCGATGAAGCGCTGCAGCTGGCCCTCGAGCCGCGTCACGAGCGTCGGCACTGTGTACTGCGGGAACAGCGCGATCGTGAGCTTCTCGCTGTGGTCGCGGATGGCCCGCGGGTCGTTGAACACGCGCGCACCCTCGCGCGTCGCGGCCTCCAGCAGCCAGGTGCTGGTAACGTACTCGAGGTCGAACGGCGGGTCCTTGCGCATCAGCACCGCGTCGAACTCGGCGAGCGGCGTCTCCCGCAGCGGCAGCTGGAGGCGGTACCAGTCGTCGTCGTGGAGCGCCGCGTTGCCGAGATACCTTTCGGCGTTGATGAAGTGGAGGCGGCCGTGCTCGCCCACGACGCGGCCGCCTTTCCACATCAGCCCCTCCTGGGGCGCGTAGTGGATCTCGTGGCCGCGGCGCGCGGCCTCGACCATCATCGCGAACGAGGTGTCCTTGTAGGTCTTGAGCGCGGGCAGCGGGTCGAGAATGAAGAGCAGTTTCATGACCACCCCTGCGGTGCGGAACCCAGCTCGATTCTAGCCGATCACCGCGACGCCACGGCGCGCCGGCGGGACCGCAACCATTGCGCGAGCGGCCACAGCCAGACGAGGATCGTCAGGATCCCGAGCGCGGCGGCGATCGGCCGCTCGAAGAAGCCGAGGAATCGCCCCTCGGACTTGATCATCGACGTGATGAAGTGCTCCTCGAGCATCGTCCCGAGGATCATTCCCAGGATTGCGGGCGCGACCGGATAGCCGTTCTCCTCCATGAAGTACGCGGCGACGCCGAACACGAGGATCACGCCGACCGCGAACACGGTGTTGTTGATCGCGAACGCGCCGACGACGCAGAACAGCAGGATGATCGGCATGAGGACGTTCCTCGGCACCTCGAGGATGCGCTTCGCCGTCTTGATGCACGCCCACCCTAGCGGGATCATCAGCAGGTTCGCCAGGAAGAACACCAGGAACACGGCGTAGATCTGCTCGGGGTTGTTCATGAAGATCGTCGGCCCGGGGTTCATGCCCTTGATGTACAGCACGCCGATCACGATCGCCGTGATCGAGTCGCCCGGGATGCCGAACACGAGCGCCGGGATCCATGCCCCGGCGAGCGCGCTGTTGTTCGCGGCGCCCGACTCGATCAGCCCCTCGACGTGCCCGGTGCCGAATTTCTGTGGTTCCTTGGAGAACTTCTTCGACATCGCGTAGGAGATCCACGCCGCGATGTCGGCGCCGGCCCCGGGCAGGGCGCCGATCGCGGTGCCGAGCGCGCTGCCGCGCACGATCGACGCCCAGTACCGCTGCGTGAGCGTCCACATGCCGCGGAACACGTTGCCGATCTGGCGCGTGAAGCGCTCGCCGTCGCCGGTCGGCGCCACCGCGTAACGCAGGATCTCGGACACCGCGAACATGCCGATCATCATCGGGATCAGCCCCACCGAGCCGAGCAGCTCGATCGAGCCGAACGTGAAGCGCGGGTGCCCGGCCGGGTTGTCGAGCCCGATCGACGAGATCAGCAGCCCCGCGAGCAGCGACACCACGCCCTTCAGCGGGTCGCCGATCGTGATGAAGACCGCGCAGGTGAGGCCGAGCAGCACCAGCCAGAAGTACTCGAACGAGCTGAAGCGGACGGCGACCTCGGCGAGCGCGGGCGCCGAGGTGACGAGCACGACGGTGCCGAAGATCCCGCCGATCACGCTGAACACGAGCCCGGCCCCGAGCGCGGTCTCGGCGTGGCCCTTCTTCGTCATCGCGTACGCCTCGTCCACGTACGCGGCCGAGGCGGGCGTCCCGGGGATGCGCATCAGCGCACCGGGGATGTCGCCGGAGAAGATCGCCATCGCGGTTGCGGTCACGATGCATGCGATCGCCGGCACCGGCGGCATGAAGAACGTGACCGGCACCAGCAGCGCCGTGGCCATCGTCGCCGTGAGCCCCGGAATGGCGCCCACGAAGAGGCCGAACACCGCCGACGCCAGAATGACCGCGATGACGTAGGGCTCGAAAACCAGCCCGAACGCGGCGACGACCGCAGTCATCTCACCAGGCGAAGCGCTCGAGCACGCCCCACGGGAGCGGGACGCGGAGCAGCTTGTAGAACAGCGTGTGGATCACGAGCGTCGCGACCACCGCGATCACGGCCCCGGGCGCGAGCCGCACGCCGAGCTTGAGGAACAAGCCCAGCAGGCAGATCGCGCCGGTGAGCACGAAGCCGAGCGTTCCCGCGAACGCGGCGTAGAAGACGAGGACTCCGCAGATCGCGAGGAAGTTGGTGACCAGCGCCGGGCTTCGCAGCCAGCGGCCGGGCTCGAGCAGCGGGAGCCCGCGCCGCACGCCGCGCCGGGCGAGCAGCAGCCCGCAGGCGGCGAGCCCGACCGCGATCACGCCGGGGAAGAGCGCCGGCCCGTACTTCTGCCCGGGGATGAGCGGGTAGGCCTGGATGTGGACGAGGATCGCGATCGCCAGCGCGATCAGCGCCGCGCCCACGACCGCGTCGTTGACCCTCACTCTCTGGCGTCATTCCCGCGCAAGCGGGAATCCAGTCCAACGACCGGCCTGGATCCCCGCTTTCGCGGGGACGACGACGCACACCGCGCCGGCGGCGCGGTGTGCGTCGTCACTTCACGATCCCGACCGCCTTCATCGTCGCGCCGAGGTCGCGCGAGGACTTCTCCATGAATCTTGCGAACTCCGCCGGCGGCAGGTAGATCACGCCGAAGCCGCGCGCCGCCATGAAGTCCTTGTACTCCTTCGAGTCGTAGGCGGTCTTCACCGCCGCGACGAGCCGCGCCTCGGCGTCCTTCGGCACGCCCCGCGGCGCCGCCATCCCGCGCCACGCGGCCATCGTCCATTCGGTTCCGAGGGCCTTCTTGAGCGGCGGCACGTTCGGATAGAGCGACGGCGGATTCGGGTCCATGATCGCCAGGCTCTTGACCTTGCCGGCGTCGATCAGGGCGCGCGCCTCGGGGATCGAGCACGGCACGACGTCGACGCCGCCGGCGACGAGGTCCTGCAGGCCGGGGGCCGCGCCGTTCGACGGCACCCACGGCGCGGCCGCGGGGTCGATGTTGAGGCTCTTCAGCATCCCGGCGATCGACAGATGCCAGATGCCGCCCTGGCCGGTGCCGGACGCCTTCAGCTTGCCCGGATTCGCCTTGATCGCATCGACGAGCTCCTTCGCCGTCTTGTACGGCGAGTCGGCGCGCACCTGCAGCCCCGCCGGATCGGCATTCACCAGCCCGAGCGGCGTGTAGGAGGAGCCCTTGAGATCGGTCAGGCCCTGCCAGTGCATCATGCCGATCTCGACCGTGATCAGCCCGATGGTGTAGCCGTCCGGCGCGGCCTGCGCGATCGCCGAATGGCCGACGACGCCGTTCCCGCCGGTGCGGTTCACGACGTTGACCGGCTGCTTGAGGTCCTTCTCCATGATGGCCGCGAGGATGCGCGCGGTGGCGTCGGTGCCGCCGCCCGCGCCCCATGGGACGACGAGGGTGATCGGGCGGTTCGGATATTGCGCGGTCGCGGGCGCGGTTAGCGCTGCGAACGCGACGGACGCGGCGGCGAGCCGCAGGAACGAACGGCGAAGCATGGTGTCCTCCTTCGTTGGATCGCCGCGCGAACGCTTCTTCTTGTCCGCGGCCGACGTGGAACAGGATTTCACACCGGCCACGGCGCTGTCAACGTCGCAGCCGAAACGGCAACGCGGCCCGTCGCCGGCGCTACTTCTGGGCGAGGATGTACGTCAGCATCGCCTGCAGGTCGGCGTCCGGGACCTGCGGATTCGGCGCCATCGGGATCTGGCCCCAGACGCCCTGGCCGCCCGCCTTCACCTTCTTCGCGAGCGCGTCGAGCGCGTTCTTGTCACCGGCGTATTTCGCGGCGACCTCCTTGTAGGACGGGCCGATGACCTTCTTGTCAACGGCGTGGCACGCGAGGCAAGCGTACTTCTGCAACAGTTGCTCCGAGTTGGCGCCGGCGGCGGGAGCGGGCGCCGCGGCGGAGGCGGCGGCCGGGGCCGCGGCCACCTGCGCCGGAGGGGGCGCGGCAGGCGCGGG
>DATEDA010000209.1:0-28750 GCA_035286595.1 Burkholderiales bacterium | reverse complement strand
CTGCGCCCACGCGCCGTCGGCCGCGGGCGCGCCGAGGATCTTGCCTTCGAGGTCCTTGGGCTTGGCGATGCCGGCCTTCTTCAGCGTGATGATCGCGAACGCGGGCGAGTCGTAGATCATCATCACCGCCTTGACCGGGAGGTTGCGCGGGTTGTCGCGGTACTTGACGAGCAGGTTGATGTCGGCGAAGCCGACGTCGTAGGCCCCCGAGGCGACGCGGTTGATGCCTTCGACGGAGCCGCCACCCGGGTCGATGGTCACGTTCAGCCCCTCGGCCTTGTAGTAGCCCTTGTCGATGGCGACCAGGAACGGCGCCGCCGGCCCTTCGAAGCGCCAGTCGAGCGCGAAGCGGACCGGCGTTTCCTTCTGGGCGAACGCGGTGCCGGCGAACAATGCGGCGGCGAGCAGGAATGCGTGGCGCA
This sequence comes from Burkholderiales bacterium, assembly GCA_035286595.1. GTDB lineage: Bacteria > Pseudomonadota > Gammaproteobacteria > Burkholderiales > SG8-39 > DATEDA01. The sequence continues at coordinate 28,328 of DATEDA010000209.1, read as the reverse complement.
TGACGATCTCCGCGGAATGGTTGGTTTTGGGGGGGTACGCGAGACAGTCTAATCGGCGGCCGGGTCGGCGGCAATCATCGCCGCGTGCACCGAATCATCGCTGCGCGCACTGGACCGGTGCCCGAGTCGCTAGAATCCCGACAACATGATCGACGCAGCGGCAAGGGAGGCGCTCGCCGGGCTGAAGGAAGCGGGCATCGATTTCGTCGCCGGCCTCCCCGACGGCTGGCAGCGGAACCTGCAGGAGCTGATCGAGGCCGACCCCGCCCTCCGGTTCGTGCCCGTGTGCAACGAGGGGGTCGGTTTCTCGATCTGCGCGGGGGCGTGGCTGGGCGGGAGGAAGGTCGCGCTCTCGATGGAGAACTCGGGGCTGCGCGTCGCCGCCGAGTACATCGCCCGGATCTCGCTGGGATGCGGCGTCCCGGTGGTCCTGCTGCTTTCCTATCGCGGCGATCTGGGCGAGACCGAGCACTGGGGCGTACCGCACGGCATCGTCGCCGAGCCGCTGCTCAGGGCGCTCCGCATCCCGTACCACGTCGTGCAGCACCGCGAGGATCTGCGCGCCGCGATCAAGCGCGCGTTCCGGCTCGCCGAGGCGCAGCTGCATCCGACGGCCGTCCTGATTTCGGGCACCTGCATCTGGGAGGACTGATGGCGCTCGACCGTTACGCCTGGCTGAAACGGCTCGCGGCCCGGGTGCCCAGGAATGGGCTCGTCATGTCCACCTACATCGGGGCCGTAGGGTTCGAGTGGGCGGCGCTGACCCGGGAGCATCCGCGCACCGCGCTCCTCGGGCAGATGGGCAACGTGATCGGGCTGGCGCTCGGCCTGGCGCTCGCGCTGCCGCACCGCAAAGTCGTCTGCCTCGACGGCGACGGCTCGGTCCTGATGGAGCTGGGACAGCTCGTCGCGCTCGGACAGGAGGCGCCGCCGAACCTCGCCGTGTTCGTCGTCGACAACGGCGCCTACGAATCGATCGGCCGCGGCAAGCGGGGGCCGCGCCCCACCGCGACCGCCGGGAAGGCCGACCTCGCCGCAATGGCGCGGGCGGCCGGCGTCCCCTACACGGCCAACGTCGAAACGCTCAAGCAGCTCGAGGCCGAGATGAAGCTCGCGTTCGGGAAGCCCGGCTGCCGGTTCATCAACGTGCGGACGCTGCCGGGGCACGCGCACGTTCCGCCGCGACAGGTCGACGGCTTCGAGGAGAAGTACCGGTTCGTGCGCTACGTCGAGCGCCTCGAGAAGATCCGGATCCTCAACCTGGCCCGTCAGGACCGTCAGCTGATGAAGCGCCCGTAGCGGCCACGGCCGCGGCGTGGACCGCTTCGCGGCGGCGGCATATGATTGCCGCGCGTCGTTTCCGGACGCGTTCGTCGAGGAGGCCCGCCATGATCGTTCGCGTTGCCGCGTTGCTGTCCGCCGCCGTCCTGCTCGCGCCCGCCGCGCAGGCGCAGGACAAAGTCACGTTCCTCACCAGCTGGTACGCGCAGGCCGAGCACGGCGGGTTCTACCAGGCCATCGCCAAGGGCATCTACCGGAACCACGGGCTCGACGTCGCCATCCGGATGGGCGGCCCGCAGGTCAACGGCCTGCAGCTCATGATGGCCGGCCAGGCGGACATGCACATGGGCTATGACTTCCAGGTGCTGAAGGCCTTGGAGCAGGGCATGACGCCCGTGACCGTCGCCACCTCGTTCCAGCACGACCTGCAGGGGCTGCTCACCCACGACGACGTGGCCAATCTCGGCGCGCTCAAGGGCAAGACGATCCTGGTCGCCACCGCGGGCCGCACCTCGTGGTGGCCCTGGCTCAAGGCCAAGTACGGGTACGCCGAGGAGCAGGTGCGCCCCTACACCTTCAACCTGCAGCCGTTCTTCGCCGACAAGGCGATCGCGCAGCAGGGCTACATGTCCTCCGAGCCGTTCCAGGCCGAGAAGGCCGGGATGAAGGCCAGGTTCTTCCTGTTCGCGCACGACGGCTTCCCGCCCTACGGAACCACGATCGTGGCGACGCAGAAGCTCGCGAAGGAGAAGCCCGACGTGGTGGCGCGCTTCGTGCGCGCGTCGATGGAAGGCTGGAAGAGCTATCTCGCGGAGCCGGGCGCGGCGAACGAGCTGATCAAGAAGGACAACCCGAACATGAAGGACGACCAGCTCGCGTACGCGCTGGAGAAGCTCAAGGAGCACCGGCTGATCACCGGGGGCGACGCCGGGAAGATGGGCATCGGCGCGATGACCGAGGAGCGCTGGAGGAAGACCTACGACTACATGGTGTCCGCCGGGCTGCTCAAGGCCGACGTCGACTACCGCCAGGCGTTCACGCTGCAGTTCGTGAAGGACCTGAGGATCATGCCGTAAGGCGACGGCGCGGGAGGGTCCGCCCCTCCCGCGGCGAACGCCCCCGAATGGCGCGCGCCGGTCCGCCGCCGCGCGCTCGCGGTGCGTCCCTTGACAGGCTCGCGAGCGATCCCCTATAAGCGGCTCACGTGAGTAGAAGCGGTCGGCCGTAGCGTCGCGGCGCAATGCCGCGGCGAGGCGGTGGGAGATTGCTCACGGGCAAGCCGTCTGGCCGACGGCGACCTCGCCCGGAGCGCCCGTGATGGAACCCTCGCAGTTTCCGGCTCGGTATTGCATCCGGCGGGGCAGCGCGTCGGCTCCCGTCCTTCAATAGCCGCATTTCCCAACGGAGGCTGCTCATGCGTCACCGTGCGCTCGCTACGCCGCTCCACACGCGGCGTCTGTTCTGGCTCCTCGGATCGATCTTCGCCGCCGCTGCGCTCCTCGCGCCGCGCGTGGAGGCGCAGGAGAAGCTCACCTTCCTCACCAACTGGTTCGCCCAGGCCGAGCACGGCGGCTTCTATGCCGGAGTGACCAACGGCATCTACAAGAAGCACGGGCTGGACGTGACCGTGCGCATGGGCGGACCTCAGGTGAACGTGATGCAGCTGCTGGCGGCCGGCCAGGCGGACTTCATCATGGGGTACGACTTCTGGGTGATGAAGGCGATCGAGCAGGGCGTGCCGGCGGTCACGGTCGGGGTCTCGTTCCAGAAGGATCTCGCGTGCCTCGCGACCCACGCGGACGTCAACAAGCTCGACGAGCTGAAGGGCAAGACCGTGTTCGTCGCAACGGCGTCGCGCTCGTCGTGGTGGCCGTGGCTGCGGACCAAGTACGGCCTCGTCGACGACCAGGTCCGGCCGTTCACGGGCAACCTCCAGCCGTTCATCGCCGACCGGAACAGCGCGACGCAGGGCTTCATCACCAATTCGCCGTTCGAGATCGGCAAGGCGGGCGTCAAGGCGAACTACTTCCTCTTCGCCGACTACGGCTGGCCGGTCTACGGCAGCACGGTCGTCACGATGCAGCGAACGGTCAAGGAGCGCCCCGACGTGGTCGCGCGCTTCGTGCGCGCCTCGATGGAGGGCTGGAAGCAGTATCTCGCCGACCCGTCTGCGGCGAACGCCCTGATCAAGGAGCAGAATCCCAGGGCGGCCGACGATCAGCTAGCCTACGCGCTGGGCAAGCTCAAAGAGCTCAAGGCCCTTACCGGCGGCGACGCGGAGCGACTGGGCATCGGCACGATGAGCGAGACGCGCTACAAGGCGATCTACGACCTGATGGTGCGGGAAGGGCTGCTCAAGCCCGAGGTCGATTACCGGCAGGCGTTCACGACCCAGTTCGTGAAGGACCTGCGCGTGATGCCGTAACCCGGGGGACGGCGCGTCTTGGCCGCAGTGCCCGTGCCCGCCGACCCGGCGCCCGTCGTCGAGGTGCTGTCGGCCGACAAGGTCTACGCCGACGGCACCCGGGCGCTCCACCCGGTCGACCTGAGCATCCGGCCGGGCGAGTTCGTCACGCTGCTCGGGCCGTCGGGCTGCGGCAAGTCGACGCTCCTGAAGATGATCGCCAACCTGATCACGCCGTCCGACGGGCGGCTGCGCTGGTGGCGCCAGGGATTCGAGCGCGTCGGCGAGCCCGGACGGCAGCTGGTGATGGTGTTCCAGGACGCGACCCTCATGCCCTGGGCACGGGTGCAGAAGAACGTGCGCCTGCCGCTCGACCTCGCGGGCGCTGCCCGCGCCGACGCCGACGCGCGCGTGGCGGAGGCGCTGGCGCTGGTGCGGCTGACCGGGTTCGAGCGGCACTACCCGCGGCAGCTCTCGGGCGGCATGCAGATGCGCACCTCGATCGCGCGGGCGCTCGTCACCGACCCCAACCTGCTGCTGATGGACGAGCCCTTCGGCGCGCTCGACGAGATCACTCGCAACCGCCTCGACGCCGACCTCATCCAGCTGTGGTGGAAGAAGCACCTCACTGTCGTCTTTGTCACCCACAGCATCTACGAGGCGGTGTTCCTGTCGACGCGCGTGGTGGTGATGTCCGCCCGCCCCGGGCGGATCGTCAAGGAGGTGGCGATCGGCGAGCCGCATCCGCGCACCGACGCCTTCCGCGTCACACAGAAGTTCGCCGCGTACGCGAAGGAGCTGTCCGAGCTCCTCGCCGACGCCAGCGCCCGGGGAGCGATCGACCTGTGAAGGCGAGCCGCAGTGACCGGGTGCTGAGGTGGATGGCGCCGATTGCGGTGGGGATCGTGGTCGTCCTCGTCTGGCACGCGCTGGTGAAGGCGTTCGAGGTGCCCAAGTACATCGTCCCCTCGCCGCTGCTGGTGGTGGAAACGCTGATCACCGACTGGGAGCTGCTGTTCCGCTCGCTCCTCATCACGCTCAAGATCACGTTCGGCGCGTTCTTCATGGCGGTGCTCATCGGCACGGTGGTCGCGTTCCTGTTCGTGCAGAGCCGCTGGATCGAGGTGAGCTTCTTTCCGTACGCGGTGCTGCTGCAGGTCACGCCGATCGTCGCGATCGCGCCGCTCATCATCATCTGGGTGAGGAACCCGACCGCCGCGCTCGTCGTCTGCGCTACGATCATCGCGCTCTTTCCGATCATCGCGAACACCACGCTCGGGCTGCGCAGCGTCAACCCGGGGCTCGTCGATCTGTTTCGCATGAACCGGGCGAGCCGCTGGCAGACGCTCACGCAGCTGCGCATCCCGTCGGCCGCGCCGTACTTCTTCGGGGGCTTGCGGATCTCCTCCGGCCTGGCGCTGATCGGCGCGGTGGTGGCGGAGTTCGTCGCCGGGACCGGGGGCACCTCGGCGGGCCTCGCCTATCAGATCCTGCAGGCGGGTTTCTCGATCAACATTCCGCGCCTCTTCGCGGCGCTGTTCCTGATCACCGTGACCGGCGTGGCGCTCTTCCTGCTGATGGTGTTCCTCTCCAAGCTCGCGCTCGGGAACTGGCACGAGTCCGAGGTCGTGCAGGAGCGCTAGCGGGTGCTGATCCGCAACGCCCTCGCCATCATGACCGGCCTGCCGGGCGACCAGGCGCGCGCGCCGGGCGGCGACATCCGCATTGACGCGCAGGGCCGCATCGCCGCGATCGGCCGGCTCGCGCCCGCGGCGGCCGAGCGCGTGCTCGATGCGACCGACTGCGTGGTCTACCCGGGCTGGGTCAACACCCACCACCATCTCGCGCAGTCGGTGCTGCGGGGCGTACCCGCAGGCATCAACCTGCCGCTCGCCGGATGGCTTAGCGCGGTGGCGTACCCCTATCGCCGCCGCTTCGACGCCGAGCTCCTTGGCATCGCCGCCGAGGTCGGCATGGTCGACCTCGTGCTGTCGGGTTGCACCACCATCGCCGACCACCATTACATCTACTGGCCCGGCATGGGCTACGACCCGGCGAAGGTCCTCTTCGACCTGGCGCAGCGCCTCGGCATCCGCTTCGTCCTCTGCCGCGGCGGGGCCACCCTCCAGCGGGCGTTCGAGCTCAACGACCCGAATGCGATCAAGCCCGAGACGCTGGACACCATCGTCGGCGACCTCGAGCGCCTGGTCGGGACCTACCACGATCCCGGCCCCGAAGCGATGCGCCGGGTCGTGATGGCGCCCGCGACCCCGACCTGGTCGGTGCGTCCCGAGGAGCTGAAGCCCATGGCGCATGCGGCGCGGCGCCTGGGGATCCGGCTGCACAGCCATCTTTCCGAGACCGCCGACTACGTCGTGTACTGCCGCGAGCAGCACGGCCGCAAGCCGGTGGAGTTCGTGGCCGATCACGAGTGGGTCGGCAACGACGTCTGGTTCGCACACATGGTGCACCTCTCGGAGTCGGAGATCCGCCTGGTCGCCGAGACGGGCACCGGCACCGCGCATTGCCCGGGGTCCAATTGCCGGCTCGGTAGCGGGGTCGCGCCGGTGCCCGAGCTCGTGCGCGCCGGCGCGCCGGTGTCGATCGGGGTGGACGGCACCGCGTCCAACGAAGGCGGCGACTCGATCTCCGAGGCGCACATCTGCTGGTACGTCCACCGCGCGGTGAAGGGTGCGTCGGCGACGACGGTGGAGGACGTGATCCACTGGGGGACGCGCGGCGGCGCGCGCGTCCTCGGCCTCGACAACGTGGGCACGATCGAGGTCGGCCGCGCGGCGGACCTCGCCGTGTACGAGCTCGATCAGTTGCGCTACGCGGGCCTGCACGACCCGGCGATCGGACCGGTGGCGAGCGGGGGTCACCCGAAGCTGCGGCTCCTCACCGTCCAGGGCCGCGTGGTGGTGGAGAACGACGCGATCCCCGGCCTCGACCTGCCGCGGCTGCTCGCGCGGGCGCGCGCGGCGGTGCGGAAGTTGGCCGCCTGAAGGGCGGTGCGTCGTGAGTCATCTCGAATGAGCTCGCTCGTGATTGACGGCAGGCCGACCGAGGCCGACACGCGACACCTGCGGCGCGCTATCGCGAAGGCGGTCGAGTCGCGTGCCGCGGGCCGGCACCCGTTCGGTTCGCTGGTCGTGCTCGACGGCGAGGTGATCGCCGAAGCCGCGAGCCTCAAGAGCCGCGACACGGACGCGACCGCCCACTCGGAGATGCAAGCGGTGCGCGAAGCCTCGGGCACGCATCCCCCGTCCGTTCTCGCGCGGGCGACGCTCTACGCGAGCACCGAGCCCTGCGCGATGTGCGCCGGCGGCGCGTACTGGGCCGGCATCGGGCGCGTCGTTTATGGGCTCAGCGAGGCGCGGCTGCGCGCGCTCACCGGCGACCACCCGTCGAACCCGACGCTCGCCTTGCCTTGCCGCGAAGTGTTCGCGCGCGGTCAGCGCCGGATCGAAGTGATCGGCCCCTATCTCGAGGCCGAGGCCGAAGAGCCGCACCAGGGCTTCTGGGATTCGGTCAAACCGCCCGCCTGAGCGACGAGGTCTCGGTAACCGCCGCTCGTCCGCGCGCTCCGGAAACCCCTCGCTACTTCAACGGCATCCGCTCCGCCTGCGGCGGCAGGAAACTCGCGTTGAAGAGCGCGCCCGCCTCGGGCTTGCTCTTGAGGTTGACGGCGGAGCCGACGTGCTCGATCTGCCGCTCGAGCGTTGCTTTGTCGATGTACCCGAAGCCGGTGACCTTGGTGCGCGCGGTCTCGATTGCCGGTCGCAGGAGGTTCAGGCGCTCCATCTCGATCTTGTACTGCGTCAGCGGATCGCGGGCGTTGAGCGCCTTGATCGCCGCGTCGGGGTCGGCCAGCATCTCGCGGAACGAGCGGTTGAGCGCCCGCACCAGGGCGGCGACGGCCTTCGGGTTCTCGGCGATCAGCTTGTTCGACACCATCAGGCCGTTGCCGTACAGCCGGATCCCGGTCGCGGCGACCGTCATCTCGACGAGCTCGTCGCGCTTGATCCCGCGCGCCTCGAACTCGAGCGGCACGGTCAGGAAGCCGCCGCACGCGAACGCGTCGCCCTTGATGACCGCATTCGACCGCAGCTGCGGATCGACGGTGACCCAGGTGACGGTGGCCGGATCGATCTTCGCCGCCTTGGCGAACACCGGGAACATCTTGCGGGTGACCTCGAACGACTGGCCGGCGATGGACTTGCCCGCGAGGTCGGCGATCGACTTCGCGCCGGTCTTCTTGAACGTGTAGTAGGCGAGCGGCGCCTCGTCGTACTGCAGGTACACCATCTGGAGGCGAGTCTGCCCGGGGTTGTTGCCGGCGTACTCGATCAGCGCCGACGTGTCCCCGAGACCCGCATCGTAGGCGCCGGTGTGGATGCGCTGGATCGCCGCCGTCGAGCCGACGCCGGCGTCGACCTGTACCTCGAGGCCTTCCTGCTGGAAATAGCCCTTGGAAAGGCCGAGCCACATGAACGACGTCTGCCCCTCGAACCGCCAGTCGAGCGTGAACTTGATCTTCGTTTGCGCGTGAGCCGGACCGCCGAAGGCGGCGAGCGCCAGCAATGCGGCCATCGCGACGCGGGTGAGGGATCGGTTCATATCTGGGCGCTCCTGGTGACGTTGGTCGGTGAATAGCCGTAGCTGCGGCGGAACATCTCGTAGGTGTGCTCGGCGGCCGTGCACGTCTCGAACTGAGGCGGATGCTCGGCGTCGGTGCAGGTCGGCAGGCACTCGATCCGGGAGTCCGGCCGCGGGCTGTAGAAGAACGGGATCGAATAGCGGTCGCGGGTGGCGCTGTTGTTCCTCACCCGGTGCATGTTCGACCGATAGAGGCCGTTGGTCCAGCGCTGCATCAGGTCGCCAAGATTGATCACGAAGGTGCCCGGGACCGGCGCCGCCTGGATCCACTCGTCGGCGACGTTGCGGACCTCGAGCCCGCCGAGGTCGTCCTGCGCGAGCATCGTGATCCCGCCCCAGTCGGTGTGCGCGCCGGCCCCGAGCTGGTTGGCGAGCGCCGCCTGCGGATGCGGCGGATAGCGCAGCAGCCGCAGCGTCGTACCCGGCATGTCGTAGAACGCCACGAAGTAGTCTTCCGGCAGCTCGAGCGAGAGGGCCAGCATCGCCAGGACGCGGTCACCGAGGCTGCGCACCGCCGCCTGGTAAGCGAGCATCTGCTCGCGGAATCCCGGCACCCCCTCCGGCCACTGGTTGTGCCCGAAGCTCCGGATCCTCTTCTGCGCCCAGGGATCGTCGTCGGGGAGCTCCATCGCGATGTAGAAGCTCTCCTTGAGATCGGGCGGCGCCTTCTCGCTCGCCGCGTCCTGGCTGTCGAGGATCTGCCCGCCGATCGGCTCGTAGCCCGCCGTGGACGGCGAGTTCGTCATGTGGATCGCGAGCTTGCGCTCGAGCGGCAGGGCGAAGAAGCGCCGCGCGCACTCGAACTGGCCGTCGATCAGCGCCTGCGGCACGCGGTGGCTCGAAACGTAGAAGAACCCGGTCTCGCGGCAGGCCTTGTGGATTTCCCAGGCGACCCGCTTGCGATCGTCGGGCCGCGAGGAGAAGCTCCCGGCCAGGTCGACGACCGGAATGGTCTTGGGCGGACGGGGCGGCGTGTAGACGATCATAGGGGCGCACTCCTGGGAGCAATTTCCCGCCGGCGCGCCCGCCGACTGAACGCTTCTACCCCGCGCGTGAAATACTAGCGCCCCCCGAACCGGACGCCAAGCCCCAAGCCGCCGATGTCGTTTCTGGATTCGCGAACCAGCTCGGCGCGCCAGGGCGTCGGCAAGCCCGTGCCGCGGCGCGAAGACGAGCGCCTGGTCACCGGACGGGGCTGCTACAGCGACGACTTCAACCTGCCGGGCCAGATCTACGCAGTTCTGGTGCGCTCCCCGTACGCTCACGCACGCATCCGGGGCATCGATGTCGCCGACGCCCTCGCGAGCATCGGGGTGATCGCGGTCCTCACGGGCCGTGACGCGGCGCACGATGGGCTGAAGCCGATTCCGTACCGCCCGATCTCGCCGAATCCCCATGAGGTCCCGCTCAAGAACCGCGACGGCTCGCCCGTGTTCCTGGCGCCGTACCCGGCGCTATCGCTCGACACGACGCGGTTCGTGGGCGCGGCGGTCGCGGTGGTCGTGGCCGAGACGGTTGCCGCGGCGAAAGACGCCGCCGAGCGCGTGGTCGTGGACTATGCGGCCCTGCCTGCCGTCACCGCGACGCACGACGCGGCTGCCGCCGGCGCGCCGCGGGTCTGGAGCGAGATCGCGTCGAACGTCTGCGTCGACTGCGACGCCGGCGACGCCGCGGCGGCCGATGCGGCCTTCCGGCGCGCCGCGCACGTGGTGCGGCTCGAGACGACCATCAATCGCGTCACCGGCGTGCCCATGGAGCCGCGGGCCGCGCTCGCGGCGTACGACGAAGCGAGCGGCCGTTACACGGTCTATGCCGCGTCGGGCGGGGTGCAGCGGCACCGCAGCGAGCTCGCCGGCGTGCTCGGCGTCCCCGAGAGCGCGGTGCGGATGGTCACGCGCGATCTCGGCGGCAACTACGGCACGCGCAACAACCTGTATCCCGAGTTCGCGCTCGTCGCCTGGGCTGCCCGGCGCGTGCGCCGGCCGGTCAAGTGGACCTGCGAGCGGCAGGAGGCGTTTCTCAGCGACGAGCACGCGCGCGACCTCGCGTCGCAGGCGGAGCTGGCGCTCGACGCCGAGGGCAATTTCCTCGCGCTGCGCTGCGTCAACACGAGCAACGTCGGCGCCCACGCGGTGTCGTTCATCCCGCTCGCCAAGGGCATCGGCGTCTCGACCAGCGTGTACCGCTTCCCCGCGGCGTCGATCCGCGGCCGGGCGGTGCTCAGCAACACCTCGCCGACGACGCCGTACCGCGCGGCCGGCCGCCCCGAAGTGATGTTCATCGTCGAGCGCCTCATCGATCTCGCCGCGCGCCGCCACGGCTTCGATCGCGTCGCGCTGCGGCGCCGGAACCTGGTGCCCGCGAGCGCGATGCCGTACCGCAATCCGTTCGGTCTGGTCTACGACAGCGGCGACTACGCGGCGGCGCAGGACCGCGTCCTCGCGCTCGCCGACTGGGCCGGGTTCGAGGCGCGCCGCGCCGAGGCGCGGCGGCGCGGCCGCTACCGCGGCATCGGGCTCGGCAACTACATCGAGCTCAACACCGGAGCGCCGCGCGAGCGCGCCGAGATCCGCGTCCTGCCCGAAGGGCGCATCGACGTCGTGCTCGGGACGCTCTCGAGCGGCCAGGGCCACGAGACGAGCTTCGCCCAGCTCATCGCCGAGTGGTTCGACGTCGAGCTCGAGCAGGTCCGGCTGATCACCGGCGACACCGACCTCGCGCCGATCGGCGGCGGCTCGCATTCGGGCCGCTCGATGCGCATGGGTGCCGTGGTGATGGCGAGGGCTTCGGACGAGATCGTGGAGAAGGGCAAGCAGATCGCGGCGGGCCTGCTGGAAGCGGCGGCGGGCGACATCGAGTTCGCCCGCGGGCGGTTCACCGTGAAGGGCACCGACCGCTCGGTGGGTCTCTTCGAGGCGGCCGGAGCCGCACCGCTTGCCGGCGCGCACGACGAGACGACGCCGCTGCCCTCGTATCCCTACGGCTGCGCCGTCTGCGAGGTCGAGATCGACCCGGAGACCGGCGTGGTCGAGATCGTCCGCCACTCGTCGGTCGACGACTGCGGCCGGGCCGTGAACCCGCTCATCTTGCACGGCCAGACCCACGGCGGCATCGCCGCGGGCGTCGGCCAGGCGCTATGGGAGAACTGTCATTACGACGCCGAGACCGGCCAGCTGCTGTCGGCGAGCTTCATGGACTACGCCATGCCCCGCGCCGACCAGTTCCCTGCGTTCGCGACCGAGATCAGCGAGGTCCCGTCGACCACCCATCCGCTCGGCATGCGCGGCGGCGGGGAGGGCGGGACCACTCCCGCGCTCGCCGCGGTGGCGAACGCCATCGTGGACGCGCTCGCCCACCTCGGCGTCGAGCACATCGAGCTGCCGGCGACGCCGGAGCGCGTCTGGCGCGCGATCCGCGCCCCCCGCTAGAGGTCCTTCACGAACTGCAGCGTGTAGGCCTTCCGCCACTCGAGGTTGGCGGGCAGCGCCCCGGCGGCCTGCATTTCCTTCGTGAACTGCTCCCAGCGCGCGTCGGTCATGATGCCGATCTTGCCGCCGGCGGCGTCGCCCGAGTCGAGGATGCCGCGCCGCTTCATCTCCTGATGGGAGAACGCCATCAGGTCCGGGTCCATCTGCGGATTCGCCTGCTTGATCGCGGCGTGCGCCTTCGTCGGATCCTGCAGATAGGCCTTCCAGCCCTCGCTCGTAGCGCGCACGAACGCGCGCACGATCTCCGGCCGCTCGCGGATGGTCTTCTCGGTGACGTCGATCGTGGTGGCGTAGTTCGCCCAGCCGTAGTCGGCGAGCAGCAGGCTCTGCAGGCTCAGGCCGACCTTGCGCGCATTCCACATGTCGTTGGTGACGAAGCCCTGCTGCGAGAGCATCTTGTCGGAACCGAGCGCCGCGTAGCCGGGCTCGAAGCCGCGGATCTGCTCGTCGCTGAAGCCGAACTTGCTCTTCAGCCACGGCCAGTAGTTGGTGCGCGCGATCGCCGGCAGGCGGATCGGCTTGCCCTTCAGGTCCTGCAGCTTGTCGTGGCCCACGCCGACGTGGGTCACCAGCGTCTGCGGATCCTTCTGGAAGCTCGCGAACACGGTGACGATGGGCACGCCCTGCGCCTGGGCGTTCAGCGTCCGCATCGCGGTGCCCATGATGAAGTCGGTCTGCCCGGCCGCGAGCAGCTGGTGGATGTTGACCTGCGGGCCGCCCGGCCGGATGGTGACGTCGAGCCCGTAGCGCTCGTAGATCCCGTCCGCCTTGGCATGGAAGAGGCCCCCGTGCTCGGCCTGCGGATACCAGTTGAGGGTGTAGGTCACCGGCACGAGCTTCTTCTCCTGTGCCAATGCCGTTCCACCGATCAGCGCGCCCGCCAGCAGCGCGGCGCCCGACAACGCAATCGCGGCTCTCATGTCGATCCTCCGGGGGTGGGAAAGCGGGACGCGTGATTCTATACTCCCCCGCGCATCGAGAAGCGGGGGAGCGAGACATGGAAGCGGTCCGCGCGGCGCAGGCGCTGTTCGTGCTCTGGATTGGTGCGTTCGCGGCGCTGGTGGTGCTCAACAACCTCGTCGACTACGGCACCAACCTGCGGTTTGTCCGGCACGTGTTCAGCATGGACACGACGTTCGCCGATTCGTCGCTGCGGCGCCGGGCGATCCGGTGGTCGGCCTTCCATCACGTCGCCTACTGCGCGCTCATCGCCGCCGAGGCGGCTACGGCGGGGCTGTGCCTGTGGGGCGCGGGGGTGCTGTTCGGCGCGCTCGGCCTGCCGGCGCCGGCGTTCCACGAGGCGAAGACCGCCGCGTTCGCAGGTCTCGCGCTCGGCTTCTCGATCTGGTTCGGCGGGTTCATGACCGTGGGCGGGCAGTGGTTCGCGAGCTGGCAGTCGAAGGAGTGGAACGGCCGCGAGGCGGCGTTCATGTTCTACACGCCGATCGCGCTCGTGTTCCTGATCCTCGCGCAGCAGGTCTGATCGATCGGGCGCGAAGCCTGATACGATCCGCGGCGCCATGCCCGACGCCTTCGTCGCCGTCGACCACGTCGATCTCGCTTACGACGAGGCGAGCGGCAACGCCGTCGAGGACGTGTCGCTCTCCATGCGCGAGCACGAGTTCATCGCGATCGTGGGCCCGAGCGGCTGCGGCAAGTCGACCTTCATGAAGCTGTGCTCGGGGCTGCTGCCCCCGAGCAAGGGCACGGTCGTCGTGAACGGACGCCCGGTATCCGGGCCGCTCAAGATCGTCGGCATGGCGTTTCAGAATTCGACGCTGCTGCCGTGGCGCACCACGCTCCAGAACGTGCTGCTGCCGCTGGAGATCGTCGAGCCCTACCGGTCGTCGTTCAAGCAGAAGCGCGCGGAGTACGAGGCGCGCGCCAGCGCGCTGCTTAAGTCGGTCGGGCTCGAGGGCTTCGAGCAGAAGTTCCCGTGGGAGCTCTCCGGCGGCATGCAGCAGCGCACCTCGATCTGCCGGGCGCTCGTGCACGAGCCGAAGCTCCTGCTTCTCGACGAGCCCTTCGCCGCGCTCGACGCCTTCACCCGCGAGGAGCTGTGGTGCGTGCTGCGCGATCTGTGGGCTCTCAACCGGTTCACGGTCGCGCTGGTGACCCACGATCTGCGCGAGGCGACGTTTCTCGCCGACACGGTCTACGTCATGAGCAAGCGGCCGGGGAGGATCCTCGCCCGGCGCGAGATCGACCTGCCGCGGCCGCGCGAGCTCGAGGTGACCTACAGCGACCGGTTCGCCGAGATCGTCCTCGAGCTCCGCGAGCACATCGGCCGGATCAGGAAGGCCTGAGGCATGGCGAGCAAGCGGCCCAAGTGGGAGGCCTGGTCGCCCTGGATCGTGCTCGCGGTGATCCTGCTCGCCTGGGAGGCGATCTGCCGCGGCTTCGAGATCTCCGACTTCATCTTCCCCGCGCCGACGGCGATCGCGCAGTCGCTGATCCAGTACGCGGGTCCCATCGCCGGCCACGCCATGCAGACGTTCTGGAGCACCATGGCGGGGTTCGCGCTCGGGGTGGTGGTCGGCCTCCTGCTCGGCGTCATCGTCGGCTCGTCCCGCCTGATGTACACGGCGCTCTACCCGCTGATGGTGGGCTTCAACAGCATCCCGAAGTCGGCGTTCGTGCCGGTGCTGGTGGTGTGGTTCGGGATCGGCACGGTGCCCGCGATCCTCACCGCCTTCGTCATCTGCTTCTTCCCGATCACGGTGAACATGGCCACCGGCCTCGCCACCATCGAGCCCGAGCTCGAGGACGTGCTGCGGGCGCTGGGCGCCAACCGCATGGACGTGCTGCTGAAGGTGGGGCTGCCGCGCTCGCTGCCGTATTTCTTCGGCTCGCTCAAGGTCGCGATCACGCTCGCGTTCGTGGGCTCGGTCGTCTCCGAGACCATTGCGGCGAACGACGGCATCGGCTACCTCATGATGTCGGCCGGGTCGCAGATGCGCATGCCGCTGGTGTTCGCCGGCCTGACCGTCATCAGCGTCATGGCCATGGCCATGTACGTCGTGTTCGCCGTGCTGGAGAAGCGCATGACCGGCTGGGCGACGCGCGGCATGGACGCGCGCGCGTAGGGGAACGCCATGAGCATCAACGATCTGCGCACCTTCATCGAGGCCGCCCGCAAGGCGGGCGAGATGCACGAGATCCGCAAGCGGGTCGACCCAGTGCGCGAGCTCGGCGCGGTGCTGCGAGCGTGCGAGCGCGCCGACAAGGCGGCGTTCTTTCACGACGTCGCGGGGTTCGACGTTCCGGTCGTGGGCGGGCTGCTCAGCTCGCCGCGGCGCATCGCGCTCGCGCTCGGGTGCGACGTCCGGGAGGTCGGGGCGCGCATGGCCGCGGCCACTGAACGGCCCGTCAAGGCCGCGCCGCACGCGGGTCCTGCACCGTGCCAGGAGGTCGTCATCAAGGCGCCGGACCTCGCCCGCTGGCCCATCCCCACCCACTCGCCGCTCGACGCCGGGCCGTTCATCACCGCCGGCGTCGTCATCGCGCGCGACCCCGAGACCGGTCGCCACAACCTGTCCTACAACCGGATGCAGATCTACGGTCCGGATCGCGCCGGCATCAGCATGAACATCTGGCGCCACATCAAGGCGTTCTTCGACAAGATCGAGCCGCAGGGCACGAACCTGCCGTTCTGCGTGGCGATCGGGCCTGACCCGGTGGTGATGATGGCTGCGGCATTCCGCTACGACGGCGACGAGTACGAGATCGCGGGCGCACTGCGCGGTGCGCCGATCCCGGTGGTGCGCGCGCTGACCTGCGACGTGATGGTGCCGGCCGCGACGGAGATCGTGCTGGAAGGGGAGGTGCTCGCCGGGGTGCGTGAGATGGAGGGCCCGATGGCCGAATTCACCGGCCACTACTCGGGCGCCGACCCGAAGCACGTCGCCCGCATCACCGCGATCACGCACCGGGCGAAGCCGATCTTCCAGACCATGAACGGCGGCGGCTACGAGCACGTGAGCGTGGGGAACATGATCACCCGCGAGCCGCTGCTCGAGCGCTTCGTGCGCCACATCAGTCGCCGGGTGAAAGCGGTACACCTGCCGCCCTACGCCGCCGGCTTCACCGCGATCATCAGCCTCGCGAACCCGGAGCCGGGCGAGGCGCGCAACGTCGCGCTCGCCGCCATGGCGGGCCACGTCAACTTCAAGACGGTGATCGTGGTCGACGCGGACGTCGACATCTTCGATCCCGCCGACGTCATGTGGGCGCTCGCGACGCGCGTGCGCTGGCACGAGGACGTCGTGCCGATCCCGGGCGCGCACGGCAACGAGCTCGATCCCGCCGCCGATGCCCACGGCGTCGTGTGCAAGGCGATCATCGACGCCACGCTCCCTGCGGAGGCCGCGCAGCGCTACATCAAGGTCGCGTACCCGCCGGTGGATCTGGAAGCCTATCTGCGGCCCACGTCCGGCGGATAGGACGGCGCGGCTCTTGACAGGTCACGGTCGTTCACCTAAAACACGGGCGAGTGAGTAGAAGCGGTCAGCCGGATCGTCGACGGTGCAACGCCGGGGCGATCCGGTCGGAGATTGCTCACCGGCGACGACTGCGATCCTGACCGGGAGTATTCATGATCATCGACACCCATCTCCATCCCACGAACATCGTCGACGAGGCCTGGCGACACACCGGCGAGCCGTTCAACGGCGAGCGCATGCTGAAGCTGATGGACGGCCCCTACATGATCAACGGCAAGCCGCGCCGGATCGACATGGGGTTCATCCAGCCGCCGCCCGGGAACACCCAGTGGCGCGAGGGCAACCGCACCGGGCGCCAGGGCATCCGCGACTACATGTCGTACTGCGCGGAGCTGTGCCAGAAGTATCCCGACCGCTTCATCGGCAACTTCACCTACAACCCGCGCTTCGGCCCGGAGAACGGCGCCGCCGAGCTCGAGTTCCACGTCAAGGAGTATGGCTTCAAGATGCTGAAGCTGCACTCCAACATGCACGCGTACCGTCCGGACCGCGCGCTCGATTGGCTGCGCCCGGCGATGCGCAAGTGCGACGAGCTGGGCGTGATCGTGCTGATCCACACCGGGGACGGTCCGTACAGCATCCCGACGCAGTTCTACCCGATCATCCGGGAGTTCCCGAACGTCAAGTTCATCATCGGGCACTTCGGCGTCCAGACCGGCGGCGTGTACTGCTTCGAGGCGTTCTGGATGACGATGGACACGCCGAACGTGTGGGTCGAGTCGGGCTGGTGCCTGCAGTCCCGGATCGTCGAGTTCGCGAAGGAGCTGCCGAAGCACAAGCTCGTGTTCGGGACCGACTCGCCGCCGAACGAACCGGGCATGTGGATCCGCCATCTCGAAGTGCTGTGCACGCCGCCGCCGCAGGGCCTGAACCTCGACGAGGGCACGCTCGAGGACTACCTCGGCAACAACATCGCGAAGCTCGTCGGCATCAAGCCGACGCCGCCCCCGAAGACGGTCGAAGAGGCGAACGCGCGCCTGAAGGACAGCTACGCGGGAGCCAAGCGCTGAAGCACGGGACGCAGGACTTCCGCGCCTTTCTCGAGGGCTATCAGCCCGCGCACCCCGAGGACGTCCTCGTCGTCCGGGACGAAGTCTCGGCCGATCAGGACGTCACCGCCGTCGTGTGGCAGCTCGCGGCGGAGGGACGGCACCCCGTCGTCGTGTTCGAGCGCGTGGGCGGGCTCGGGGTCAAGGTCGTCACCAACATCTTCGGATCGCGCGCGCGGATCGCGCGCCTGCTCGGCGCGGACGTCGCGCGACTGCACGAGACCTATCAGGCCCGCTCGCACCAGCTCGTCGAGCCGCGCGTCGTGGCATCGGGCCCGGTGCTCGATTCCGTGCAGCAAGCGAACATCGATCTGGGCACGCTGCCGCTCATGCGGCACTTCGAGACCGACCGGGCGCCCTACATCACCAACGGCATCGTCGCCGCCGAGCATCCCGACACGGGCGCCGGCAACCTCAGCTACCACCGCGCGATGCTGCACTCGAAGACCGAGCTCGCGACCAGCCTGCACTCGCGCGGCCATCTGTGGCGGCTGCTGCAGCTCGCGGGCGAGCGCGGGCGCGCGCTCCCGGTCGCAATGGTGATCGGCGCGCATCCGCTCTTCATGCTGGCGGCTTCCGCGCGGGTGGGCTTCGGCGTCGACGAGCGCCACATCGCCGGAGGCCTGTTCGGTGAACCGCTGGAAGTGGTGCGCACGCCGAAGTACGGCATCGCCGTGCCGGCGGCCGCAGAGATCGTGCTCGAGGGCGTGATCGAGCCGGGCGCGCACGCCGACGAAGGGCCGTTCGGGGAGTTCACCGGCTATTCGTCGAACCGGACGACCAACAACCTGCTGCGCGTCGAGACGATCATGCGCCGGCGCGACGCGATCCTCGTCGACGTCGTCGGCGGGAATTCCGCGGAGCACCTGAACCTCGGGCGCATTCCGCGCGAGTCCGAGATGGCGGAAAAGCTGAAGGAGCGCTTTCCGAGCGTGACCGCGCTCCACTACCCGCGCTCGGGCACGCACTTTCACGCTTACGTCGCGCTGCGCCAGCGGCGCGAGGGCGAGGCGCGCCAGGTCATGCTCGGGCTGCTCGGATGGGACCCTTACCTGAAGACCGTGATCGCCGTCGACGAGGACGTCGACATCACCGACGATGCCGAAGTGCTCTGGGCGCTGGCGACGCACTTCCAGCCACACCGCGACGTCCTGATCATCGAGGGCCTGCCGGGCAACGCGCTCGATCCCTCGGCGTCCAGCGCCGGCACCACCTCGCGCATGGGCCTCGACGCGACGCGCGGCCCGGGGTTCGAGGGCATCCGGGCGCGCGTATCCGAGCGTGCACTCGCGCGGGCGGCGGAGATCCTCGCCAGGGCGGGTCGCTAGCGGGATCTGTCAAGGGGCGCGCCGCTGTGCATGGGTCAACCCCGCTGACCCTCGAACCGAGCGTGTGAACGACGTCATCGAAGGTTTCATCGCGAAGGCGCGCGCCAGGCGTAAGCGCCTCGTGCTGCCCGAAGGGCACGACGAGCGGATCGTGGCGGCGGCGCGCCGCCTGCGCGAGGAGGGTATCGCCGAGCCGATCCTGCTCGGGGATCCGGAGGCGGGCGACCGGTTGGATGCGTACGCTGCGCTCTACCTGCAGGGCCGGCCCGATGCGAGTCCGAAGGTCGCGCGGCGCCTGGTCGCGAAGCCGCTCTTTCACGCCGGCATGATGGTGAAGGCGGGCGATGCCGACGCGATGGTCGCAGGGGTCGCCAACGCCACGGCGCGGGTGATCGAGGCGGGCCTGATGACGGTGGGCCTGGCGCCCGGGATTGCGACGCCCTCGAGCTTCTTTCTCATGAGCCTTCCGCACCGCGTCCTCGTCTACGCCGACTGCGCGGTGAACGCCGATCCGACCGCGGAGCAGCTTGCCGACATCGCGCTCGCCTCGGCCGAGAGCTGCCGAGCGCTCCTGAACGAAGAGCCGCGCGTCGCCTTGCTGTCGTTCTCGACGAAGGGCAGCGCCAAGCATGCGCACGTCGACAAGGTCGCTCGCGCGCTGGCGATCGCGCGGCGGCGCGCGCCCTCGCTGGCGATCGACGGCGAGCTGCAGGCCGACGCGGCGCTGATCCCGGAGGTCGCCGCGAAGAAGCTGAAGGAGCCGGGCCCGGTCGCCGGCCGGGCGAACGTGCTCGTCTTTCCCGACCTCGATGCCGGCAACATCGCCTACAAGCTCACGCAATACCTCGCCGGGGCGCGCGCCATCGGCCCGGTGCTGCAGGGATTCGCGCGGCCGATCAGCGATCTCTCGCGCGGGGCGACCGTCGAGGACGTGATTGCGACGGCGGCGATCGTGCTGGCACAGGCCTGAACCGGGTCAGCGCTCGCCGATCGGCACATAGGCCCGCGGCGCGGGGCCGTCGTAGAGGGTGAGGGGCCGGATCAGGATGTTGTTCTCCATCTGCTCGAGCACCTGGACCGTCCAGCCCGGGACGCGGCCGACGGCGAAGATCGGCACGAACAGGTCCTCGGCGATGCCGTTGAGGAAATAGACGGCGCCGGCGTAGAAGTCCACGTTCACGTTCACGCCGTGGCGCGCGTAGGGGCTCATCGCCGCCACGAGCGCCTCGAGGATCTGGTACCACCTGGGCTCGCCCCGCTCGAGCGAGAGGGCCTTGACCCCGGCGCGCATGTGCCGCGCGCGCGGGTCCTCGGCGCGGTAGACGCGATGGCCGAAGCCCATGACCGGCTCCTTGTCGGCGCGCTTGCGCTTCACGTACTCGGCGGCGTTCGCCGGGTCGCCGATCTCCTGCGCCATGCGCATCACGTTCTCGGCCGCGCCGCCGTGCGCGGGACCCGAAAGCGCCGCGATGGCGGCGGTGACCGCGGCATGCAGGTTGGCCTCGGTGCCGGCGACGACCCGCGCGGTGAAGGACGAGGCGTTCGAGCCGTGCTCGGCATGCAGGATCATGTCGGTGTCCATCAGCCGCGCGGCGTCGACGCTCGAGGCCTTGCCCTTGAGCATGTAGAGGAAGTTCGCGGCGTGTCCGAGGGCGGGATCGGGCGCCACCGGCTCGCGTCCGTTGCGGAGATGCTCGTGCGCCGCGACGATCATCGGCACCTGCGAGGCGAGCCGGATCCCCTTGCGCAGCGTCGCCGCGGGCGAATTGTCGGCCACGTCCGGATCGAACGCGGCAAGCGCCGACACGGCCGTGCGCAGCACGTCCATCGGATGGGCATGCTTCACCGTACGGATCACGTCGTACACCGCCGCCGGGAGCTTGCGCGCCGCCTTCAGCTCGGCGTCGAACGCTTCCAGTTGGGCGCGGCCGGGGAGCTCGCCCTTCAGGAGCAGGCAGCACGTCTCCTCGAACGTCGACCGCTCCGCGAGCTCGTGGATCGAGTAGCCGCGGTAGCGGAGCTCGCCGGCGCGCCCGTCGATGAAGCAGACGCGCGAGCGGTCGAAATAGACGCTCTTCAGCCCGCGATGGATCCCGATCTCTTCGCCTTGCTCGCCCATGGTTGCCTCCTTCAATGCGCAATGGGCTCGCCCCGCTCGAAGCGTTCGCCGGGGAAGTACTTGCCGAGGCGCTCATCGGCGGTGCGTGCGTGCGCTTCCATGCCCTCGAGCCGCGAGATGCGCGCGGTCACCGGGGCGATCTGGCGGTTCGCCTCGCGGGTCATGCGCTGCCAGGTGACCGTCTTGATGAACTTGAGAACCGACAGGCCGCCCGAGTAGCGCGCCGCGCCCTTCGTGGGCAGGATGTGGTTCGGTCCCGACGCCTTGTCGCCGAACGCGACCGTGGTCTCCTCGCCGAGGAACAGCGATCCGTAGCAGGTGAGATTTTCGAGCCACCAATCGAGGTCCCGGGCGTGGACCTCGAGATGCTCCGCGGCGTAGCGGTCCGACACCTGCGCCGCTTCCTCACGCGTAGAGCATACGACGACCTCGCCGTAATCGCGCCACGCGGCCCTGGCGGCATCGCGCGCGGTCGGCGGCAGCTTGTCGATGAGCGGCGGAACGCGGCGCATCACTTCGTCCGCCAGTCGCCTGGAGGTCGTGATTAGCCACGCCGGCGACTCGCGGCCGTGCTCGGCCTGGCCGACGAGGTCGGAGGCGACGAGCTGCGGATCGGCCGAATCGTCGGCGATGATCGCGATCTCGGTCGGCCCCGCGAGCACGTCGATGCCGACTTTGCCGAAGAGCACGCGCTTCGCCTCGGCGACGAACTTGTTGCCGGGGCCGACGACGATGTCGGCCGGCTTGCCGGTGAAGAGGCCGTAGGCGAGGGTCGCGATCGCCTGCACCCCGCCCAGCGTCAGGATGACGTCGGCGCCTGCGGCCTTCATCGCGTAGAGGATCTGCGGGTGGATGCCCTCGCCGCGGAACGGCGTCGAGGCGGCGATCACCGTCGGCACGCCGGCGGCCTTGGCGGTGGCGATCGCCATGTAAGCCGAGGCGATGTGCGCGTAGCGCCCGGCGGGGACGTAGCAGCCGGCGACGTTCACCGGGATGAGCCGCTGCCCGGCGCGCAGGCCGGGCTTGAGCTCGGTGGAGAATTCCTGCAGCGAAGCACGCTGCGCGAGCGCGAACGTCCGCACCTGCTCGGTCGCGAACTTGATGTCGCGCTTGATGTCGGCGGGAATGTCGCGCGTGCGGCGCTCGACCTCGTCGGGCGTGACGACGATCTCGCCGGACCAGCCGTCAAGCTTCGCGGCGTACTCGCGGACCGCGGCTTCGCCGCGGCGCTCGATCTCGGCGAGCATCTCGTCGACGACCTTGCGGGCGGCGCCGGTCTCCGTGTCCGGGGTCTTCGCTGCCTTCCTCAGATGCTCGATCGCCATGCCGGCACCTCGCTAGTTCGTATACAGCACCCCGGGGAGCCAGAGCACGAGCTGCGGGAAAATCATCACGAGCGCGAGCCCGAGGGCCTGCAGGAACATGAATTGGATCATCCCCTTGTAGATGTCCGAGAGTTCCCATTGCGGCGCGACGCCCTTCAGGAAGTACGCTGAAAGCGCCACCGGGGGCGACAGCCACGCCGTCTGCAGGTTCACCGCGACCAGGATCCCGAACCAGGTGAGATTAAACCCCAGCTCCTTCACCATCGGCAGCATGATCGGCAGAAAGATCAGCACGATCGGCACCCATTCGAGCGGCCAGGCGAGAAGAAAGATCACCGCCATGATGATCACCAGCAGCGCCATCGGCGGCAGGTCCAGGCCGAGCAGCGCGTGGGTCATCATGCTCGGCGTACCGAGGCGCGAGAACACCGCGCCGAAGAAATTGGACGCCGCGACCAGGAACAGGATCAGGCACGAGACCTCGAGCGTCTTGAGCACCGAGTTGTAGAGCAGCTTCCAGGTGAGGCGGCGGTACGCGATGACGAGCAGGAGCGAGCCCGCCGCGCCCACCGCCGCACCCTCGGTCGGCGTGGCGAATCCGAACAGGATGCTGCCGAGCGAGGCGAGCACCAGGACCGAGGGTGGAACCAGCCCCTGGAGGAACTCCTTGAGGACCTCCATCCGCGACTCGGCGTGCTCTGCTTCGGGCAGCGCCGGCCCGAGCGCCGGATTGAGATAGCAGCGCACGAGCGCGTAACCGGTGTAGATCGCGGCGAGCGCCAGGCCGGGAACCAGCGCGCCGGCGAAGAGATCGGTGACCGGCACGCCGATCACCGGCCCCATCACCACGAGCATCACGCTCGGCGGAATCAGGATCCCGAGCGTTCCGCCCGCCGTGATGATGCCAGCCGAGAGCCTCACGTCGTACTTCGAGCGATCCATCGCCCGCGCGGCCATGATGCCGAGCAGGGTCACCGATGCGCCCACGATGCCGGTCGCGGCGGCGAAGATCGTGGCGCAGAACATCACCGCGATGTAGAGCGAGCCGTGCAGCCGCGCGAGCCCGAGCTGCACCGAGCGGAACAGCCGCTCGAGCAGCCCCGCCTGCTCGAGCAGCAGGCCCATGAACACGAATAGCGGCACCGAGGCGAGCGTCTGTTCGCGCATCACCTGGAAGAACTGGAACACCATGAGGTGAAACACGGTGTCGCCGAACCCGGCGTAGCCGAAGAGGATCCCGAGGATGATCAGCGTGAACGCGATGGGGAAGCCGACGAAGATGCCCGTCAGCAGCGCGGCGATCATCCAGACGCCGATGATCTCAGGGCTCATGGCGCACCAGCTCTTCCAGCGTCTTGTGTACGACGAGCCAGCGCCCGGTGCGCAGCGCGTAGATGCACTTCAGGAGCTCGGACACGCCCTGCAGCAGCAACAGCGCCGCCGCCACCGGGATCACCGCCTTCAGCGGGTAGATGATCGGCATCCAGGAGCTGCCCACCGTGCGCTCGTCGCGCAGCCACGAGTTCCAGGCGAACTCGCCGCTCAGCCACAGGAAGATCGCGATGCCGGGAAAGAACAGGAACAGGTAACACAGCGCGTCCACCGTGGCCTGCGTCCTCACCGACCACTTCTGGTACAGGAAGTCGGTGCGGATGTGCGCGCCGCGGTAGAGCGTGTAGGCGGCGCCGAGCATGAACATCGCCCCGTAGAGCATGTAGCTCGTGTCGTACGCCCACTGCGTGGGGGTCGCCACGTAGCGGATCACCACCTCGTAGGTCATCGCGGCGATGAGCGGCAGGATCAGCCAGGCCGTGATGCGGCCCGACCACGCGCTGATCGCGTCGATGACCCGGATCGCGCGCTCGAGCCTGCCGGGGTGCGGGGCCATCGGCTGAGTCCGCAAAAAACAGGCGGCCGGTTGGCCGCCTGTGTCGGACGCTGCAGCGCCGGCGTTACTTGGCTCCGCCCTTCAGATAAGAGTCGGCCACCGACGTGTTCAGCTTCTGGATGCTCACCCAGTACGGCACGACATCCTTCGCGAACGCCGCCTGCGAGTCGAGCACCTTCTTGAAGAACGCGTTCTTCGCCGCGTTCTCTTCCATCACCTTCTTCGCCGCCGCCATGAAGGCCGGGAAGTAGTCGGGCGGCGTTTCCATCACCTGCACGCCGTGCTTCGTCTTGAGCTCGATGAGGGCGAGAGCATTGGCGCGAATGCGATAGGCCGTGGATTCCATCAGCGACGCGAGCGCTGCGCCCTCGAAGATCGCCTGCACGTCCTTCGGCAGCTTGTTCCAGAAGTTCTTGTTGATGTAGATGTCGGCGTTCACCGTGTTCTGATGCAGGCCTTGCAGGTAGTAGTACTTGAACGCGCGCTGGAAGCCGTAGGCGAGGTCCGTGACCGGGCAGCACCACTCGGCCGCGTCGAGCACGCCGCGTTCGGCCGAGGGGATGATCTCGGCGCCGGGCAGCGCGATCGCCGTCACGCCCATCTCCTTGTAGATCGCGCCGGGGATCCCGGGCGGGGTGCGGAAGCGCCGCTTCTGCAGGTCGGCCATGTTCTTGATCGGCTGCTTGAACCAGCCGAGCGCCTCGGGGCCAACCGGCTGCACTATGAAGCCCACGACGTTCACCTTGAGATGCTCGTCGAAGAGCTCGCGGTAGAGCTCCTTGCCGCCGCCTTCGAGAAACCAGGACACCCATGCCATCTGGTCCATGCCGAGGCCCGAGCCCCCCGACGGCGAACCGAAGAGCATGGCGGCGGGATGCTTGCCCGACCAGTAGTGCGTCCAGGCGAAGCCCGATTCCACCAGACCCTTGTCGACCGCATCGAGGATCTCGAACGCGCCGACCACCGCGCCGTCGGGCAGCACCTCGATCTTGAGGCGCCCGGCGGTCATGCTGTCGACGCGCTGGGAGAACTTCTGCAGCATCTTGAACTCGTCGGCGGCTGCCGGCACCGCCGTCTGCAACCGCATCTTGAACGACTGTTGCGCCGATGCGTCGCTCGGCGCGAGCGCGAGCGCCGCGACGGCGAAACCGCAAACCGCCAGAAACCGCTTCATGGGTTCTCCTCCTGGGTGAAGTGCGCGGCTAGCATACCGGAAGCCGCTGCGGACAAGGATTAGATTTACGGGTTTGCCGAACGCGGCGTTCCAGATTCCGAGAAACTGCGCAAATGCCTCCGCTGCAGGCCGACTACATCGTCGTGGGTGCCGGCTCCGCCGGCTGCGTGCTCGCGAACCGGCTGTCCGCGAACGGCCGGCATCGCGTGCTGCTGCTCGAGGCCGGACCGCGCGACCGCTCGATCTGGATCCACCTCCCGATCGGCTACGGCAAGACCATGTTCCACCCGGTCTACAACTGGGGCTTCTACACCGACCCGGAGCCGAACCTGAACGACCGCCGCGTGTACTGGCCGCGCGGGCGCGGGCTCGGCGGCTCGTCCTCGATCAACGGGCTCATCTACGTGCGCGGGCAGCCCGAGGACTACGACCGCTGGGAGGCCCTCGGCAACCCGGGCTGGGGCTGGAAGGACGTGCTGCCGTATTTCATCCGCTGCGAGGGGAACTCGCGCGGCGCGAGCGAGTTCCATGGTGCCGACGGGCCGCTCGCCTGCTCCGACATCGGCGAGAAGCACGAGCTGATGGAGGCGATCATCCGGGCGGCGAACGAGCTCGGCATCCCGGCAACCGACGACTTCAACGGCGCGCGCCAGGAGGGCGTGGGCTACTACCAGCTCTTCACCCGCAACGGCTGGCGTTCGAGCAGCGCGACCGCCTACCTCCGGCCCGCCCACGGGCGGCCGAATCTGCGGGTAGAGACCGACGCGCATGTCGTCAAGATCCTTTTCGAGGGGACGCGCGCGGTCGGCGCACGTTACCGAAAGAAAGGAAATGACGTCGAGGTCCGTGCCGTGCGCGAGGTAATCCTCAGCGCCGGCGCGCTCCAAAGCCCGCAGCTGCTTCAGCTCTCAGGCGTCGGGCCCGCCGATCTTCTCTCGTCGTTCGGCATCCCGATCGTTGCGGATCTTCCTGGCGTCGGCGAGAACGTGCAGGACCATCTGCAGCTTCGCGTGATGTACAAGTGCACGCGGCCGATCACGACCAATGACGATCTGCGGATCTGGTGGCGGAAGCTCGGCATCGGGGCGAGATGGATCCTTAACCGCAAAGGCCCTCTGGCGATCGGCATCAACCAGGGTGGTCTGTTCACCCAGGTGCTGCCCGGGTCGAAAACGCCCGACGTCCAGTTCCACTTCGCGACGCTCTCGGCGGATCTCGCCGGAGCGAAACCGCATCCGTGGCCGGGCTTCACGATGTCGGTCTGCCAGCTGCGGCCGGAGTCGCGCGGCACGGTGCGGATCCGCTCGACCGATCCGTTCGAGCCGACTGCGATCCGGCCGAACTACCTCGCGACCGAGTTGGACCGGCGTTGTGCCGTGGCGGGCGTGAAGCTGGCGCGTGCGCTCGCCGCGACCGACGCGCTACGCCCTTACGTCGCCGAGGAGTACCGCCCCGGCGTGCAGGCGCGCACCGACCAAGAACTGCTCGAATTCGCGCGCAACTACGGCGCGACGATCTTCCATCCGTGCGGGACCTGCAAGATGGGAGACGACCCGATGGCGGTCGTGGACGAGCGGCTGCGGGTGCGCGGTCTCGCCGGCCTACGTGTGGTGGATTGCTCGATCATGCCGACGCTCACCTCGGGCAACACGCACGCGCCCGCGGTGATGATCGCCGAGAAGGCCTCCGATCGGATCCTCGAGGACGCCGCCCGCGGCGGCTAGGCCGGACGCAGGCCGAGGATCCGCCGCGCCTCGGCGGGTGTGGCGGGCCGGCGGCCGAAGCGCGCGCAGTTGTCCACGATCTTCTTCGCGAGCTCCGCGTTGCTCGCCGCGAGACGGTCGGGCTCGATGCGCAGGTTGTCCTCGAGCCCGGTACGGCAATGGCCGCCCGTCTCCAGGCACCACTGGTTCACGTCCCACTGATGGCGCCCGATGCCCGCGGCGACCCAGGTGGCGCGCGGCAGGACTTCCTTGAGCTCCGCGCGCAGGAAATCGAAGATCGAGCGCCGCGCGGGCATCGCGTTCGGGATGCCGAGCACGAACTGCACGTGCGGCGGGTCCTTGAGCAGGCCCTTCTTCACCAGGGTCGCGGCGTTGTAGAGCATCGCCAGGTCGAACACCTCGACCTCGGGCTTGATGTCGTACTCGAGCATCGTCTTCGCCAGCCCTTCGATGAAGTCGGGCGGGTTCTCGTAGATCTGGTTCGGGAAATTCACCGATCCCGTGGCGAGCGAGGCCATGTCGGGCCTGAGGTAAAGCATCCCGCCGCGCTTCGACTGCTCGCGCCCGCGCCCGCCGGTGGAGAACTGGACGATCATGCCGGGGCAGTGCTTGCGGACGCCCTCCTGCACGCGGCCGTACAGCTCAGGGTCGGAGCCCGGGGACTCGTCGGGGTTGCGCACGTGGATGTGCACGAGCGCGGCTCCGGCCTCGAACGCCTCATGGGTGGATTCGACCTGTTCCGACGGTATCACCGGCACCGCGGGGTTGTCCTTTTTCTTCGGCAGCGCGCCGGTGATCGCCACGGTGATGATGACGGGCTCGGCCATGGGCAGCACCTCCGCGGCCATTATTGCAAACGGCCATGCCGTGTGCAAACATGTCCGGAAAACGGAATTTTAGATTCCGACTAATGAAAGCCCGCTCCGGTTCTCCCAAGCGCAGGCGCGCAGCGCGGACGCGGGTCGCGACCGGGCGCGCGCCCTCCTACGAGGATCTCGTGCAGATCGTGGAACTGATCCGCTCCGCGTCCCAGTTCAGCGAGTTCCGCCTGCGCTCGGGAGACATCGAGGTCGAAATGCGGCGCACAAACGGCGCGGCGGAGCCGACGCCGCTGCCGGCCGCATCCCCGCATGCCGGCGAGCCGGTCGGGGGAGAGGTGACGCTCGAGCCGGAGCGCGCGGCGCTGCACGTGCCGCATGCGCACGCGGATGCCGAGAATCTCCCTCCGGGTCTCGCGCTCGTGCGGGCGCCGATGGTCGGCACGTTCTACCGCGCTCCCGAGCCGGGCGCGCCGCCGTTCGTGGAGCCCGGCACGCGCGTCGAGCCCGACACGATCGTCGGGGTCATCGAGGTCATGAAGCTCATGAACTCGATTCCCGCCGGCTGT
>DATEDA010000208.1:0-7641 GCA_035286595.1 Burkholderiales bacterium | reverse complement strand
CGGCATCGCCGGCGTCGTCACCCTCGATGGCGACGGCCAGCACGCGCCCGAGGAGATCCCGCGCCTGCTCGCCGAGGCCCGCGCGCACCCCGGCGAGATCGTCGTCGGCGCCCGGACGTTCGGACGGGACGCGGCGCCGCGGGCGCGCTACCTCGCGAACCGGGTCGCCGACTTCTGGATCGGATGGGCGGCCGGGCAGCCGCTCCCGGACAGCCAGTCGGGATTCCGGGTCTACCCCGCCGCGCTCCTCGGGCAGGTCGAGGTGAAGCATGGGCCCGCGCGCGGGTTCGTGTTCGAGAGCGAGCTCCTGATCGCCGCGGCGCGGCACGGGTTCGGGAGCCGCGCCGTGCCGATCGCCGCGCTCTATCCCAAGGCCGCGCGGCCGAGCCACTTCCGCCCGGTGCTCGACATCGTCCGGATCACGCGGATGGTCGCGTGGCAGCTCCTTAGCCGCGGCATGCATCCGACCGGCCTTCGCCGGGTGCTCGGGACGACGCCCCCGGAGCGGGGGCCCACGGGAAGCGAGCCGGGGCGGGACGGACGTCCGCTCGGCGGAGCCGGTCAGACCGTAGAATAGCTTTGCGTTCGGGCTCGCCCCGAGCTTAGGGAGGGCCGCAACGGCGGCTCGGTGGAGCGACAAGACCCCCGCCAGAGAGGGGTGCTCAGGATGAAGGGACTTCTCGTCGCCTTGGCGTGTGCGTGCCCGCTCGCGCTCCACGCGGCAGTGCTGCACGGGAACCCGTGGCTCGTCGCACTGATCTCGGCGGCGATCGCGGCGAACTTCGTCGTGCTTGCCGCACGCAAGGCGCTGCCCTGGTGGCTGATCGCAGCGGCCGGCGTCGCGGCCCTGGCTGCGGGTCTGATGGACCGCCAGATCGCCGTGCGGCTCGCGTTCCTGCCGCCCATCCTCATCTACGTGTTCCTGTGCTGGGCGTTTGCGCGTACGCTGGTCCCCGGGAGGGAGCCCCTGGTGACCCGGATCGCACGGCTCGTGCGGGACGGCGAGTTGCCCGAACCGCTGGTCGTGCATACGCGCCGCGTGACGTGGCTGTGGGCCGTGGCGCTCGCGCTCATGGCGGCGGTCTCGGCGGTGCTCGCGCGGTTTGCCGAGCCGGCGACGTGGTCGTTCTTCACGAACATCCTGAGCTACGCGTTGCTCGGCGCGCTCTTCGTCCTCGAGTATCTGTACCGGCTGGTGCGCTATCCCGAGATCCGGCACGACCCGCCGTGGCGCGTGGCCGCGGGCATGGTGGGGCGCGCCTCCGAAGTGTTTCGCTAGAGGGGGGAGCCATGCGAACATCCCGGTTCCTGCTTTCAGGCATCGTGGCGCTCTGCATCTCGCAGGCGTCGAATGCCGACGAGAGAATCGCTGTCGTCGTGCCGGCCGTCCTCGGGCCGGACGCGCCGATCGGCGAGGCCGTGAAGCGCGAGTGCGCCGTCGAGAGCCACATCGGAAACCAGGTCTTCCAGAGGGTGAGCGAAAAGTTTCCCGGGGCAGGGGAGATTCGGAGCCCAAGCCAGGCCGAGCCGGAATCGTTCATCCTCAACGTGACGATCCTCTCCGTGCTGGGCGCAGGCGGCGGCGGTTGGAGCGGCTCCAAGTCGATCAGCATCCGCGCCGAGGTCTCACAGAACGCCAAGGTGGTCGCGACCACCGTCCTGAACCGCCAGTCCGGAGGCGGGGTCTTTGGCGGCGTGAGCGGTACGTGTGCGATCATGGATCGCATCGCCGTCGCTCTTGGTCGGGACGTTGCGGCTTGGTTGCTGGGTCAGATGATGGCGGTGCGGCACGCGCGTGCGGCCTCCGTTCAGCCCGCAGCTCAGGCACCGAAGGAAGAAAGCGCGAGCCCGGCGGCCTCCGGTGAGCCCGCAAGCGAGCCCAAGCAATGACGATGCTTGGAGCAGTCGCTCGCGCACCTGGCCAATCCGGAGCGGACGCCCCATGGCAATGAACGACGCGGCGCCGCTGATCGCGCATCGGCACCCGGACGAGCCCATCGCGTGGCGCGGCGGGCGGCGCGTCAGCGCCGGGGAGTTCCTCGCCGACGTGCGCGCGCTCGCGGAGCGGTTGCCGCGCCGCCGCCATCTGCTCAACCTGTGCGACGACCGCTATCACTTCCTCGCGGCGCTGGGCGCGGCGCTCGCGAACGGCCAGATCACGCTGCTCGTGCCGAACCGGACCCAGAAGCTGCTCGACCAGATCGAGGAGGCGTATCCCGATCTCGCGTGCGTCGCGGAGAGCGCGGTGCCGCTCGTGAACGGCACGTCGCTCGCCTACCCGGAGCGGCTCGCACGCCGCGCCTCGGGCTGGGACGTGCCCCGGATCCCCGGGGCACAGACGGCCGCGGTGGTGTTCACGTCGGGCAGCACGGGGCGGCCGGTCCCCCATGCCAAGCCCTGGCGGAAGCTGGTGGCGGGCGCGCGAGCCGCGGCCGAAACGTTCGGCCTCGCGAACGGCGCGGCGTTTCTCGGGACCGTGCCGCCGCAGCACATGTGGGGCCTCGAAGCCACCGTGATGCTCCCGCTGCAGACGGGCGGCGCCGTGCACGCGTGCCGCCCGCTCTTCCCATCGGACGTCGCGACGTGGCTCGCCGAGCTCCCGGCGCGGCGCGTGCTCGTGACCACGCCGCTCCACATCCGCGCGTGCGTCGAGGATTCGGTGCCGCTGCCCGAGCTCGATCTGATCCTGTCGGCTGCGGCCCCGCTCGCCCCGAGCCTCGCCGGGGCGGCCGAAGCACGGTTCGCCGCCCGAGTGGTGGAGATCTATGGCTGCACCGAAGGGGGCATGATCGCGTCGCGGCGCACCGCGCACACCGACCTCTGGCACACCCTGCGGAACGTGCGGGTGATCGCGGGGCCGGGCGGGTGGGCGTTCGAGGGTGGGCACATCGACGGCCACGCCCCCAGCAACGACGTGCTGGAGGTGCTGAGCGAGCTCGAATTCCGGCTCGTCGGGCGGCTCGCGGACGTCGTGAACGTCGCCGGCAAGCGCGCATCGCTCGCCGATCTCAACCGCAAGCTCGCCGAGATCCCGGGGGTCGAGGACGGCGTGTTCCACACGCGCGAGGCGGAGAGCGGCAAGGCGGCCCGGCTGATGGCGTTCGTCGTTGCCCCGAGCTTGAGCGAAGCCGAGATCCTGGAGGCGCTCCGCTGCTCGGTCGACCCGGTGTTCCTGCCGCGGCCGCTCGTCAAGGTCCCGGCGCTGCCGCGGGCGCCGACCGGCAAGCTGCCGCTGGAGGCGCTGCGCGAGCTGGAGCTCAGTGCCGGCGAGCGCTAGCGGGCGGGAGGCGCGGCGGCCTGGAGGTACTGCAGCTGGACGCGAATGACCCGATCCAGATTCTGGACCCAGCCGTTGTAGGTGCGGTGGATGTTGGTGCCGTCGTAGTTGAGGTTCGCGCTGTTGTTGTAGGTGATGCTGTAGGCGTTCGCGTCGTAGGTGATGTCGACGACCGCGGTGTAGCTCCGCGTCTGGAGGGTGGCCACGATCAGGCCGGGCCTCACCGGGTGCATCCGCCAGCCGAACGCGGCGCCCGCCCGCTCGATCGCTCGCTGAATGTCCGTGAGGCTCGCCGGCGCTCCGCCGGCGGTGACGATCGGAGCGTCCTTGACGTTGTAGACCGGCGTGCAGCCCACCAGCGCCGCGGCAGCGAACGCGAGCAGCACGGCGCTCGGCGCGACGGATCTCATCGTTCCCACTCGTCCCGCTGGATCATGCAAAGGCCCGGCGGCGCCTTGCCGCCGCCGGGACGCGCGCCGACGCGCGCCGCTACAGGTTGAGCAGCTGGGCCCGGATGCCCTTGTCCAGGTTCTGGATCCAGCCGTTGTAGTTGCGGTGGATGTTGCCGCCGTCGTAGTTCAGATCGACGCTGTCCTTGTAGGTGATGTTGAAGGTCCGGGTGTCGAAAGTCACGTCGACGATCGCCGTATGGCTGCGCAGGGTGATCGTGCCGACCATCACTCCGGGCCTGACCGGCTGCATCTTCCAGCCGAGCGCCGAGCCCGCGCGCACGACCGCTTTCTCGACTTCGGCCAGCGTCGGCGGCTTGCCGCCGGGCGTCTCGACCGGCGCACCCTTGACGTTGTAGATCGGCTGGAGCGTGCAGGCGGCGAGCGCGGCCGCGGCGAACGCGACGAAGAGCACCTTCAAAGCGGCAGTTTTCATGGTCTCCCTCCCGTGGGAATGCCTACGGGCCGGTGATCGCGCGCCCGTACCATGGGGATTGTATGAATTCCGGGCGGCGGCGGCAATCGACCCCCGCTAGTCCTCGGTCTCGACCAGCGTCGTCGACTGGGCGAACACCCACGCGATCCCGATGCCGGTGCTCCACGCGTAATCGCGCTTCACGAGCGGGCTCGCCTCGAAGGTCGCGCCGCTCAGCGTGTCGTAGCGGACGTAGGCGCCCACCCAGACCTTGCCGAAGCGCCGGCTGAGCGTGGCGAAGCCCACCCAGCCCGAGTAGCCGCCGGGCGCCTGGTAGGCGGGGCGGTCGGGCGTCGCGAACTGCGGCGCTACGCTGTAGAAGTAGGCGTTGTACTTCTGCGAGGCGTACAGGGGCCCGGCGGCGAACCCGACGTTCCACCGGCCGCCGAGGAACTCGGGGCGGAGGTCGAGACTGAGATTGGGGTAGAACGTCCAGCCGGCGTAGCTCCAGTGCACGACGTCGGTCGGGAACACCGCGCGCGCCGGCAGCCGCAGCTGGAGCCGGTAGTTGTAGTCGATCTTGCGGTCGCGCGCGAGCGTGATCTCGAGCACCGGCCCCACCTCGAGCGTCGCGTCCAGGTCGGGCATCCCCTGCCGCGCCTCGTTCTTGCTGCTCTTCACCGGCGGGGTGCCGAACACGCTGACGTCGAGCTCGACGCGGTCGGTGTCGAAGAAGATCCCGCGGATGCCTTCGCGGTCGACCTTGAAGCGCTCGCCGCGGTAGGCGGCGTAGGGCAGGGGGAAGACGTACCCGCGGCCCTGGTTGGCGCCGCGGTAGTCCGGGAGGTACAGCCCGGTGACCCCGAGCCCGAACTCCCAGAGCGGGCGCTGCTCGGCGCCGGCCGGCGGCGGGAGCCCCGCCGCCGCGACCGCGAGCACGACGAGCGCGCGGCCCGCGCTCACGCCGCTTCGAGCGGCCGGATGGCGCGCTTGCGCCGGCGCCACGCGCGCAGGCTCGACGGCAGGGCGGCGAGGCTGAACGCGTAGTAGAGGACGCGGAAGAAGTACAGCCGCCACCGCACCGGGCCGCTCCGGAACACGTCCCCGGCGAGGAACGAGACCGTCGCCGACACCACGCCGAGCAGGTCCTTCGGGCCCATGATGAGGTTGCGCATCGCGGGCGAAGTCATGCGGTAGATCATCCACGAGAAGGTCCGCAGGCCGCGCCGCACCGTGCGGTCGAACTCGCGGCCGAGGCGCGGCGCGGCGCGCGGATCCGCGAGGGAGCGGTCGACGACGTCGGCGCCGAGGAACGCGCTGTTCATCGCCAGGAACACGCCGCTCGAGAACACCGGGTCGATGAAGGCGTACGCGTCGCCCACCATGATGTACCGGTCGCCCGCCATCCGGTCGGCGTAGTAGGAGTAGTTGCCGGTGGCGGTCGCGGGCCCGGTGAGCTTCGCGTCCCGCAGCCGGTCGGCGAGCCCGGGCGAGAGGGCGATCGTCTCCAGGAAGAAGGTGGTCGGGTCGGTCTTGCGCGACTTGAGATAGTACGGCCAGCACACCGCGCCGACGCTCGTCGTGCCGTCCCGCAGCGGGATGAACCAGAACCAGCCGTGCTGGAACCAGAACATGCTGATGTTGCCTTCCTCGCGGCCGGGGAGCCGCCGCGCGCCGGTGAAGTGGCCGAAGAGCGCGGCGCTGTTGTGCTTCGCGTTCCTGCGCTTGATCCCGAGCTTGCCGGCGAGGAAGGTGTCGCGGCCGGAGGCATCGACCAGGAACCCGGCGCGCCAGCGGCG
This sequence comes from Burkholderiales bacterium, assembly GCA_035286595.1. Taxonomy (GTDB): domain Bacteria; phylum Pseudomonadota; class Gammaproteobacteria; order Burkholderiales; family SG8-39; genus DATEDA01. Next base: position 1,701 of record DATEDA010000208.1, on the reverse strand, counting down.
GGTCGGGCCGTCGTCGCCCTGCGCGGCGACCTGCACGCCGTCGCGCGACCCGAAGTCGACCTCGGTGACGCGCGTGCCCTCGTGCACCTCGGCGCCGCTCGCCGCACAGTGCTTCAGCAGCAGGTGGTCGAACTCCGACCGGCGCACCTGGTAGGCATACGGCCACGTCGGGTCGAGCGCGTTCGCGAACTCGAAGGTGAGCGACTTGCCGTGCTCCACGGAGTTGAACTGGGCGCCGTACTTGAGCATCGCGATGCCCTCGACGGCGTCCTTGACGCCGAGCCGCTCGAACAGCGGGAGGTTCAGCGGGAGCAGCGACTCGCCGATGTGGAAGCGGGGGTGGCGGTCCTTCTCGACCACCACGACGCGCCGCCCGCGGCGCGCGAGCAGCGTCGCGATCGTCGCGCCGGCCGGCCCGCCGCCGATCACGAGCACTTCGCAGCGGGTGACGGCGGCAGCGGGGGCCGGGGCGGAGGACACCTGGAAACCTTCTGGATCTCGCCGTGCGTTGCGCGATTATCCCACCGAAGCTCGATCGCCCGCCGGTGTCGGGCGCGGGCGGCGTCTGCAATAATCCCGCCGCGATGCCCCGACCGCGCGTGCGCCCGTGATCCAGGACACCTCCACCGAGCCTGCCGCCGTGGCCGTGCGGCCCGCGCCGCCGCGCCGGTGGGATCCCGCACCGGCGATCCGCTTCAGCGCGTTCTTTCACGCCGGCGGTGCGGTCGCCCTCGCTGCGCTGCCCGAGCTCTGGCCGCCGATCGTCGCGGGGCTCGCGGCCAACCACGCCGTGCTGTTCACGGCGAGCCTGCTTCCGCGGAGCCAGTTGATCGGGCGGAACCTGGTGCGCCTGCCGGCGGCGGCGGCGCGGCGCGGCGAGGTCGCGATCACCTTCGACGACGGGCCGGACCCCGAGGTGACGCCGCGCGTGCTCGATCTCCTGGACGCGCGCGGCGCGAAAGCGAGCTTCTTCTGCGTCGGCGAGCGGGCGGCGGCGGCGCCCGGGCTCGTGCGCGAGATCGTCCGGCGCGGGCACTCGGTCGAGAACCACAGCCACCGGCACTCGACCGGCTTCGGCTGGTACGGGCCGTGGCGCCTGCGGCGCGAGATCGAAGGCGCGCAGCGCGCGCTCGCGGAGGCCGCGGGCGTCGCGCCGATGTTCTTCCGCGCCCCGTTCGGAACGCGGAACCCCTTGCTCGATCCCGCGCTCGCCCGCCTCGGACTCACGTTCGTCTCGTGGACGCGACGCGGTTACGACACCGTCGACGCCGACGCGGCGCGGGTGCTGCAGCGGCTGACGGACGGGCTCGCCGCCGGCGACGTGCTGCTGCTGCACGACGGCGTGACGGTGCGGCAGCGTCGCGGCGAGCCCACGGCGCTCGCCGTCCTGCCGCGGCTCCTCGAGCGGCTCGCCGACCGCGCGACGCGGCGCCGGATCGTCGAGGAGTGCCTCGTGGACGGCGAGCGCTGGCGCAACGTGTCGCTGGGCGCGGTCGGCTTCGACGAGATCCAGGTCGCGACGTGCGCGTGGCGCGAGGTCGAGGGGATGGACTTGGCGGCGCTCGGCCGGAAGACGGGGACGACGCCCGCCGAGGCGCTGCTGAACCTGCTTCTCGCCCAGCGCGCCACCGTCTCGATGGTGGTCTTCTCGCAGAGCCCCGACAACGTGGCCCGCGTCCTCGCGCACCCGGCCATCATGGT
>DATEDA010000207.1:0-8465 GCA_035286595.1 Burkholderiales bacterium | reverse complement strand
CGACCGAGAGTTCATGGCGCGCGCGCTGGGCCTCGCCGAGCGCGGGCTCTTCACGACGACGCCGAACCCGCGCGTCGGCTGCGTCATTGTCCGGAACGGCGAGGTGGTTGGCGAAGGCTTCCACGCGCGTGCCGGCGAGCCGCACGCGGAGGCGAACGCGCTCGCCGCGGCCGGTGAGCGCGCCGCGGGCGCGACCGTCTACGTCACGCTCGAGCCGTGCAGCCATCACGGCCGGACGCCGCCGTGCGCCGACGCGCTGATCGCCGCGAGGGTGCGGCGCGTCGTCGCCGCAATGGGTGATCCGAATCCCAGGGTGGCCGGCGAAGGTTTCGCGCGCCTGCGCGCGGCCGCGGTCGAAGTCGCATCCGGCCTCCTCGAGGACGAGGCGCGCGAGCTGAACATCGGGTTCGTGTCGCGGCTGACCCGCGGCCGGCCGTGGGTGCGGCTGAAGGTCGCGGCGACGCTCGACGGCCGGACCGCGGCGGCGAACGGGCAGAGTCAATGGATCACGAGCGAGGCGTCGCGGCGCGATGGGCACCGCTGGCGCGCGCGCGCCTGCGCCGTGCTGACCGGAATCGGCACGGTCAGAGACGACGATCCGCGCCTCACGGTGCGCGAGGTGGCGACCACGCGGCAGCCATTGCGAGTCCTCGTCGATTCCCGGTTGGAGGTGCCGCTTGATGCCCGCATCCTGGAAGGCGGCCACTTACTCGTGGCCGCGGGGTCGGCGGACCACGCGAAGATCGCCGCGCTGCAGGCCAAGGGCGCGGAGGTCGTCGTGCTCCCGAACGCCGCGGGAAAGGTCGAGCTCGCCGACTTGATGCGCGAGCTCGCGCGCCGCGAGCTGAACGAGATTCACGTCGAGGCGGGCGTGAAGCTCAACGGCTCGCTCGTCGCGGCGGGGGTCGTCGACGAGCTCCTGATCTACCTCGCGCCCAGCCTGCTCGGCGACGGGGGAAGCGGCATGTTCAATCTGCCGTCGATCCCACGGCTGGATCAGAAGCTGCCGCTGCGTCTGGTCGACGTGCAGCAGCTCGGAGCGGACGTCCGCATCGTCGCGCGGTTCGCGCGCTGAAAGCGTTACGCCGCGCGCTTCAACTCGCGCTCGAGCTCGTCGAGCACGCGCCGCGTCTCGGCGACCGCGTGGTCGATCTCCTCGCGTGCGATGACCAGCGGCGGCGCGAAGCGCACGACCGTGCCGTGGGTATCCTTGGAGAGGATGCCGCGGGCGAGCAGGCGGTCGACGACCTGGCGCGCGGTGGCGAACTGCGGGTCGATTTCCACGCCGATCAGCAGACCGCGCCCGCGGACGTCGCGGACGAGCGGGCTCTTTATGGCGGCGAGGCCCGCGAGGAGGTGGGCACCAAGCGTCGCAGCGCGCTCGGCGAGGCGCTCCTCGACGATGACGTTGAGCGCCTCGAGCCCCACGGCCGCCGCCAGTGCGTTGCCGCCGAACGTGCTGCCGTGGTCACCGGGCTGGAAGACGCTCATTACGTCGTCGCGCCCGAGGAACGCCGAGACCGGCAGCACGCCGCCACCGAGCGCCTTGCCGAGCACGAGGCCGTCGGGCTGGACGCCGTCGTGCTCGCACGCGAGCAGCCGTCCGGTGCGCCCGAGCCCGGTCTGCACCTCATCCGCGATGAAGAGGACGTTGTGCTCGCGGCAGATCCGCGCGCACTCCGCGAGATAGCCGGGCGGGGGGACGACGATCCCGCGCTCGCCCTGGATCGGCTCGACCAGGAACGCGGCGGTGTGAGGGGTGATCGCCTGCTCGAGCGCGCGCGCGTCGGCGTAGGGCACGAGCCTGAACCCCGGCGGGAACGGCCCGAACCCGTCGCGGTACTGCGGCTCCGAGGACATCCCCACGATCGCGATCGACCGGCCGTGGAAGTTGCCTTCGCAGGCGATGATCTCCGCGCGGCCGTCCGGCACGCCTTTCACTTTGTGCGCCCACTTGCGGGCGGTCTTGAGCGCGGTCTCGACCGCTTCGAGTCCGGTGTTGACGGGCAGCGCGCGGTCCATGCCGGTGAGTCGGCACAGCCGCTCGAGGAACACCGGCAGGCGGTCGCTGTAGTACGCGCGCGAGGTGACGGCGAGCTTGCGGGCCTGCTCGGTCAGGGCGCGGAGGATGCGGGGGTGGGCATGGCCGACGCTCACCGCCGAGTAGGCCGACATCATGTCGAGGTAGCGGCGCCCGGACTGGTCCCAGAGGTGCGTGCCTTCGCCGCGCACGAGGACCACCGGCAGCGGCGCGTAGTTCGTCGCGCTATAGCGGTTCTCGAGCTCGATCATCGACCGTGCCGCCTCGCCGCCGAGCATGGCGGCGGCGAGCTCCTCGATCAACCGTGCGGTCGCGCCGCCGGCATCGTGATGCGGCTCGTACTCGACGATCTCGACGGCGACCGGCACCGCCGCCCGCGCGAGGTTGGCGAGCGCCGGAACCAGCTCGGCCGCACGCAGGCCGCCTGCCACCGGGGTCGTCACGCCGGGCGCGTCCTCCGGGTCGATCGCGTCGAGATCGAGCGTGATCCCATGCGCCGCGGTGCCGTCCTGCACGCGCGCGAGCGCTTCCCGCAGCACGGCGTCGAGGCCGCGACGCTCGATCTCCGGCGCGGCATAGATCCGCACGCCGAGCGCGGCGAGCAGCGCCGCCTCCTCGGGCTCGAAGCTGCGGACACCGATGACGCACACGTGCTCGGGTGAGAGCACGGCGTCCCCCTGGCAGAGCGAGTCGTTGCCCTGCCCGAGCAGCGCCGCGAGCGGCATTCCGTGGAGCCGGCCAGTGTGGCTCGTCTGCGGCGTGTGCGCGTCGAGGTGCGCGTCGATCCACAGCAGCCCGAGCGGCGCGCCGAGCCCGTTTGCGACCCCGCGCCAGGTGCCCATGGCGCAGCTGTGGTCGCCGCCGAGGACCAGCGGGACAGCCCCGGATCGGACCACGCGGCTGGCGGCGCGCGCGAGGCGGTCGCACAGCCGGCCGACAACTTGAGCGGCCGGCTCGCCGGGCGCCTGATCGGGGAAGAGGGTCTCGCCCCAAGCGATCGGCAGGCCACGCGCCGCGAGGTGCGCGTCGAGACCGGCGAGACGCAGGCGCGCGGGACCGTCGCCGCAGCCGGGTTGGCCGGCGCCGAGCCCGCTCGCAGCGCCGACGATCTCGACCCGCCGCCGGGCCGTTTCGACGCCTTCGGGATGAGACAAAGTGCCTGCGAAATCACGAGTGTTCATGGGCACTTAGAGTGCAAACACCGTACCCGGGTTCGATCCGGAGCGGACAAACGTCACGAACGCCGAGCGGCGGGGTGGAACTCGTGTGAAAGCCGATGGTTCTGAGCAGCCCATGGCCGCCGGGAAGCGGGGACGGTCCCTGGGAGCGCCCCCGCGGGCGACGCTTTCCGTCACTCGGGTGACGTGCCGCGCCGCCCAGGCCCCCCGGTGTAATCTCCGTGCCACTCGGAGACTCCGAATGTTCACTGGAATCGTCGCCGCAATCGGTCGGATCGAGCGTGCTGAGCCGCGGGAGCAGGGCTTGCGCCTGGTCATCGACGCCGGAGCGCTCGATCTGGGCGACGTCGCGGTCGGCGATTCGATCGCGGTCAACGGCTGCTGCCTGACCGTCGTCGCGCGCTCGGGCGCGCGGTTCGAGGCGGACGTCTCGCAGGAGACGATCGCTTGCACGGTCGGGCTGGCCGCGTCGGGGGACGTCAACCTCGAGAAGTCGCTGCGGCTCGCCGATCGCCTCGGCGGGCATCTCCTCACCGGGCACGTCGACGGCGTCGGCGAGGTGGTCGCGTTCGAGCCGGTCGGCGACAGCTTCCGGCTGGTCCTGCGCGTCCCCCCGCCGCTGGCGAAATACATCGCTCGGAAGGGCTCGATCGCGGTGCAGGGCGTGAGCCTGACGGTCAACCGCATCGACGGCTCGGAGTTCGAGGTGAACCTGATTCCCCATACGCTGGCCGTCACCACCTTGAAGGCCCTCAAACTGGGCGTGCGCGCGAATCTCGAGGTCGACCTGATCGCGCGCTACGTCGAGCGGATGCTCGGGATGTTGCGAAATTGACGAAAGTTTTCGACTCGCGGCTTCACTCGGTGGTGAGCCATCTCGGTTTCGGACCCAACAGCGAGACGGCATCCGTATAGAGCCAGTAGCAGAACCGAATCCGGTCCTTGCAGTGGCGAATCTTTTCGTCCAGGGCCTGCCGCTCGCGCGAGGCCAGCTGTTGCGCCCGCGCTGCGAGCAGCTTGGGAACCGCCTTCATCAGCACCTTCACGCTGTGGATCTGCGCTCGCTTGAGTTGCTTGAACATCGCGATCGTGGCCTTCGTATTCGGACCGCGGTTCGCTTTCGGCTTCGGTTTGTTCATGACACCACTCCCGGCTCGGACGGGAAGAGTGTGGCAATGAGCCAGGGCTGTTGCCGTGACGTTGTACCGTTGATTGCGCTGCTTCCCGCCGACGCCCCGGGACTTCATCACTTGCCCCGACTCGAATCGCTTCGGGCTCGGCGCGAGTCGGCGGGTGCGTCGGATGGCTGACAGACGGCCCTCGGCATGGGATCGTGACAACGTCCCGCTGCGGCCTGTCGCAGCGGGAGCCCGGCGCCAATGATCCGGAGGAAGGTGATGGACAAGCTACGAGGCATAGGCGTGACGACGACCGAGAAGCTCGGCGAACTCCTGCTGACGGTCAGCGTCGCTGACCGTGTTCACATCGCGTCCCTTACTACCGGCATGGATCCGGCGGAAGTCGCGCGTCGCCTGCACGAACTGGCGGAAGAGATCGAGGCGCGGTCGACTTGATCCCCGCACCACTCCGCGCCGCGCGCCGCGCCCGGCTCCCGAAGCCCGAGTTCGATCCCGCCCTTCCGATCGCCGCCAAGCGCGGCGAGATCGCGCGCGCCATCGCGTCGAATCAGGTCGTCATCGTCTGCGGCGAGACGGGCTCCGGGAAGACGACGCAGCTGCCGAAGATCTGCCTCGAGCTCGGGCGCGGCGTCGAAGGGCTGATCGGTCACACCCAGCCCCGCCGCATCGCGGCCCGGGCCACGGCCGCCCGGATCGCCCACGAGCTAGGGACCGAGCTTGGCCAAGTGGTCGGGTTCAAGATCCGCTTCACCGAACGGACCAGCCCGTCGACCTACGTCAAGCTGATGACCGACGGCATCCTGCTCGCGGAGACGCAGGGCGATCCGGAGCTTCGCCGCTACGACACGCTGATCATCGACGAGGCGCACGAGCGCAGCCTCAACATCGATTTCCTGCTCGGCTACGTGCGCCAGCTCGCGCCGCGCCGGCCGGATCTCAAGCTCATCGTGACCTCGGCAACGCTCGACGCCGACCGGTTCTCGAAGCACTTCGGCGATGCGCCCGTGATCGAGGTGTCCGGCCGTCTGTATCCCGTCGACGTTCGGTACCGCCAGCCGGAGTCCGACAAGGACGGCGAGGGCGACCTCGACGAGGCGATCGTCGACGGAGTCGACGAATGTGCCCGCGCGGGGCCCGGCGATGTCCTCGTGTTCCTGCCCGGGGAGCGCGAGATCCGCGAGGCGGCGGAAGCCCTCCGCAAGCACCACCCGCCGCACACCGAGATCCTGCCGCTCTATGCGCGGCTGTCCGCGCCGGAGCAGGAGCGCGTGTTCAAGCCGCACCGAGGCCGGCGGATCGTGCTCGCGACGAACGTTGCGGAGACCTCGCTCACCGTGCCCGGGATCCGCTACGTCGTCGATCCCGGACTCGCGCGCATCAAGCGATACAGCTATCGCAACAAGGTCGAGCAGCTGCGGGTGGAGCGCATCTCGCAGGCCGCCGCGAAGCAGCGCGCCGGCCGCTGCGGTCGCGTCGCCGCGGGCGTGTGCATCCGGCTCTACGACGAGGAGGACTTCGCGAAGCGGGCGGCATTCACCGAACCGGAAATCCTGCGCTCGTCGCTCGCCGCAGTGATTCTGCGCATGAAGTCGCTTGGACTCGGGACGGTCGAGGCGTTCCCGTTCATCGACCCGCCCGCGCCGCGGGCGATCGCCGACGGCTACGCGGCGCTCCAGGAGCTCGGCGCCGTCGACGAGCGGCACGAGCTGACCGAAATCGGTCGTAGCCTCGCCAGGCTCCCCGTCGACCCGCGCATCGGCCGCATGGTGCTGGCCGCGAAGGAGGAGGACAGCCTCCCGGAAGTGCTGGTGATCGCCGCGGCGCTCGCGGTGCAGGATCCGCGTGAGCGGCCGCTGGACCATGCGCCGGCCGCCGACGAGGCGCAGAAGAAGTTCGCCGACGAGAAGTCGGACTTCCTTTCCTATCTGAAGCTCTGGAAGTTCTTCGACGAGGGACTGCATCACGAGTCGAACCGCAAGCTGCACCGCGCGTGTCGGGAGCACTTCCTGTCCTTCAACCGGATGCGCGAATGGCGGGATATCCATTCGCAGCTGAAGGAGCTCGTCGGCGAGCTCGGCTGGAAGGTCGGCGAGCCGAGCGAGGACAGTGGCCAGCACGCGCGCGTCCACCGGGCCCTCCTCGGCGGCCTGCTCGGCAACGTCGGCCTGAAGACCGAGGCGGGCGCCGGGGGGGAAGGGAAGGGGTCCCCCGTTGCACCGTACCAGGGCGCGCGCGGGATCAAGTTCTGGATCCATCCCGGATCGGCGCTCGTCAAGAAGGCGCCGCGCTGGATCGTCGCCGGCGAGCTGACCGAAACGACGCGCCTGTTCGCGCGCTGCACCGCCGGGATCGATCCCGAGTGGCTCGAACGGGTCGGCGCGCATCTCATCAAGCGCTCCCAGAGCGAGCCGCACTGGGAGAAGAAGCGCGCCGAGGTCGTCGCGCTGGAGCGCGGGACCCTGTACGGGCTGCCGGTGTACGCCAACCGCCGCGTGTCCTACGGCCCGATCGACCCGGTCGTGTCGCGGGAGCTCTTCATCCGCCAGGCGCTCGTCGACGGGGACTGGGAGACCCGCGCGCCGTTCTTCCTCCACAACCGGCGACTCGTGCGCGAGATCGAAACGCTCGAGCACAAGGCGCGCCGGCCGGACGTGCTCGTGGACGACGAGCTGATCCACGCGTTCTATGACAGCCTCGTTCCGGAGAGGATCTGCAACGGGGCCGCCTTCGACGCCTGGCGGCAGCAGGCCGAGCGCGGGAACCCGAAGCTGCTCTTCCTCAAGCGCGAGGAGCTGATGCGGCACCAGGCCGCCGGGATCACGACCGACCTCTTTCCCCCCCAGCTGGAGATGGCGGGACGGACGTTCGCGCTCGAGTACCTGCACGATCCGGGCGGACCGCGGGACGGCGTGACCATGACCGTGCCCCTCATCGCGCTGAACCAGGTCGGCGCCGCGCGCTGCGAGTGGCTGGTCCCGGGGCTGCTGAGCGAGAAGGTGCAGCGGCTCGCGAAGTCGCTGCCGCAGAAGGTCCGGCACCAGCTCGGGCCGCTGCCCGAGTTCGCGGCGGAGTTCGGCGCCGCGGTGCCGCCGGGCGACGGCCCGCTCGCCGAGGCGATCGCGCGCTACACCCGGGAGAGCCGGAACCTCGCGATCGCGCTCGACGGCTTCCGCCCCGAGACCCTGCCCGTGCATCTCGCCATGAACTTCCGCGTCGTGGACGAGCACGGCCGGCAGCTCGCCATGGGCCGCAACCTGGCGCAGCTCCGCGCCGGGTTAGGGGAGCAGGCAGGAGAGCAGTTTGCCGACGTCGCCGGCGCGACCGCGGCCGTGACCGGGCTCACCGAGTGGTCGTTCGGCGAGCTCGAGGAGATGATGGAGATCAAGCGGGGCGCCCAGACGCTGATCGGGTATCCGGCGTTGGTGGATCGGGGCGACGCCGTCGACCTCGAAGTCCTCGACTCGCCGGACAGGGCGCGCGCGACGCATCGGGTGGGGCTGCGGCGGCTTTTCATGCTGCAGCTGAAGGAGCAGGCGAAGTACATCGAGAAGAGCCTGCCGGGCCTCCAGGCGATGGTGCTCCAGTTCGCCGTCCTAGGCGACGCCAACGACTTGCGGCATCAGCTGGTCGCCGCGGCCTTCGAGCGTACGTGCCTGGGCGAGCCGCTGCCGCGGACCCGCGACGCGTTCGTGCGCCGGGCGGACGAGGGGCGCAGCCGGGTCACGCTGATCGCCCAGGAGCTCGCGCGGCTGGTGGGGACGATCCTCGCCGAGCATCAGGCGCTCGCCAGGAAGCTCCAGGCAGCGAAGGTGTTCCCCGAGGTGGTGCGCGAGATCGAGACGCAGCTCGCCCGCCTCATGCCGAAGGACTTCATCGTGGCGACGCCCTGGGAGAGGTTGCAGCGCTTCCCGATCTACCTCAAGGCGGCCAGTGCCCGCCTCGACAAGCTTCGCGCCGATCCGGTGCGTGACCGGCGCGCGGCGGCCGAGCTCGCGCCGCTCGAGACGCAGTGGCTGCGGGAGGACGCGCGACAGCGGAAAACCGGCAGCGTGGATCCGCGCCTCGAGCAGTTCCGCTGGCTGCTGGAGGAGCTGCGCGTGCAGCTCT
>DATEDA010000206.1:0-13065 GCA_035286595.1 Burkholderiales bacterium | reverse complement strand
CGCGCGCGATCGCGTCGCTCACGTGCGGGAGTCGCGAGAGGTCGGTGCGCGCGAGCACGAGGCTGAGGTCGGGGTGCGCCAAGAGTTGCCCGCGAGAGTCGACCACATAGGCGAGTCCGTTCTCGCCGATGCGTTCGCGCGAGACGACGTCCCACACGAACTTGAGGTTCACCTCGGCGATGAGGACGCCGCCGGCGCGCGCGGGACTCCCGACGGCGAGCGACAGGTACGGCTCGCTTTCGCGCCGGAAATAGACCGGGCTCGCGTGGGCGCCGCCACCGCGCGCGCCGATGAACCGCGGGTCGGCCGAGAAGTCGGCGCCGCTTTCTGCGGCGTCGAGCGCGACGCGCGAGATGTAGAGCTGCTCGCGGCCCTGCGGATCGATCCAGCGGATCTCGGTGACCGGCGGCAGCCGCCGCAGCAGCCGGATCACCTCGACCCGCAGCTCGGACCGATCGGCGGCGCCGTGCGCACCGCTCGCCACGGCCCAGGCGAGTGATTCCTCGATTCCGGCGACGAAGTTCGCAATGCGGATCGCGACGGCGCCGGCCTTCTCGCGCAGCAGGGCCTCCTCGGCCGCTGAGGAGTCACGATAGGCGAAATAGCCGGTGACGGCGCCGACGGCGGCGAGCACGGTGGTCACCAGGGCCGCGGAGTACGCGGCGTATTTCCACAGGAGACTCCGCCGGCTCGGCATCCGGGGGCGCGGCCCCTCGATCGAAGGGCCGGCGCGAGCTGGCGTCAACTCATGGTCGGTCGGCATGACGGCGACCCGCGCGGGCGCGGCGATGCTAGGGACTGTCCTCGCCCCCTGCCAAAACAGGGCCGCAGACTTCCACCGCCGCACCCTGCTGCGCGGCCTCGAGTGGCCCTTATTCGATGGTCCGGTCGGCCCGCAGGAGCAGCTCGCGCGGAATCGTGATTCCGAGCGCGGCGGCGGTCTTGAGATTGACCACCAGTTCGAACTGGGTGGGTTGCTCGATCGGCAGCTCGGCAGGGTTGGCGCCGTGTGCGAGCTTCACGACGTATGCGGCGCTCGCCCGAAAGGCGTCCGCCTGGTCTGGGCCATAGTGCATGAGGCCGCCGTCGTCCACGAAAACGCGAAACCCGCTGATCGAAGGCAGGCGCAGCCTGACGGCAGCGGCGACGATGCGGTCCCGGAACTCGACCACCATCGGGTCGTCCGACAGGACCAGCAGCCCATGTACACCTGCCTTGGCGAGGTTCTCGAGCGCGGGCTCCAGGCCGGCTGCGCCACGCACCTCGATCCGGATGGGCTCCATGCCCAGGGATCGGGCTGCGGCCTCGGCGCTGCGCCAATCCGATTCGTGAACCGGGCTCCTGCCGTTCATCAGTACCGCAACCCGCGCCCCGTCGGGAAGCACGCTGCGAAGCAGCTGCAGCCGCTTCGGCTCGAAGTCGCTGAACTGGGTCGAGCGACCCGTAACGTTCCCGCCCGGCCGCGCGTAGCTCCTGACCAATCCTTGCCCGACCGGATCGGTCACGCTCGCGATCACGATCGGCGTGGTGGGCGCCGCAGCGATCGTGAGCCGCGTCGTCGTGGTGCAGCTCGTGACGATCGCATCGAGCTTCATTGCCGCCAATTCCGCTGCGGCACTCTTGATCCGGTCGCCGTTGAGTTCGCCGTAGCGGCGCACGACCACGAGGTTTCGGCCCTCGACGTAGCCGTGTTCGCGCAGGCCGGCGACCAGCGCGTTCTCGAGGAATGCCCACTGGAGTGCAGAGCCAGACATGAGCGTCCCGACGCGGATCGTCTTGCCGGTCGACTGGGCATGGGAGACGGGTAGCGCCAGGACCAGCGACAGCAGGGCGAGGCCGAAGATGCTGAACTTGCACCAGCGATGGCTTGGCGACATGTTTCCCTCCCCGCGTAGAGGGCGCAGTGGTGGCGAGATCCAGTCCGGCGTCCCGGACGGCCGCGCTGAGACGGGACACTTGAGCGCCCCGCTGCTCCCGACGCGTGCCTAGGATATGCCCCAGGCGTGCTGGCACGCAAGGCTCGCCGGCAACTCGCGGTCGCGCAATCACCAACCGCTCGCATCCGGCTCACCAAGCGCGAATGGACCGCCGGGCGTCGGGCCAGCGCTCCGCCCTACGTATAATCGCCGTGGGTCCCGCACTCAGTCAGCGCAGCCACCGGTGTGCCCGAGGAGCGCAGGCGGCGGCGCGCGGCTTCGAGACCGAAAGGAGGTCCCCTTGTTCAGCCTGGAACGGTTCATCGAGGATTGCCGCGCCGCCGTGGCCGAGGATCCGAGCCACAAGGCCACCCGCGAGATCGTCGCGCGCGCGGTTTCCGCCCCGGCCGAGGTGCTCGAAGCGCTCGGCGAGCCGAAGCGCGGCGAGGTCCAGTCGCTCTATCGGTCGAACGAGCTCACGATCCTGAACGTGGTATGGGCGCCGTGGACGACGATCATGCCGCACGACCACCGGATGTGGGCCGTGATCGGCATCTATACCGGCCGCGAGGACAACATCTTCTGGCGACGCCTCCCTGCTGCCGAAGGCGGCCGGATCGAAGCGGCCGGCGCGAAGGCGCTTTCGGAGCGCGACGCGGTCCCGCTCGGGCGCGACATCATCCACTCGGTCACCAACCCGATCCCTCGGCTGACGGGCGCGATCCACGTCTACGGCGGCGATTTCTTCGACACCGCGCGCAGCCAGTGGGATCCGGAGACGCTGGTCGAAGGCCCCTACGACATGGCGAGGACCATGCGCGTGTTCGAGGAAGCGAACGCCTTCCAGGCAACGTCTTGAGCGGACCGGCGCGACAAGATCGCGGGCGACTTCGAGGTTCGCGTGGTTGGCGAGCGCTATCGGTCGTCGCGCGGCTCGCCGCGTGAGCGCCGGCTGGCATCCACGTTCTGCGCCTCAGCCGCCCTGCATCTTCTCCTCGAGCGTGACGAACCCAGGTGGTTGCAATTTGCAACCACCTCCACCTTCTCCCGCGGGGTCAGTTCGAACACGGGCATGGTCTTCCGCGTGCCGTGGCGCCGCGCGCTGCCATCAAGCGCGCGAGCCTTGCCCGAATTGCGACATCCCGAAGCCATGGGAGAGGAATGAAATGTCCTCGGATCAATCCCCATGGAGGTGAGATATGAGCGTTCGACTTGTGATCTGGATTGCGTCGGGAACCCTGGTCGCGGCGGGGCTCGCCGCGTGCGGCGACGAGCCCCCGGTCGCGAAGGCCGGGAAAGGCAGCGATCAGGCGGCGTCCCAGAGCGCCGCCCAGTTGCCGGACGTCGCCGCGCCGCAGGCGCCCGCAGCCCCGAAGGTGGACGAGAACGCGACGCTTGCCGCCAGGGTTGTCGCGGCCCTGCGTCGCGACCCCGCCGTCGGGACGCTCGGGATCGACGTGGTCAGCGCGGATGGCGCCGTCACGCTCTTCGGCACTGCTTCGACCGCTGGTGATCGCGAGAGGGCGGCCCGGGTGGCCGCCGGCGTCGATGGCGTGAGGTCGGTGATGAACAACCTGGTGATCGTCGCCGGGTCGTAGTGCCCGGTAGGCGGTGGCCTGGGAAGGCGGAAGTCCCAGAAACGACGAGAGCCGCGACCGCGGCTCTTATCACTCTAGTGCAACGGCGTGATCGTCAGGTCTTGCGGCGCCCTCTAAGTCCGAGCAGCGCGAGCAACGCCGCGCCAAGGAGCGCGAGCGACCCAGGCTCGGGCGCCTGACCACCGCCGTCGGGGATGCCGTAGACCGACAGATGAGATATCTGCTTGCAATCATTCCCACTCTGGCCGTCGTTGCACATCCGCCAGGTTCCGTTCGTGTCAGGGTCGAGCACCTCATAAGCAGACCAAAAGATCTGATTGAAGTTGCCGTCCTTGATGACGATCAGGATGCGCTCCCAATCATCCCAATCAAAGCTCGAGAAACCCCAGGAGCCCGACAACAGGTCCGGAGAGCGGCTAAAGGTGAGACCGATGTCGACTCGAACGTCGGTATCCTGCGGGATCAGCCCAATCTTCGAGAGTGGAATCCAATCGTCAGTCCCGAAAACTGTGCCCACGTTGTCCCAATCGTTGTTGTCGCCGAGTGGGCCGTCTTGGCAGACATAGCTCGGTGGACTCGCATCCGGCCCGCGCACGTATCCCCGGTCACAAGGAAACGCACTTACGTCGCCGGCGGCAAGCAACCATGCAGCGCCCACAAGCCACAGCAGGCCAGCGAGCAAGCTCGAGCAAGGTCTTTGCTTCAAGGGCGGACTCTCTATCTTGTGGGGGTCGTCGCCCCCTGTTTACTCGGAACAGCGTGACGCCAAGCCAGTGAGCGGATGAGCAAGATCCGAGCCACTAACGTAACCCGCTGATTTGACGGATTCCCCTCAAGTAAACGCCAGATAGCCTGTAAGTCCGCCCGACAGCCCGCGCGGCGCGACCAGACCGACGCCCTCGGACGCAGCGCGTGGCTGCGGCCGTGCGCTTCGGCGTGGTCGAGATCAACTCGGGGCTCGTTCCCCTCGATCGACGGAACCGAGTTCTTCTTCGTCTTCGCCGGTGCGGGCGCGAATGTCTCGGGCGCCGCCATCGGCTTGTGCTCGAACGGCCTACCGTCGGGTCGGTGATGAACAGCCTGGGGATCGTCACCGGGTCGTAGGACTCTCCCCGCGGTCGGCTTCAGTCCGACTGGATGAACCCGATGCGCCGCTTCCTAGCCGGCTCGGGCGGTACAGTGAGCTCGCGGATGGCCCGCATGATCTCGCCGATCGCGTGGTCGTGGGTGTCCAGGCGCTGCTCGAGCTCATCGAGCTTCTTCGTGAGCTGCTTGTCGGCGACGATCATCCCGCGCAGCCGCACGAACGCGCGCACGACGTAGAGGCTCATCTCGATCGCGCGCGGGGAGTTGAGCACGGTGGCGGCCATGATCGCTCCGTGCTCGGCGAAAGCGAACGGCGCGTGCCGTCGACCACCGCGGCCTGGGCGGGCGTTTGACATCGCAAATTGCGATCTCAAAGCGCCAACCTCCTGTTTAGTCAGCTGAAACATGAAGTCGGCCGGAAAACGCTCGAGGTTGCGCTTGACCTGCTCGTTCAGGCGCCCGGTGCTCACGCCGTAGAGCCGGGCGAGCTCGGCGTCGAGCAAGACCCTCTGGCCGCGCACCAGGAGGATCCGCGATTCGATTTGCTCGGCCGGTGGGACCGGCGCGAGCGGCGCCTCGAGTTTTCGTCCTCCTCGGCGCACCGGCGGGAATCCGATCACGCTGACCGGCGCGCCGACCCGCTGCGGGTGCTGTAAAGAACAACACCTGAACGTAAACCCAGTATACTCTCTCTTATGAGAGCCATGGCCGCCTTCGGTGGTTCTGCTCCAGCCTCGTCGGGATCCACCGACATTCTGCGCGCCTGCCGGGCTCATGCCGTGAGCCCGCCCGCGAGCGGGGCCGAAGCCCGCGGCGCGGACCCACCCAAGTCGTTCGCCGGTGGCTCGCAAGGTGAGCCACTTCCCCCCGCACAATCTCGATCGATCCGCGCAACTCCACAGCCTCATTGCGCTTTGCTGAACCGCCAAACCTTTATGGGAGAATGACCGTGGCATCCGAAACCAACGTGATTCATCTCATGGACGACAACAAATCCAAGGCCCTCGCCGCCGCGCTCGCCCAGATCGAGAAGCAGTTCGGCAAGGGCTCGATCATGCGCATGGACTCGCAGGCGATGCCGGACGTCCAGGTCGTCTCGACCGGCTCGCTCGGGCTCGACCTCGCGCTCGGCGTCGGCGGCCTGCCGCGCGGCCGGGTCGTGGAGATCTACGGCCCTGAATCGTCGGGCAAGACGACACTCACGCTGCAGGTGATCGCCGAGGTCCAGAAGGTCGGCGGGACGGCGGCGTTCATCGACGCCGAGAACGCTCTCGACCCGAGCTACGCCGCGAAGCTCGGGGTCCGAATCGAGGACCTCCTCATCTCCCAGCCCGACACCGGCGAGCAGGGGCTGGAGATCGCCGACATGCTGGTGCGCTCCGGCTCGGTCGACGTCATCGTGATCGACTCGGTCGCGGCGCTCGTGCCCAAGGCCGAGATCGAGGGCGAGATGGGCGACCAGCTCCCCGGCCTGCAGGCGCGCCTGATGAGCCAGGCGCTGCGCAAGCTCACCGGCAACATCAAGCGCACCAACACGCTCGTCATCTTCATCAACCAGATCCGGATGAAGATCGGCGTCATGTTCGGCAACCCCGAGACCACCTCCGGCGGCAACGCGCTCAAGTTCTACGCCTCGGTCCGGCTCGACATCCGCCGCATCGGGTCGATCAAGAAGGGCGAGGAGGTCATCGGCTCCGAGACCCGCGTGAAGGTGGTCAAGAACAAGATCGCGCCGCCGTTCCGCGAGGCGATCTTCGACATCCTCTACGGCGAGGGCATCTCCCGCGAGGGCGAGATCCTCGAGCTCGGCGTCCTCCACGGCGTGGTCGACAAGTCCGGGGCGTGGTTCGCCTACAAGAAGGACCGCATCGGCCAGGGCAAGGACAACGCGCGCGAGTACCTCAAGGAGCGTCCCGAGCTTGCCGCGGAGCTCGAGCAGAAGATCCGCGAGAAGGTGGGCGTCGCGAAACCGACCCCCATCGCCGTCGCGGCGGAGGCGTAAGGCACGCGAGGTGAAGAAGGGGCTCTCGCTGCGCGAGCGAGCGATCGCGCATCTCGCGCAGCGCGAGCACTCCCGCGCCGAGCTTGCCCGCAAGCTCGCGCATCACGCCGACGACCCGGACGAGATCCCGCCGCTGCTCGACGAGCTCGTCCGCCGCAAGCTCCTCTCCGACGACCGCTACGCCGAAGCGCGCGCGAATGCGCTGGGCCGCAAGTTCGGGGCGGCGCGCATCGCGTGGGAGCTCCGCGCGAAAGGCGTAGGCAACGCGGCGATCGCGGAGGCTACGCGCGAGGTTCGTGCGACCGAGCTGTCGCGGGCCCGCGAAGCGTGGGCGAAGCGCTTCGGCCGTCCGCCCCGAGGCGCGGCCGAGCAGGCGAAGCAGATCCGCTTTCTCCAGGGTCGCGGCTTTTCCTTCGAGACCATCCGGCGCGTCATCGGCGGCAACGACGGGGAGTGACCGACCTCCGGCCGTGATCCGCCGCTGCACCGACGCCGACCTGGCCGCAATCCTCGCGATCGTCAACGACGCCGCGCAGGCCTACCGCGGCCACATCCCCGCCGACCGCTGGTACGAGCCGTACATGCCCGAGGAAGAGCTCCGTCACGAGCTCGGTGCGGGCGTCGTATTCTGGGGCTGGGAGGAATCCGGGAAACTCGTTGGCATCATGGGACTTCAGGACGTCGCTGATGTCACGCTGATCCGTCACGCCTACGTCGCGACTGCGGCGCGCCGGACAGGCATCGGCGGCAAGCTGCTCGCGTTCCTCCTCGATCGCACCTCGCGGCCGGTGCTCATCGGCACGTGGGCCGCGGCGACGTGGGCGATCCGGTTCTACGAGCAGCACGGCTTCCGGGTCGTGTCGCTGGCCGAGAAGGAGCGGCTGCTCCGCAAGTACTGGCGCATTCCGGACCGGCAGATCGAGACCTCGGTCGTGCTCGCGGACCCGAAGTGGCCGGCGAAGGAGGACGCGGCCGTCTGCTAGCATTCGCTCGCTTGCGAAAGTAGATGCGTGAGCCTTGCGTGGGGGAGGGGGGCGTGAGTCTCGCGGTACAGAGCCTGTTCGGCTTCTTCGCGCTGCACGCGCTCGCGACGCTGATTGCGGCGAGCGTCGTCGGCGTGCTCTACTGAGGCCGCTCATGCACGCTCCCGAGGCTCTCGAGCTCGCCGCGGCGCACCTGCGGGATCCGGCCAGCAGCTGGAGCGTGGGGACATTCGGCGTGCTCGCCGAGTTTGCGCGCGAGCCGGACGAGGCGTGCGAGATCGACGACCTGACGGTCGTCACGGCCCGCGGCGCGATCGGGGTCGCGCGCGAGCCGGGAGTTCGCGCGCTCGCCTACGAGGCGCTGAGCGCCCAGCCCGGCCAATGGCACCACGGGGTCTTCTTCTGCGTGCGGCGCGCGCAAACCGAGCTGGCGCCGCGGCGCGCGATCGTCGAGCTCGGCCCCGACCGCGACGCGCTCCGCGCCGCGGATCGCGAGGCGCACCTCTTCGATCTCGGTCTCGGCGCAACGACCTTCTCGTTCTGCGTCCGCACCGCCGACCCGGCGCTCGTCGCCGAGCTGCGTCGCGCGGCCGGCACCCGCCTGCTCGATCCGCCGCGCGGCGTCGCGCGCCTGATCATGGAGGCGAGTCCGCATCGCGTCGCGGTCACCCGCCTCGCGCGCATCGAGGTCTATCAGCCGATCGCGCGGGCGGACGGCCGGACGCCCTCCGGCCCGCACACGCATCTCATTCCGAGCCTGCTCCGGCCGGCGCTCACCCATGCGGCCAATATTGCCGTGCCCACCGGCTGGGTGCCGGTGCTCGCCCTGTATCCCGTGCACCCCGCGAGGGACGAGGCGGGCAACCCGAAGGTGTTCGAGCCCGACACCCACGCCGCGTTCCAGGCGCTCGTCGCGCGCTACGGCGACCCGGCCGCGCGCGCGGCGAAGGCGACCGTGCTCGCCGCGATCGAGCGCGGCGTTCCGCCGACCGCCCGGCGGCTGCCCGCGTCGCGGACCGGCCGGGCAGCGTCGCGAATCGCGATCCGGCAGCTGCGGCAGTCGGGCGCCGATTCGCCGGTGCTCGAAGACTGGGAACGCGCGCTGGAACGGGCCACGCCGCCGGCCGCCGGCTGAGCGTCGACGACGCTGCCGCATGTGCACCCCGCAGATCTACGAGGCGGTCACCGCGACCTGCCGCCGCCGCTTGCCGGCGGCCGCGCCGGGGGCAACGCGATCGCACCTCGACATCGGCGCCGGGCAGGGCGAGCTGATCCGGCGGCTCGGCGACGCGCTGCCGCTGCGCTCGGCCGCCTGCGATTTCCACGTGGAGCGGTTCGCCGGCGCCGGGGTCCCGATCGCGCAGGTGGACCTCGAGCGCGAGTCCCTGCCGTACCCGGATGGCGAGTTCGATCTGGTGACCTGCTCGGAAGTCGTGGAGCACCTGGAGAACTACCGGTCGCTCCTCCGCGAGGCGTATCGGGTCACGAAGCCGGGCGGGCTCCTCGTCCTGACGACGCCGAACGTGCTCAACGTGCAATCCCGCATGCGCTACCTCGCCGCGGGCTTCCCGGTGCTCTTCGGGCCGCTGCCGGTCGGCCACGACGAGCGCCATTCGACCGCGCGCCACATCACGCCGATCCCCTATTTCTATCTCGCGCACGCCTTGCTCGAGACGGGCTTCGGTGGCGTGGAGCTCGACATCGACAAGGTGCAGCGGACTTCCGCCCTCTGGCTCGCGCTCGCCCTGCCGGTGATCGCCGGCGGCTGGCTCCGGTTCGTGACCCGCGAACGCCGCCGGCTCCGCACGATCACGCCGGCGAACGCGCCGCACGTGGCGATGCATCGCTCCTGGCGCCTGCTGGTCGGGAGAACGATCGTGGTCTCGGCGGTGAAGACCGGCGGCTAGGTTCGCGCCGCGCGCGCCGTTGCGTCGCCCCGCGTTTCCAGCGAAAATGCCCTGAATCTTCAATCGTTTGCCATCCATGAAGTCGTCCGAGATTCGCACCAGGTTCCTGCAGTTCTTCGAGGAGCGCGGGCACGCGATCGTCCCGTCGGCGTCGCTCGTGCCCGCGAACGACCCGACGCTGCTCTTCACCAACTCCGGGATGGTGCAGTTCAAGGACGCGTTCCTCGGCAAGGAGACCCGTTCCTACAAGCGCGCCACCACCGCGCAGCGGTGCGTGCGCGCCGGCGGCAAGCACAACGACCTCGAGAACGTGGGCTACACGGCGCGCCATCACACGTTCTTCGAGATGCTCGGCAACTTCAGCTTCGGGGACTACTTCAAGCGCGCCGCGATCGTCTATTCGTGGGAGCTGCTGACCAAGGTCTACAAGCTCGCGCCCGAGCGCCTGTGGATCACGGTCTACCAGACCGACGACGAGGCCTACCAGGTCTGGACGCGGGAGATCGGCGTTCCCCAGGACCGCGTCACGCGCATCGGCGACAAGCCCGGCGGGCCGCCGTTCCAGAGCGACAACTTCTGGCAGATGGGCGAGACCGGCCCGTGCGGCCCGTGCTCGGAGATCTTCTACGACCACGGCCCCGACGTGCCCGGCGGCCCGCCCGGCACTCCGGAGGCGGACGGCGACCGGTACGTCGAGATCTGGAACCTCGTGTTCATGCAGTTCAACCGCGACGAGCACGGCCGGCTGCACCCGTTGCCGAAGCCCTCCGTCGACACCGGGATGGGGCTCGAACGCATCGCCGCGGTGCTGCAGGGCGTGCACTCGAACTACGAGATCGACCTCTTCCAGGATCTCATCAAGGCCGCGGCGCGCGAGACCGGCACCGAGTACCTGTCGTCGAACTCGCTGAAGGTGATCGCCGACCACATCCGCGCCTGCTCGTTCCTGATCGTCGACGGCGTGATCCCGGGCAACGACGGCCGGGGCTACGTCCTGCGGCGGATCATCCGGCGCGCGATCCGGCACGGCTACAAGCTCGGGCAGAAGCATCCGTTCTTCCATCGGCTGGTCGACGACCTGTCGAAGGTCATGGGCGACGCGTACCCCGAGCTGCCGCGCAGCGCCGAGCGGGTGAAGCAGGTGCTGCGGACCGAGGAGGACCGCTTCGCCGAGACGCTCGAGAACGGCATGCGGGTCCTCGAGGGCGCGCTCACGCGCGAGGACAAGATGCTCGACGGCGAGACCGTCTTCCAGCTCTACGACACCTTCGGCTTCCCCGTCGACCTCACGGCGGACATCGCGCGGGAGCGCGGCGTGCGCGTCGACTACGCCGGCTTCGAGGCGGCGATGCAGCGGCAGCGCGAGCGCGCCCGCGCGGCCTCGAAGTTCCGCGCGGAGGCCGGGGTCGAGTATTCGGGCCAGCCGACCCAGTTCCACGGCTACGACACGCTGGTGCTCGAGGGTACGGTGCTGGCGATCTACGTCGAGGGGGCGGAAGTCCGGGAGATCGGCGCAGGCAGCTCGGCGGTCGTCGTCCTCGACCGCACGCCGTTCTACGCCGAATCGGGCGGCCAGGTGGGGGACAGGGGCGAGCTCGCCGGCGCGAACGGCACGTTCCTGGTCGAGGACACGCAGAAGATCCAGCCGGAGGTGTTCGGCCACCGGGGCACGCTCCGGACCGGCAAGCTCCGGGTCGGCGACAAGGTGCTCGCGGGCGTCGACGGCATCGCGCGCGCCCGCGCCGCCTGGAACCATTCGGCCACGCATCTCATGCACGCGGCGCTGCGCAAGGTGCTCGGTCCGCACGTCCAGCAGAAGGGCTCGCTCGTGGATCCGTCGCGGACCCGGTTCGACTTCTCGCACAACGAGCCGATGACCGAGGACGAGATCCGCGAGGTCGAGGCGCTCGTCAACCGCGAGATTCGCCACAACACCGAGGTGAGCGCGCGGATCATGCGGTTCGACGACGCGGTCAAGGCCGGCGCGATGGCGCTCTTCGGGGAGAAGTACGGCGACGAGGTGCGCGTCATCGGCATGGGCGAGTTCTCGACCGAGCTCTGCGGCGGCACCCACGTCAGGCGCACCGGCGACATCGGCTTCTTCAAGATCGTCGCCGAGTCGGGCGTCGCCGCCGGGATCCGGCGCGTGGAGGCGGTGACGGGGGAGGGCGCGCTCGCCTGGGTGCAGGAGCGCGAGGCGAAGCTCGCGGAAGCGGCCGCTGCGCTCAAGACGAGCCCCGACGACGTGGCGCAGAAGATCGTGCAGATCCAGGAGTCGGTGAAGGGACTGGAGCGCGAGCTCGCGCGGCTGAAGTCGAAGCTGGCCGCATCCCAGGGCGACGAGCTCAGCGACCGCGCCGAGGACGTCAACGGCGTCAAGGTGCTCGCCGCGGCGCTCGACGGCGCGGACGCGAAGACGCTGCGCGACACGCTCGACAAGCTGAAGGACCGGCTGCACTCGGCGGCGATCGTGCTCGCGGCCGCCGACGGCGCGAAGGTGAGCCTGGTCGCCGGCGTCACCAACGACCTCACGGGGAAGGTGAAGGCGGGCGAGCTCGTCAACTTCGTCGCCCAGCAGGTCGGCGGCAAGGGCGGCGGGCGCGCCGACATGGCGCAGGCGGGCGGCAACGACCCCTCGAAGCTGCCGGCGGCCCTCGCCTCGGTGAAGGGCTGGGTCGCGCAGCGGCTGCAGTAGGGAATGCGGTCGCGCCACGGGCTGTTAACGCAGGTCGACAGGGACGTCTCTGCGACTTTCCAAGAAGGAGGCAGTCATGAAGGGGATCCGGATCGCATCGGCGCTGGCCGTACTCGCGCTGGCGGCCGCCGCCGCCGACGCGCAGACGCCGATGCGCGTGCGCGGCACCATCACCGCCATCGACGGCAACGTGCTGTCGGTGAAAGCGCGCGACGGCAAGGACCTCAAGGTCCACGTCACCGACGACGTCGGCGTGACGGTCGCCAAGGCGATCAAGTTCGAGGACATCAAGCAGGGCGACTACGTTGGCTCGGCGACGACCAAGCGCGCCGACGGCGCGCTCGTCGCGCTCGAAGTGCACTACCTTCCTCCCGCCGTCCCGCCCGGCCACATTCCCTGGGACCTCGCGCCCGGCTCGATGATGACCAACGCCAACGTCGAGGCGATGGTGACGGCGGCGGGGAAGCGCGAGCTGACCCTCAAGTACAAGGACGGCATGCAGAAGATCCTCGTGCCCGACGGCGTGCCGATCGTCCGGGCCGTCCCCGGGAACCGGGCGGATCTCAAGCCCGGGGAGTACATCTGGACCGGCGCCCAGGTCGCCCCGGACGGCAAGATCACTGCCTCGCGGATCCAGGTGAGCAAGGACGGCGTCAAGCCGCCGCACTAGCCGTACAATTCGCCGCGCCGACGTTCCGCCGGTCTCGAGACCGGCTGGATCGAGGTATCAGGACGCCCGCTGCGGCCCCATGCGATCGATCTTGCCGGTCGCCGGGTCGAAGGCCTCGCGGTAGATCTTGTCCAGGTTGGTGCCGGTGACGCGGATGAAGCGCGACTTCGCCGGGTAGTCGATGGCGTGGATCGCGCCGTCGGCGTAG
>DATEDA010000205.1:0-2358 GCA_035286595.1 Burkholderiales bacterium | reverse complement strand
GGCGTCGTCGGGCTTCAACCCGTTCAAGTGCAAGATGTTCGGCAACGCCCGCGCGCCGGTCGACGCGATCGGCACCGGCTCGTTCATCCCCGAGGCCTACGGCGACACCTTCGCCACCGCCGACGTCTTCATGTACGACGGCCGGTTCGACGTCAAGGTCGGGCGGGAGAAGATGTTCCAGGGGCTGAAGCCCTGACCCGGAGGAACCGGTGCTCTTCCCGACCACGCTCGTCGGCAGTTACCCGCAGCCCGAGTGGCTGATCGACCGCAAGCGGCTCGCGGGCCGCTTCCCGCCGCGCGTGCGGGCGCGGGAACTGTGGCGCGTCCCCGAGCCGCTGCTCGCCGGGGCGCAGGACGACGCCACGATCATGGCGATCAAGGCGCAGGAGGAGGCGGGGCTCGATATCGTCACCGACGGCGAGATCCGGCGCGAGAGCTACTCGAACCGCTTCGCCACCGCGCTCGCGGGCGTCGACATCGACAACCCGGGGACCGCGCTCGACCGCTCGGGTCACCCGAACCCGGTGCCGCGCATCGTCGGGCCGGTCCGGCGCAAGCGCCCGGTCGAGGTCGACGACGTGAAGTTCCTCCGCGCGCACACGTCGAAGCCGATCAAGATGACGGTGCCGGGGCCGTTCACGATGAGCCAGCAGGCGCAGAACGACTACTACCCGAGCGAGGAGGCGGCCGCGATGGATTACGCGGTCGCGGTGAACGAGGAGATCCGCGACCTCTTCGCCGCCGGCGCGGACATCGTCCAGATCGACGAGCCGTACATGCAGGCGCGGCCGGAGAAGGCGCGCCAGTTCGGCCTCAAGGCGCTCAACCGCGCGCTCCAGGACATCGACGGGACGACCGCGGTGCACATCTGCTTCGGCTACGCCGCGATCATCCATCAGCGCCCCTCCGGCTATTCGTTCCTGCCCGAGCTCGCGGGCTGCGCGTGCCGCCAGGTCTCGATCGAGACCGCGCAGTCGAACCTCGATTGCGCGGTGCTCGCGAACCTCGAGGGGAAGAAGATCATGGTCGGGTGCATCAACCTCGAGGACATGAACGTCGAGACGCCCGAGACGGTGGCCGCGCGCATCCGGCGTGCGCTGCCGTTTGTCCGCAAGGAGGACGTCATCCTCGCGCCGGATTGCGGCATGAAGTACCTCCCGCGCGACGTCGCGTTCGGCAAGCTGCAGGCAATGGTCGCGGCAGCCAGGATGCTGCGCACAGAGTTCGCCCGGTAAGGTGGCCGAGCTCTTCGCGCACGAAACGACGCTCGCCTACACCGACGACGGCGCCGGTCCGCCGGTGATCCTGGTGCACGGCAGCGCGAGCTCGCGCGGCCAGTGGCACGCCCTCGCGCTCCGGCTCGTGTCCGGCTACCGGGTGCTGGCGCCTGATCTGCACGGCTACGGCGGAACGCCGCTCCCGCCGTCGCTCGCCACGCTGTCGATGGACGACGAGGTCGCGCTGATCGACGCGCTCATCGACCTGGCGGGCGACGATGTCCACCTCGTGGGGCACTCGTATGGCGGCGCCCTCTGCCTGCGGGCGGCGAGCCTGCGCCCGGACCGGGTTCGCACCCTGTCGCTGATCGAGCCCACGGCGTTCCATCTGCTGCGCCTGCTCGGCGAGCGGGCAGCGTGGGAGGAGATCGAGCGTCTTGCGACGCGCCACATCGTGCTCGCCGCCGCGGGCGAGCTCACCGCCTGCGCCGAGCTCTTCCTCGGCTACTGGGCTGGCCCGGAGCTGTGGCGCCAGTCACCGCCGGAGCTGCGGGAGCGGTTCGTCGAGACGATGCCGAAGATCGCGCAGGAGTGGCGGATGGTGTTCGACGTGGCCGATCCGTACGATCATCTCGCCGCGAGCGGGCTTCCGGTCCTCCTCGTTCGCGGCGCGGAGACGACGCACCCGGCGCGGTGCGTGGTCGAGCTGCTGCGCGACCGGTTCCCGGCGCACGCGTTCGTCGAGGTCGAAGGCGCCGGCCACCTCGCCCCGCTGACGCACCCCGAGCCGGTCAACGCCGCGATCGAGGATTTCCTCGAACGGCATCGCTGAAGGCGCGCGGGCGAGCCGCGCCCGCGTTCACTTCGGGATCGGCCGCGCGACGCTCTTCCTGGCGGGCTCGATGACGTCCGTCACCCGGTGTTTGCCCAGCAGCTTGAGGAGCGCCGCGGTGCCGTCGCGCATCTTCAGGGCCATCTCCTCCTCGTAGAGCGGTACGACGGCGAGAAAGCGGATCGTCTTCTTGCCGTCGATCCGGAGCTCGCGGAAGGCCTGCGGCACGTGCTGCGGCGGCAGGAGAAGCGCCCCGCAGAGGCGGGTCCCCGGTGCGAGCGGCTGCGGCGGGTCGTCGTTCGTGACCGT
>DATEDA010000204.1:0-7556 GCA_035286595.1 Burkholderiales bacterium | reverse complement strand
TGGCCCGCCGCTCGCGCGGCGGGCCAACTCATCGCTAGGTGGCGCCGGACTGGATCCCCGCTTACGCGGGGATGACGTCGCTAGCGCAGCGTCACTTCTTCTTCGCTGCCGCCTTCGCAACGCTGCCCGCGCCCTTTTCGGGGAAGTAGTAGTTCGCCACGAACGAGTAGGGCGGGAACATGAACCGCTTCGCCGGCACCACGATGCTCGCGTAGGCGCGCTGCGAATCGTGGACCTTCTTGAAGAACGGATTCTTCGCCGCCTCTTCCTTGGCGATGATGTCCCAGGTCTTGAGGAACTCGATCAGGATGTCGGGCGGGGTCCGCAGGACCTGCACGTTGTGCTTCTCCTGCATCTCCTTGAGCGCGTCGGCGTTCTGCCGCTGCCACTTCGCCCACCAGCGGTAGAACGTCTCGGTCGCGGCCGACTTGATGATCTCCTGGTGCTGCGGCGAGAGCGCTTTCCAGACGTCGCCGTTGATCAGCAGCTCGGCGATCGTCACGTTCTCGTGCACGCCGGGGGTGTAGTGGTACTTCCAGACGTTCTGGAAGCCGAGGCGCAGATCCTCGATGCCACCCACCCACTCGGCGCAGTCGATCACCCCGCGCTGTGCCGACGGGATGATCTCGCCGCCGGGCATGTTCACGGTCTGCATGCCCATGCGCTGCCAGACCTCGGCGGCCATGCCGGTCTGCCGGCACTTCATGCCTTTGAAGTCGGCGAGGTTCTTGATCGGCCGCTTGAACCAGCCGAACGCCTGCGGGCCCGCGGGCAGGATCGGGAACACCACCACGTTCAGCTTGAGCTCCTTCTGGTAGAACTCCTGGTAGAGCTCCAGGCCGCCGCCCTCGAACATCCACCCCATCGCGTCGATGTAGTCCATCCCGAACGTGCCGCCCGGGCCGCCGGTGAACAGGATCGCGGTCTTGTTCTTGCCGACCCAGTACCCCGCCCAGGCGTGGGCGCCGTCGAGCACCTTCTTGTGGGTCGCGTCGAGCACCTCGAACGCCGGCACCACTTGGCCGGCGGGCATCGTCTCGATCTTGAGCGTGCCGGCGGAGAGCTTGCTGACGCGGTCGGCGAAGAAGGTGAAGTTGTCGTAGAGCGTGAGCGACGCGGGCCAGGTGGCCTGCATCTTCAGGTTGACGGTCTGCTGCGCCTGGGTCGGCGCTGCGGCCAGAGCGAGCGCGGCGAACGCTCCGAACGCCGCGCAGACGCGCGACCATGTTGGACTGATCATGGCTTTCCTCCTCAGTGGACTGAAGTTGTGTTCCGCCCCCGCACCGCCGTGTGGCGAAGCCGCCTGCCGGTTTTCTCCCGGCAGCCGTGCCTCGCGAGGCCTCCTCGCCTCGCGACGCCCAGGGCCGCCACGCGAGGCGCGTCCGGGGCGCGGACCGAACGGGGCAAGTAAGCCCGACTTCGCGCGCAGTGTCAACCGTGTCAACTCCGCCCGGCGCGCTTCGAGCGCGTCAGCGCGGCGTCAGGATCCGGTCCACGCCGCGCATGCCGCGCGCACCACGTCGGGGAGCGAGCCGCGCTTCTCGAGGAGCTCCCGCAGCGTCCGCGCGTCGTTGGCACGCGCCGCCGCCGCCTTGAGGAGCGCGGCGACCCCCTCGCTGCCGCCGAGCCGTTCGGCGCGCGGCAGGCACCGGGTCAGCGTCGCGACGATCTCGTCGCCGAGCGGAACGTGCTCGCGGGTGACGGGATCGACGACCGTCGCGCCGAACCCGAACCGGCAGGCCTGGAACCGGTTGTAGCTGTAGACCTGGTACAGGCTCGGATGCGGGCTCCACGCGAGGTCGTCCCGCAGGCTCGCCGCGAGCGCCTGGGCGTAGGCCGCGAGCTCCGCGGCGCGCCCGACGGTGAGCGGCGTGTCGCACACCCGGATCTCGATCGTGCCGTACTCGGGCTTCGGCCGGATGTCCCAGTAGAAGTCCTTCATGCTCTCGACGATCCCGAACCCGCGCATCTGCTCGAAATAGACCTCGAACTCCTCCCAGTCGCGCACGAACGGCATGCAGCCGGCGAGCGGAAAGGCATTCACGACGTTCAGCCGCGATGAGTCGAACTGGGTGTCCGCGCCGAGCGAGAACGGCGACGAAGCCGACAGCGCGATGAAGTGCGGCATATAGCGCGCGAGGCCGTGGATCAGGCGCACCGCCTCGTCGCCCGAGCGCACGCCGACGTGGATGTGCTGCCCGAAGACGGTGAACTGCTTGGCGAGGTAGCCGTAGAGCTCGGAGACGCGCTGGAAGCGCGGCGTGTCGTAGATGCGCCGCTCGCTCCACTTCTGGAACGGATGCGTGCCGCCGCCCGCGACCCCGAGGTTGAGCTTCGCCGCGGCGTCGCCGAGCACCTGCCGGATCGCGTCGAGCTCCGCTTGCACCTGGGCGTAGCCGCCGCAGACCGAGGTGCAGACCTCGATCATGCTCTCCGTGATCTCCGGCTTGATCTCCCCCGGGTGCTTCGCCTTCGCGACCGCGGCGAGGAGATCGGACGCGCCGCGCGTCAGGTTGTAGTCGCGCGTGTTCACGAGCTGCAGCTCGAGCTCGACGCCGAGCGTCAGCGGCTCCGAGGTCTTGAATTCGAGCATGCGCTCCTCCGGGTCCCCGCGCGTCAACCCTGCTCCGCGCCCGCCTCGCCCGCCCGCCGGATGGCGAACTGGGTCGCGATCGGCCCCACCAGCTCGAGGATCACGACCCCGGCGAGGACCACGGACGCGACGGCCGCGCGGATCTCAGGATAGAGCGTCGCGGTCTCGTGGACCAGCACCACGGCCAGCCCGGACATCGGCATGAGCGCGACCGCGACGAGCCCCGCCTGGCGGAGCTTCAGCCCCGCCATCGGCGCGAGCGCGAGCACCCCCAGCGCCTTCCCGACGAACCGGACCAGCACGAACGCCAGCCCGGCGGCGCCCGCGGTCCCCACGAGGCCGAGGTCGAGGCGCGCGCCGGTGATCACGAACAGGATGACGTAGAAGAGCTGGCCGGCGTCGCCGAAGTCCACGACGATGAAGTGGCGCGCGCGGTCGGCGTTGCGCACCATCGCGCCCATCGCGAGCAGCGCGAGCAGCACCGAGAGCTTCAGCGCGACCGCCGCGCCGACGGTGAGGACGACCGCCGCGATCACGACGATGAACTGGCGGCCGGCGTGCTTGCCGACGAGCTGGGCGAGCTTCAGGGTGGCCTGCGCCGCGAGCATCGCGAGGACCAGCGAGCCGGCGATGAGATAGAGCGGCTGCACGAGCATGGTCACCCACCCGCCCCGGTACTCGAGGTGCAGCCAGGGGATGAGTACGGTGAGCGCGAGGAACGCGATGACGCTGTTGATCGCGGTGAGGATCAGCGCGCGCTCGGTCACCTGGCCCTCGGCGCGCAGATCGGCCGCCACGCGGATCAGCACCGCCGGCGAGGTGGACATGGCGATCGCGCCGGCCACCGCCGCGACGAGCGGTGTCTGGCCGAAGTGGTAGTTGAGGACGAAGAAGACGAGCACCCCCGCGAACAGCGCCTCTGCGACCCCCATCAGCGCGAGCGGGGGCGAGCGCCGCAGCCACGCCAGGTCGAGCCGCTGGCCGAGCTCGAAGAGCACCAGGCCGAGCGCGAGATCCGCGAACACCGTGAGCTCGTCGAGCAGCGGCTGGCCGATCAGCGCCAGGCCGCTCGGCCCGAGGACGATGCCGGCGGCGGCGTAGCCGGTGATCCGGGGCAGGCGCAAGCTGCGCTGCACCAGCTCGCCGCCGGCGACGCCGACGGCGAGCAGCACGCCGACCCAGATCATCTGGTTGAGGAGCGGCGGCCACTGCGGCAGGAAGGCGAGGTCGTTCATCGTTGGCGTCGGTGGCGATCGGGCACGGTGACGTGTCCGGCCCGGCTTTGAGCGCCCGCCCAGGGGCGGGGTTCCCGCACGGCGCGCCGCTCAGCCGGCGCCGCGCACGACGATCATGTGCACCCGGTACGGCCCGTGCGCGCCGACCACGATCGTCTGGTCGATGTCGCCCGTCCGTGACGGGCCCGAGATGAAGTTCACCATGCGGGGCAATTGCCCGAGCTCCGCGCGCGCGAGCTCCCAGGCATCCTCCATGTGCTTCACGATGCGCGCCGCCGGCACCACCGCCACGTGCGTCTCCGGCAGGAGGCTCGCGGCTGCCGGCGTGTCGGGGTCCGACACCACCATCAGCGTACCGGTCTCGGCGAGCGCGGCGAACACGCCGGTGACGCCGACGGCGTCG
The DNA here is from genome assembly GCA_035286595.1 of Burkholderiales bacterium. Lineage (GTDB taxonomy): Bacteria > Pseudomonadota > Gammaproteobacteria > Burkholderiales > SG8-39 > DATEDA01. Next base: position 3,325 of record DATEDA010000204.1, on the reverse strand, counting down.
CGGTCCTCGGCCGCGCGCGGCTCGAGCCGGAGCCCGGCGGACGCCCAGTCGAGCCGCGCCAGGCGCGGCCACACGCAGCCCGTCGGCGCCAGGCCGTGCGCCGCGAGATAGCGGGCGACGGCGCGGGGGACGTCGGGCATCCCGTCGACCGCCTCGGTCGTGCTCTGCATCGCTTCGGCCCGGCGGCGGAAGCGGGTGACGACGTCGTCCTCGACGGGCGGCAGCGGCCCGCGCGGATGGCGCCCGACGTAGGTCTCGACCGCCTCGAGCTCGGCCGGCGACGGCCGGCTCGAGGCGCCCCGCCCCTGGCGCTGCCGGATCCGGGCGAGGATCGCCGCCCTGGCCTTGTCGCTCGCGCCGATCACGCCAGCGCCTTCACGATGTCCTCGACCACCTTCTTCGCGTCGCCGAACACCATCATCGTCCGGTCCATGTAGAAGAGCGGGTTGTCCAGGCCGGCATAGCCGGCCGCCATCGACCGCTTGTTCACGAGCACCGTACGCGCCTTGTGTGCCTCGAGGATCGGCATGCCGTAGATCGGGCTTCCGGGCTGCTCGGCGAGCGGGTTGACCACGTCGTTAGCGCCGAGCACGAACGCGACGTCGGTCGTGCCGAAGTCGCTGTTGATGTCCTCCATCTCCACCACCTGGTCGTACGGCACCTCCGCTTCGGCGAGGAGGACGTTCATGTGCCCCGGCATGCGGCCGGCGACCGGGTGAATGGCGTAGCGGACGTTCACGCCCTTGTGGATCAGCTTCTCCGCCATCTCCTTCACCGCGTGCTGCGCGCGCGCCACCGCGAGCCCGTAGCCGGGGATGATGATCACGCTCTCGGCGTTGCCGAGCAGGAACGCGACGTCGTCAGCGGAGCCGGACTTGACCTGCCTGTCGCCGGTGCCGGCGGCCACCTGGCCTTCCGCGCCCCCGAACCCGCCCAGGATCACGCTGAAGAACGAGCGGTTCATCGCGCGGCACATGATGTACGACAGGATCGCGCCCGACGAGCCGACCAGCGAGCCGGCGACGATGAGCATCGAGTTGCCGAGCGAGAAGCCGATGCCCGCCGCCGCCCAGCCGGAGTAGCTGTTCAGCATCGAGATGACGACCGGCATGTCCGCCCCGCCGATCGGGATGATGATCAGCACGCCGAGCACGAACGCGATCGCCGTCATGACGAGGAACGGCGGCCACTGGGCCTCCCGGGGCCCGAGGAAGAACGCGACGCCGAAGCCGATCATGACCAGCGCGAGCACGAGGTTGAGCAGGTGCTGGCCCTTGAACACGACCGGCGCGCTGGAGAACAGGCGAAAGTGGTTGCCCAGGCCCGCGAGCTTGCCGAACGCGATCACGCTGCCCGAGAAGGTGATCGCGCCGACGAACGTGCCGATGAAGAGCTCGAGCCGGTTGCCCGTGGGGATCGGATCGGGCAGGTCGAACGCCGTGGGGTTGTTGACGATCGCGATGGCGATGAGCACCGCCGCCATGCCGACGAGCGAGTGCATCGCCGCGACGAGCTGCGGCATCTGCGTCATCTGCACCCGGCGCGCGACCACCGCGCCGATCGTGCCGCCGGCGAGGATCGCGAGCAGGATCAGGTCGTAGCGCTCGGCGAGCGTGAGCGTCGTGAGCACCGCGATCGCCATCCCGATCATGCCGAAGAGGTTCCCCCGGCGCGCCGCCTCGGGGTGCGACAGCCCCTTCAGCGCGAGGATGAAGAGCACGCTCGCGACGAGGTACCAAAGCGCGACCTGGTTGGCCGACATCAACGCCTCTCCGGGGAGAACCGAACGCCCGCGGGCCGCCCGCTACGCTTCACCCGGCACCGCCCTTCTTCTCCTTGCGCTTGAACATCTCCAGCATCCGCTGCGTGACGAGGAACCCGCCGAACGTGTTGATCGCCACCAGTCCGACCGCGACCGCGCCGAGGATCGACCCGAAGTCGATCGCGCGCGGGCCGGCCGCGAGGAGCGCCCCGACCATGATCACCGAGCTGATGGCGTTGGTGACGCTCATGAGCGGCGTGTGCAGCGCCGGGGTCACGTTCCACACCACGTGGTAACCGACGAACACCGCCAGCACGAACACGGTGAGGTTGACGACGGTCGGATCGAGGGTTCCGGTCATTGCGGCTTCCTCCCAATTGCCGTGCTAGCCCTTCTTCACCACCGTCCCGTCGATGCAGACCAGCGCGCCGGCGATGATCTCGTCCGCGCGGTCGAGCTTCAGCTCGCCCGACTTCGGGTCGACGAGGAGGTTGACGAAGTTCAGCACGTTCCGCGCGTACAGCGCGCTCGCGTCGGCGGCGAGCATCGCCGCGAGGTTGGTGTGGCCGACGATCTTCACGTCGTGCTTGACGACGACCTTGTCCCGCTCGGAGAGCGGGCAGTTGCCGCCCTGCTCCACCGCGAGGTCGACGATGACCGAGCCGGGCTTCATGCCGCGCACCGTCTCCTCGCGCACCAGCACCGGCGCCGGCCGGCCCGGGATCAGCGCGGTGGTGACGATGATGTCCGCGGCCTTCGAGCGCTCGTCGATCAGCGCCGACTGGCGGCGCTTGTAGTCCTCGCTCATCTCGCGGGCATACCCGCCGGCGGTCTCCGCCTGCCGCTTCTCCGCCTCGGAGACCGGCACCTCGACGAACTTCGCGCCCAGCGACTCGACCTGCTCCTTCACCGCCGGGCGGACGTCGAACGCCTCGATCACCGCGCCCAGGCGCTTCGCCGTCGCGATCGCCTGCAGCCCGGCCACGCCCGCGCCGAGCACGAGCACGCGCGCCGCCTTGACGGTGCCGGCGGCGGTCATCAGCATCGGCATGAACCGGCCGTACTCGTCGGCGGCGACGACCACGGCCTTGTAGCCGGCGATGTTCGCCTGCGAGGACAGCACGTCCATCGCCTGCGCGCGGGTGATCCGGGGCAGCCACTCCAGCGCGAACCCGGTCACGCCGGTTCGCGCGAGGGCCTCGACGCCCGCCGCCTCGTACGGGTTGAGCAGGCCGACGAGGATCGAGCCCCGCTTGAGCGCCGCGAGCTCCGATGCGTCGGGGCCGCGCACCTTCAGCACGATGTCCGACTGCGCGTAGATGTCCGCGGCCGACGCCGCGATCGTCGCGCCCGCCGCCTGGAACTCGGCGTCGCGAACGGCCGCGCGCGCGCCCGCGCCCGCCTGCACCACGACCGCGTGCTTGCCGCCGGCGGCGAGCTTCTTGACGGTCTCCGGAGTCGCCGCGACGCGCGCCTCGCCCGGGCGGATCTCGGCAGGAACGCCGAAGCGCATGGAAAGTCCCCTTTGTCGCCGCCGGCAGCCGTCGTCGACAAAGGGGACTT
>DATEDA010000203.1:0-20458 GCA_035286595.1 Burkholderiales bacterium | reverse complement strand
CATTTCCGCAAGGGCGTGAGGCCAATGATTCAGGGCAGCCTGGTCGCCATCGTCACGCCGATGCTCGAGGACGGGCGCCTCGACATCGCGCGGTTCAAGTCCCTCATCGACTGGCACGTCGCCGAAGGCACCGACGGCATCGTGGTCGTGGGCACTTCGGGAGAGTCGCCCACCGTGGATTTCGACGAGCACAAGGAGCTCATCCACGTCGCCGTCGCGCACGCCGGGGGACGGGTCCCGGTGGTCGCCGGGACGGGCGCCAACTCCACCGCCGAGGCGATCGAGCTGACCGAGTCGGCCAAGCGCGCCGGGGCGGCCGCCTGCCTGTCGGTCGTGCCGTACTACAACCGGCCGACGCAGGAGGGCCTCTACCGCCACTTCCGCGCGATCGCGGAGGCGGTCGACATCCCGAACATCCTCTACAACGTGCCCGGGCGGACGGTCGCGGACATGGCGAACGACACCATCCTGCGGCTCGCCCCGATCCCGAACATCGTCGGCCTGAAGGACGCGACCGCCAACCTCGAGCGCGGCTCCGATCTCGTCAAGCGCGCGCCGAAGGGGTTCGCGATCTACAGCGGCGATGACGCCACCGCGCTCCCGCTCATGCTGCTCGGCGGCCGGGGGGTGATCTCGGTGACCGCGAACGTCGCACCGCGGCTGATGCACGACATGTGCGCGGCGGCGCTCGCCGGCGAGCTGGCGCGCGCCCGCGAGCTCAACTTCCGGCTGCTCGGGCTCCATCGCCAGCTCTTCGTCGAGGCGAATCCGATTCCCGTGAAGTGGGCGGTCGCGCAGCTCGGCCTGATCGAGGGTGGCATCCGCCTGCCGCTGACGCCGCTCTCGCCACAACATCACGATACGGTCAGGGAGGCGATGCGCGAGGCCGGCGTCCTGCCGACGGGCGGCCTGCGCCTGGTGGAGGGAGGAGCCGGATGACGCGAACGAGGCGGGCGCTCGTCGTAGTGGCTGCGGCCGCAGCGGTGGTCGCGGGCTGCAGCTTCGACATGGAACGGAAGGTCGACTACAAGAGCGCGGGGAAGCTCCCGCCGCTCGAGGTGCCGCCGGACCTCACCCGACCCGGCCGCGACGACCGCTACTCGGTGCCGGAAGCCAACCCGAACAGCAGCGCGACCTACTCCCAGTACAACGCCGAGCGGCAGGGCACGCGCCCCGCGACCGCGAGCGAAGTCCTCCCGTCCTCGGATGGCGTGCAGCTCGCCCGCGACGGGAACACGCGCTACCTGATCGTGCGCGAGACGCCGGAGAAGGTCTGGCCGGTCCTGCGCGATTTCTGGCAGGAGAACGGCTTCCTGCTCAAGCTCGAGATGCCCGAAGCCGGGGTGATGGAGACCGACTGGGCCGAGAACCGCGCCAAGATCCCGCAGGATCCGATCCGCAACGTGCTCGGCAAGTATCTCGATCAGATCTACTCGAGTGGCGAGCGCGACAAGTTCCGCACCCGCGTCGAGCGCCTGCCGGACGGCCGCGGTTCCGAGATCTACATCAGCCACCGCGGCATGGTCGAGCAGATCGTCAACAGCCGCCAGGGAACCGGTTTCGACGGCACCGTCTGGCAGCCGGCGCCGCCGAATCCCGAGCTCGAGGCCGAGTTCCTGAAGCGGCTGATGGTCAAGCTGGGCGCGGACGAGGCGAAGGCGAAAGCACAGGTCGCGGCGCGCACCGCCCGGGACGAGCGCGCGAAGCTGGTCTCGGCGAGCGATGGCGCCACGACCCTGGACGTGGCCGAGCCGTTCGACCGCGCCTGGCGCCGCGTCGGCCTGGCGCTCGACCGCGTCGGCTTCACCGTCGAGGACCGCGACCGGTCGAAGGGCGTCTACTTCGTGCGCTACGTCGATCCGGCGACCGACAACAAGAAGGACGGGTGGCTCGACAAGCTCGCGTTCTGGCGGACCAACGAGCCGGCGAAGGCGGTGCAGTATCAGGTGATCGTCAAGGGCGTCGCCGACGACACCCAGATCCAGGTGCTCGGCAAGGACGGCCAGCCCGACACGACCGGTGCGCCGAAGAAGATCCTCTCGCTCCTCTACGATCAGCTGAAGTGAGGCGGGCGACGGTGCTCGCACGGCGGATCGCGTAACCGCCGTGCGCTTCGCGTCGCTCGGCAGCGGGAGCGATGGGAACGGCCTCGTCGTCGAGGCCGGTTCGACGCGCATCCTCGTCGACTGCGGGTTCTCGACCGACGAAACCGAGCGCCGGCTCACGCGCCTCGGCCTCGCCCCCGGCGATCTCGCCGGCATCTTCGTGACCCACGAGCACGGCGACCACGCCGATGGTGCACTTCCGTTCGCGCGCCGCCACGGCGTGCGCGCCTGGATGACCCACGGGACGGCGCGGGCGCTCGCCGCCGACGCGTCCGACGCGACGATCATCGACAGCCACGCCGCGTTCGCGATCGGCGACCTCGAGATGCAGCCGTTCCCGGTGCCGCACGACGCGCGCGAGCCGGTGCAGCTCGTGGTCACGGACGGGGCGGCCCGGCTCGGCGTTCTCACCGACGTCGGCGCGCCGACGCGCCACATCGCGGCGATCCTCTCCGGCTGCGCGGCGCTCGTGCTCGAGTGCAACTACGACCCGGACATGCTCGCGGGCGGACCCTATCCGCAGTGGCTGAAGGCGCGCATCGGCGGGCCGCTCGGCCATCTGGCGAACGCGGCGGCGGCGGAGATCCTCGCGGCGATCGACCGGTCGCGGCTGCAGCACGTCATCGCCGCACATCTCTCCCAGACGAACAACCTGCCGCGGCTCGCGACCGCGGCGCTGTCCGGCGCGCTCGGGTGCGCGCCGGATGAGATCGCCGTCGCCGATCAGGCGAACGGGTTCGGCTGGCGCTCGCTCTGACCTACAGTCCGAGCGAGGTCGCGGAGACCGCCGGAACCGAGCTCTGCCAGATCTCGTCGTAGCGCCCGCGGATGAGCCGCGACTCCTCGTATTCGTTGATCGCGTAGACGCCGCGCCACGCCGCCGCGACGGGACGCCGCACGAAGTGCTCCATGTCGGCGAGCACGAAGCAGTCCTGGGCGCGCGCGGCCTCGCCCTCGGTCTGGTGGATCGCGATCGACGCGCTGAACTCCGTGAGCAGCCGCATTAGGCGCGGCGAATGCTTCTTGATGTGATCGGCGTCGTGAACGACGACGAGGAGCCGGTTGTCGCGGCTCGCGAGGAGGAACCGGCGCAGCGCGTCGGCGCGCGCCGGGGCGTTGAGCTCGAGCTGCACGCAATCCGGATCGAAGACCCGCAGCTCACGGCGCAGTCCCGCCACCAGCGCGTCGAAGGCCGCGAGGTACTCGCTGCGCGCCCCGATGAGGCACCGCTCCGGCTGCGGCAGGATCTTCGCGAGATCATCCATTGGCGCCTCCCAGTCCGAGGTAGCCCGCCCGATACCAAGTGTAGATCAGCACGGCGGCCGCGGGCGTGAACGATGTCCCGGCCGGCAGCCCGCGCGCATCGGCGAGCTCGCGTAGGCGCGCGCGGGTCCGACCGGAGGCCGTCACGCTCTCGCCGTTGATGTAGACGCGCCGGCCGCGGAAGAGCATTCCGGTGGCCGCCGCGAGACGCACGCCGGCCCGGCGGGCGGCGCGCTCGAACGCCCGCCGCGCGAGCGGCGAAGCGGGCCGGGAGAAACGGACGTGCGGCTTCGGCTCCGAGAGATAGCGGCCGAGAAACTCCGCCACGTCGCCGCGACGCCAGCGCACGCGCTCGAGCACCGCGACGCAGTGATCCACGAGCGGCTCGCCGATCCGTGCCGGTCTGCGGCTCGGGCGAACGCCCGCGTCGGCATAGCGCTCGTCCCCGAGCTCGATCCGGTCCTGGAGGAACGCGAGGAACTCGACCCCGAGCTCGCGCGCTGCCGGGCTGCGGAACCCGATCGAGTACGTCAGGCAGGGACCGAGCGCCGTGCCCTCGTGCGCGACCCCGGGCGGCAGGTAGAGCATGTCGCCCGGCTCGAGCACCCACTCGTGCTCGGCGCGGAAGTCGCGCAGGATCCTGAGCGGCGCGCGCGGGTCGAGCTCGAGGTCGCGCTTGCGGCTGACCCGCCAGCGTCGCCGGCCGCGCCCCTGGAGCAGAAACACGTCGTAGGAGTCGAAATGCGGGCCGACGCCGCCGCCGTCGGCCGCATAGCTCGCCATGACGTCATCGAGCCTCGTGTAGGGCAGGAAGCGGAACGCGTGCAGCAACCGCTCGGCGGCCGGCACGAGGTGATTCAAGCCCTGGACGAGCAGCGTCCAGCCGCGCGCGGGCATCGCCCGCAGGCGTGCGGCGCGGAACGGACCGTGCTCGAGCCGCCAGCGCCCGCGGTCGCGGACCACGAGCCGCGATTCGCAGTCGGCGCGCGCCGCGAAACGAAAGAGATCACTCACCGACACGGGATCGCGCAGCCCGGGCCAGGCGCCGCGCACCAGCAGCGGCCGCTGCTGCCAGTGCCGATCGAGGAACTCGCGCGCCGAGCACCCGAGCAGCGTGCGCGCCGCGGACTCGCGCGCAGTCGCGGCAGAATGACGGATGCGGGGCACGAATTATATGAGCGGAAATCGCGCGCAATGCGGAACGCTTGACACCGGGACGAGGGATCTGGTTTAGAATCCGGCGCGACTCGCGCTCACCCATGCGCATGCTTGAATCCGGTCAACCCGCACCGCAATTCTCCTTGCCGGACGCCGACATGGAGACCGTGGACCTTGCGGATTTCCGGGGGCGCAACGTCGTGCTGTACTTCTATCCGAAGGACGGCACGCCGGGGTGCACGATGCAGGCGATCGACTTCTCCGATCACGAGCAGGACTTCGAGAAGTACGACTGCGTGGTCCTCGGGGTGTCGTGCGACGACTGCATCACCCACGCCGAGTTCCGCGACCTGAACGGGCTCTCCGTGCGGTTGCTCGCGGATCCCGACGGCGAGGTGTGCCGGACGTACGGCGTCTGGCGCGACCCGACCGAGGCGCGCCGGAGCTGCATCGTCCGGTCGACGTTCATCATCGACAAGCGGGGAAAGCTTCGGCACGCGCTCTACGGCGTCACCCCGAAAGGCCACGTCGCCGAGGTCCTGGGGCTGGTCAAGAAGCTCTCCTGATGGAGGTTGCCCGCAACACGGTCGTGAGCCTCGAGCTCGAGCTCGCCGATCTGTGGGGCAACCTGCTCCAGCGGTCCGACGCCCCGATCCACTACCTCCACGGCGGGTACGACGATCTCCTGCCGGCCCTCGAGCGCGCGCTCGAGGGGAAGCAGGCCGGCGAGGAGCTCACGCTCCGCCTCGAGCCGGAGGAAGCATTCGGCGAGTACGACGAGGACCTGCTTCGGGTCGAGCCGCGCACGAGCTTTCCGGCCGAGCTCGCGGTCGGCGTGCAGTTCGAAGGCGTCCCGGGCGGCGAGCAGGATGGCGTGATCTATGCCGTGACCGACATCGCGGCGGATCGCGTCGTGCTCGACGGCAACCACCCGCTCGCCGGGATCGCGATCGAGTTCCGCTGCAAGATCCGGAACGTGCGCGCGGCGACGCCGCGCGAGATCGAGGACGGCCACGCGGCCGAGCCGGACGAGCTCCGCGTCCGCGTCGCCGACGTTTCGCCCTAGGCCGTCGCCAGCCGCATCCGCGCCCCGTCCGGCACGACGCTGAAGCGCCGGCGGTGGAACGCGGCGACCGTCGGGCGATGCGCGATGCTCACGATGGTCGATCGCGGGAGCTGCTGCTCCAACAACCCATACAGGCGCTGCTCGCTCGCCTCGTCGAGCGCCGCGGTCGCCTCGTCGAGGAACAGCCAGTCGGGCCGGTGCAGCAGCGCGCGCGCGATCGCGAGGCGCTGCTGCTCGCCGCCGGAGAGCTGCATGGTCCAGTTCTGCCGGTCATCGAGCCGATCCGCGAGCGCGTCTAGCCCGACGTCGGCGAGCGCACCGCGGATCGCGTCGTCGCCGAACTCGGCGGCCGCGCCCGGATACGCGACGGCATCGCGCAGGTTCCCGATCGGGATGTATGGTTTCTGCGGAAGGAACAGCGCCCGCGCGTTTCCCGGGAACCGCACCCGGCCCTTGCCGAACGGCCAGATGCCGGCGAGCGCGCGGAAGAGCGTGCTCTTGCCCGAGCCCGACGGCCCGGTGAGCACGATGCGATCCCCGGGCTCGATGGTGAACCCCGTGTCCGCAAGGATGACCCGGCCGTTGGGCAGCACGAGATCGAGGTTCTCGGCGCGCACCGTCGACCCGCTGTCGCGCTGCACGTCGAGGGCGCCGTGCCGCGCCTGCTCCGCGGCGGTCTCCTCGAGCGCGCGATGGAAGGTGAGCAGACGGTCGACGCTTGCCTTCCAGTTGGCGAGGGTGCTGTAGGTGTTAACGAACCACGAGAGCGACGTCTGCACCTGGCCGAAGGCGCTCGCGATCTGCGTGAGCCCGCCGAGCGGGATGGCGCCGGAGAAGAAGCGGCGCCCGGCGACGAAGAACGGGAAGACGATGGCGATCTGGTTGTAGCCGATCACCAGCGTGTTGAGCCGCTTCGTGTAGTTCATCAGCCCCCACCAGTTCTCCCGGATCCACTCGACCCGGTCGAGAAAATTGCGGCGCTCCGCCGGCTCGCCCCGATAGAGGGCGACCCCTTCGGCGTTCTCGCGCAGGCGAACGAGCGCGAAGCGGAAGTCGGCCTCCCGCTGCTCCTGCTGGAAATTGAGCCGGATGAGCGGGCGGCCGACGTAGTGGGTGATCACGCTGCCGGCGATCGCGTAGACGAGCGCCACCCACACGAGATAGCCCGGCACGGCGACCTCGCTCCCGCCGATGCTGAGCGGCAGCGAGCCCGACAGGCCCCACAGAATCACGGCGAACGAAGCGAGCGTGACGATCTCGCGCATCAGGCCCAGCGTCAGGCTCAGCGTGCCGCTCGTGAAGAGCCGCAGGTCCTCGGCGATGCGCTGGTCGGGGTTGTCCGTGCCGCGATGCTCGAGCTCGAGCCGGTAGTACACCTGGTTGCCGAGCCAGTCGCCGAGATACTGCTTGGTGAGCCAGATCCGCCAGCGCATCTGCAGCATCTGCTCGAGATAGGTCTCGTAGACCGCGACCGCGATGTAGACCGCGGCGAGCAGGCAGAAGTAGCCGAGGAGCGCGAAGAAGTCCCGCTCGTCCTTCTGCTCGAGGGCGTTGTAGAACTGGCGGTTCCAGTCGTTGAACAGCACGAGCATGTACACCGTGCTGAGCGAAAGGACGACGATCGCCGCGAGGAGCCCCCACGCCCGCCACCGCTCCTCCGACCGCCAGTACGGCGCCGAGAGCTTCCACACGTTGCCGAGGAAAGTCCTCGCGTTGATGAGCACGCCGGTTGCCATGAGGGTTGCGCCTCGATAAGGAATTGCGTGGGTCGCGGCCCGCGGCCGCGGTCAGTCGGCGAGCCGGTGGCCGTTCGCGAGCCGGCGCGCCTCGTCGATGAGCTCGCCGGCGGTCAAGCCCGCCGGGCCCACGCCGCGCGCGACGAGCGCATCGGCTGCCGCGCCGTGCAGATAGACGGCAGCGATCAGCGCATCCTCGGCGTCCATGCCTTGCGCCGCGAGCGCGCCGGCGATGCCGGTCAGCACGTCGCCCATGCCGGCGCTCGCCATGCCGGGGTTGCCCGACGCGTTGACCCACCAGCGGCCCTCGGGCGATGCGACGACCGTGCCGTTGCCCTTCAGCGCGACCCACGACTTGAACCGCGCTGCGAGGCGCTTCGCCGCACCGATCCGATCCGACTGCACGTCGGCAGTCGTGGCCTCGAGCAGCCGCGCGCACTCGGCCGGATGCGGAGTCAGCAGCGTCGCGGTCTTCCGCGACTGCACGGCCGATTGCAGCACCCCGTAGGCCGCGATCAGGTTGAGCGCGTCGGCGTCGAGCACGAGCGGCACGTCAAGCCGCAGCGCCTGGGCGAGCACGCGCTGCGCCGCGCTGTCGGTTCCCAGCCCGGGACCGGCCGCGACCGCGGTCAGGGGCACGTCCGCGAGGAGCTGATCGGGCTTGCGCAGCATGAGCTCGGGCTGCGCGTAGTCGACGTACGGCGGATGGTCGGTGAGAAGTCCGAGGAACACCTTGCCCGCGCCGAGCCGGATCGCCGCGCGCCCGGCGAGCAGCGCGGCGCCGACCATCCCCGCCGCGCCGCCGACGACAGCGAGGCTGCCGGCGAGACCTTTGTGGAAGTTGCGGGGCCGCGTGAGCAGCGGTGCCTCGACGATCGCGCCGGTGACGAGCCGTCCCTCCGGCGGCGCGAGCGAAGCGGCGTCCAGGCCGAGATCGGCGAGGTGCACCTCGCCGCAGTGGTCCGGCCCGTCGAGCATGTACAGCCCCGGCTTGCCGGCGATGAACGTGATGGTGTGGGTCGCGCGAAACGCAACGCCCATGACCGCGCCGGTGTCGGCGTTGATCCCGCTCGCGATGTCGAGCGCGAGCTTCGTCCCGGGAAGCGCGGCTGCGGTGCGGACGAGCTCGGCCGTCGCGCCGGCGAGCGGGCGCGCGAGACCGATGCCGAACAGCCCATCGACGATCAGGTCGTAGTGTCCGGCGGGCGGAAGCGACTGGAGCAGCCGACCGTCGGCCGCCTTCCACTTGGCGAACGCCTGCGCGGCGTCGTGGGGAAGCTTTCCAGCGTCGCCCGTGAAGAGCACGTCGACCCGGTAGTGCCAGCGCTTGAGGTGCGTCCCCACCTCGAACGCGTCGCCGCCGTTGTTGCCGGGGCCCGCGAGGATGAGCACGCTGCGCTTGGGGCCGGCGGCGAGCTCGCGCGCGAGCTCGGCGGCCGCGAGCCCGGCGCGCTCCATGAGCTTCGCCTGCGGCTCGCGCTTCAGCGCCGCCGCCTCGAGCGCGCGCATGCCGTTGGTGAGATAGAGCGGCGGAAGCTCGGCAAGCATGTCGGACCGGATTCTAAGTCCTCAACCGTAGCGCCCGAGCGTCAACCCCTCGAGGTCGATCTCCGGTCGCCGGCCGGAAACGAGATCGGCGAGGACGCGCCCCGACCCGCTCGCCATCGACCAGCCCTGCGAGCCGTGGCCGGCGTTGAGCAGAAGATTGCCGATCGGCGTGGGGCCGAGGATCGGCGGCCCGTCGGGAGTCATCGGCCGCAAGCCCGCCCAGTACTGCGGTCGCTCGAGTTCCGCGGCATCGGGATACAGCTCTCGCAGCACGCGGGCGAGCGTCCGGAAGCGTTCGGGCGGAGCGTCGGTCGTCGTGGCGCCGAGCTCCGCCGTGCCGGCCGCGCGCACGCGGTTGCCGAGACGCGTGATCGCGATCTTGGTGTGCTCGTCCATGAGGGACGCGCGCGGTGCGAGGTCGGGCCGTGCGATCGGCAGCGTGAGCGAGTAGCCCTTCACCGGCTGGATGGGCAGCCGAATGCCGAGCGGTGCGAGGAGCGGCACCGCGCCGCAGCCGAGCGCGACGACGTAGTGATCGGCGCCGATCAGGCCACCGCTCGTCACGACACCGGTCGCGCGTCCGCCCTCGACCGCAATGCTGTCGATCGTCGTGTGGAACCGGAAGCGCACGCCCCGACGGCTCGCGTGCTCGGCAAGGGCCTGGGTGAAGAGCTGGCAGTCGCCGGTCTCGTCCGCCGGGAGGTGCAGGCCGCCGGCGAAGGGGACGCGCGCGTGCGCGAGCCCGGGCTCGACTTCGGCGCAGCCCTTCGGGTCCAGCACCTTGTGGGGGATGCCGGCGGCTTCGAGGATGCGAGTGTGGTCGACGACGGCGACGAGCTCGCGCTCGGTGCGCAGGAGCTGCAGGATGCCTTGCGTCGTCTCCTCGTAGTGCAGGCCAAGCGACCCGCGCAGCCGCTGGAGGCAGGCGAGGCTGTAGTGCGACAGCCGTTGCATCCGGGGTTTGTTCTGCTCGAACCGGCGGCGCGAGCAGTTGGCGAGCCACGACCCGGCCCAGGCGAGGAGCTTCGGGTCGGCGCGCCAGCGGATGGCGAGCGGCGCGTCGCGCTCGAGGAGCCACTTGGCGGCCTTCCAGCGCATGCCGGGCGCCGCCCACGGCGTGGCGTAGCTCGGGCAGACATTGCCGGCGTTCCCGAAGCTGGTCTCGAGTCCGGCCCCGGGCTGGCGGTCGAGGACGGTGACTTCGTGGCCGTCCTCGGCGAGGTAGTGGGCGGTGGCTACGCCGATCACGCCGGCGCCGAGAACGAGAACCTTCACTGCCGCGACATCATCTGCTGCGGCAGCCAGGTGACGAGCGCCGGGAACAGGTAGATGGCCAGCAGCGCGGCGACCATCAGGTAGAACATCGGCATCGTGTGCTTGGCGATCCAGGTGATCTGGCGCTTGGTCATCCCCTGCAGCACGAACAGGTTGAAGCCGACGGGGGGCGTGATCTGCGCCATCTCGACGACGATCACGACGAAGATGCCGAACCAGATCAGGTCGATTCCGGCCTTCTGGACTGTCGGCAGGATGACCCCCATCGTAAGCACGACCATCGAGATGCCGTCGAGGAAGCAGCCGAGCAGGATGTAGAACACCATCAGGGCGAGGAGGAGCAGGAACTGCGAGAGCCCGAGCGAGCCGATCCACTCGGCGAGATGGCGCGGGAGCCCGATGTAACCCATCGAAAGGGTGAGGAACGACGCGCCGGCGAGAATGAGCGCGATCATGCAGTAGAGTCGCGTTGCGCCCATGAGGCTGTCGCGGAAGGTCGTCCAATTGAGGGAGCCCTGCACGGCCGAAACGACGAGCGCCCCGACAACGCCGAACGCCGCGGCCTCGGTGGCGGTCGCGATCCCGGTGTAGATCGAGCCGAGCACCAGCAGAATTAGCGTGACGACGGGAATCAGGTTGCGCGAGGCGTAGAGCTTCTCGCCGAGCGTGGTCCTCGTTGCGATGGGCGGGACCTTGCCCGGGTTGAGCAGGGCCCAGGCCATGACATAACCCATGAAGAGCACGGCGAGCATGATGCCGGGCACGATCCCGGCGATGAACAAACGGGCGATCGACACCTCGGCACTGACGCCGTAGACGATCATGATGATCGACGGCGGAATGAGGAGCCCGAGCGTCCCGGCGCCGGCGAGGGTGCCCACGACCTTGTCCTCGGGGTAGCCGCGGCTCGCGAGCTCGGGCAGGGTCATCTTGCCGATGGTCGCGCACGTCGCGGCGGAGGACCCCGACACGGCGGCGAAGATCGCGCAGCCGATGATGTTCGTGTGCAGGAGCCGTCCGGGCAGCCGCTCCATCCACGGCGCGAGCCCGCGGAACATGTCCTCGGAGAGCCGGGTGCGGAACAGGATCTCGCCCATCCAGACGAACAGCGGCAGCGCGGTGAGCGTCCAGCTCGAGGCCGTCCCCCAGATGGTGACCGCCATCGCGTCCCCCGCCGGGCGGGTGGTGAAGAGCTCCATCCCGATCCACGCCACGCCGAGCAGCGTGAGCCCGATCCAGACGCCGGTCCCGAGCAGCAGGAAGAGCGCGACGACGAGAAGGACGGTGATCCCGAAGTCGCCCATCTACTCGACGCGGGCCGGCTCGTCGCCGGCCCGGGCGTGGCGTCCGCCGCGGAGCTCGATGACGAGCTCGTCGACGACGGCGACGAGGAGAATGAGGGTGCCGACCGCCATCACGATCTGCGGAATCCACAGCGGCGTCGCGTCGTTCGCGGTCGAGATGTCGTTGAACGTGTAGGACTGCCACGCCAGGCGCACGCTGAAGTACGCGAACAGCGCCGATACCAGCGTGGCGACTGCATAGCCCCACAGCTGGAGCGCGCGGTGAGCCCGCGCGCCGACGTGGTTGAGGAGCATCGTGACGCGGATGTGCTCGCCGCGCTTCAGCGTGTGCGCGAGCGCGAGGAAGCCGCACGCGGCCATGGCGTAGCCCGCGTACGCGTCGGTGCCGCGCACGTGAAAGTTGAGGAGCCGGCCGGCGATGCTGAGGGCGATGAAGACCAGCGTCGCGATGAGGAAGAGCGCCGCCAGGTAGGCAGCGGCGTCGTAGAGGCGATCGAGCGCCTTGCGCATCGCGCGGCGGCGCAGGGCGCGGCCCAGCGCCCTGCCCGCGGGGACCGGGGCCGGCCCGGCCTACATCTTCTTGTATGCGTCGACGACCGCCTTGCCGTCGGCGCCGGACTTCTTCAGCCAGTCGCCGAGCATCTGGTCCCCGACCTTCTTGAAGCCCGAGGTCAGGTCGGCGCTCGGCTTCGCGATCGACATCCCGTTCTTCCGCAGCTGTTCGAGATACCAGTTGGTCTTGTCCTCGGAGACCTTCCAGCCGCGCGGCTCCGCCGCGGCGGCGGCCTTGAGCAGGGCGGCCTGGCTCGCCTTGTCGAGGGCGTCGAACGCCTTCTTGTTGACGATCACGGCGTTCTTCGGCAGCCATGCCTGGGTGTCGTAGAAGTTCTTGACGTGCTCGTAGATCTTGCTGTCGTAGCCCGTGGCGCCCGACGAGATCATCGACTCCATCACGCCGGTGGCGAGCGCCTGCGGGATTTCCGCCGCCTGGATCGTCACCGGCTGCGCGCCGACGAGCTCCGCGATCCGCGACGTGGCCGGGCTGTAGGAGCGGAACTTCAGGCCCTTCATGTCGGCCATGGTGCTGAGCGGCTTCTTCGAGTAGATCCCCTGCGGCGGCCAGGGGACGCTGAAGAGCAGCGTCATGCCCTGCTTGGCGAGGCGGCCTTCGACCGCCTTGCGCGAGGCCTTGTAGAGCTTCATCGCGTCGGCGTAGCTCGTCGCGAGGAACGGCAGGCCGTCGAGCTCGTACAGCGGGTCCTCGTTCGAGAAATTGACGAGCAGGATCTCCCCGAGCTGCGCCTGGCCACCCTGGACCGCGCGCTTGATCTCGGGTGCCTTGAAGAGCGAAGCGTTGGCGTGCACGACGATCTTGAGCTTGCCGCCGGTCGCCTTGTCGACCTCGTCCGCGAACTGCTGGATGTTCTCGGTGTGGAAGTTTCCGGCGGGGTAGGCGGTCGGGAGATCCCATTTGATCTGCGCCTGGGCCGGGGCGAACACGGCCGCGAGCGCAGCGGCGGCGAACAGATGGCGGGTTTTCATGGTTGTCGTGTCTCCTAGGGAAGTTGCCAGGGTAGCGTAACCAAAATCCCCGGCCGACACAATTTCCGTAAGATCGCCACGCGCGATGACGGCCACCTCACCTCCGCTCGGCATCCTGATGCTCGACACGCGGTTTCCACGCGTGCCGGGCGACGTCGGCAACCCGTCGACGTGGCCTTTTCCAGTGTGCTATGCGGTGGTGCGCGATGCATCGCCGGAGCGCGTGGTGCGCGGTCACGCTCGCGGACTGGTCGACGCGTTCGCCGCCGCGGGCCGGACACTCGCGTCGGAAGGCGCGGCTGGGATCATCACGACCTGCGGGTTCCTTGCCCTGCATCAGCGCCGGCTCGCGCAGGCGCTGCCGGTGCCGTTTGCCTCGTCGAGCCTGATGCAGCTGCCGTTGCTCGCGCGCGCGCTGCCGGCCGGCAAGCGCCCCGGCGTGATCACCATCGACGCCGCGTCGCTGACCGGGCGGCATTTCACTGCAGTCGGCGCGGACCCGGCGACGCCGATCGTCGGCGTCGACCCGAACGGAGCGTTCGCCCGGGCGATCCTGGGCGACCTGCCGTCGCTCGACACGGTCGCGGCGGAGCGCGAGATGCTCGCGGCGGGCGAGCGGCTGGTCGCGGAGCACCCGGACGTGGCTGCCGTGGTGCTCGAGTGCACCAATATGCCGCCCTACGCGAGCAGCTTGCGCAAGCGCCTCGGCCTGCCGGTGCACGACATGGTGAGCTTCGGATGCTGGTTCTACGCGGGGCTCTGCCCGCCGACCTTCGAGCCCGAGGGCGATCTGGACTAGGCGAGCAAGTCGCGGACGTAATCGCCGATCGCCAGGGCAGCGGTGAGCCCCGGTGACTCGATGCCGAAGAGGTTGACGAGCCCATTCACGCCGTGGTCGCGGGGTCCCGAGATCACGAAGTCGGCCGCCGGCGCGTTCGGACCGACGAGCTTCGGCCGGATCCCCGAGTAACCGGGCGCGAGCTGCCCGTCCTTGAGTCCAGGCCAGTACTCGCGGATCGCGCCGTAGAAGCTCTCGGCGCGGCGCGGATCGACGTCGTAGTCGATCCGGTCGATCCACTCGACGTCCGGACCGAAGCGCGCCTGCCCGCCGAGGTCGATCGTGATGTGGACGCCGAGGCCCGCGTCGTTCGGCATCGGGTAGACGAGCCGCGAGAACGGCGATTTCCCGATCAGCGAGTAGTAGTTGCCCTTCGCGTAGTAGGTCGGCGGAACGTGCGCCGGCGGGAATCCGGTGAGCGCGGCGGCTAGCTTCTGCGCGTGCAGACCGGCGCAGTTCACGACCGAGCGAGCGAGGACGCGCAGCGGCGTCTCGCCGCCGACGTCGAGCTCGATCCCGTCGCCGCGAACGGCGCCGCCCTTGACCGGGCTCTTGAACGCGATCATCGCGCCGCCCGACTCGGCGTCGCCCTGCAGCGCCAGCATGAACGCATGGCTGTCGATCACTCCCGTCGATGGCGAGAGGTAGGCGGCGACGCAGCGCAACTCGGGCTCGAGCGCGCGCGCTTCCGCGGCCGTGAGCGGGGCGAGGTCGGTGACGCCGTTCGCGTCGGCCTGCCGCTTGATGGCGGCGAGCTTCGACTCCTGCTTCGCGTCGGCTGCCACGAGCAGCTTGCCGCAGCGGCGGTGTGGCACGCCGTGCTCGTCGCAGTAGCGGTACAAGGCCTGCTTTCCGGCGACGCACAGCCGCGCCTTGAGCGACCCGGCGGGATAGTAGATGCCGGCGTGGATGACTTCCGAGTTCCGCGAGCTCGTTTCGGTGCCGATGGCGTCCGCGCCCTCCAGCACGATTACCTCGCGCCCGGCGAGCGCGAGCGCGCGTGCGACGGCGAGGCCGACGACACCGGCGCCGATCACGATCGCGTCGACCCGCTCCATGCCTGGATTCTATCGACCCGGGGTACGATGCTGACCCCATGAGCCCGCCGGGCCGCCCCAAGGGCGAATCCCGAGCGCGGTTAGCGCGAGGGTAGTCCAATGGCCGCCGAACCCGGCTGGGAGTTCTGGATCGACCGCGGCGGCACGTTCACCGACGTCGTCGCGCGACGCCCCGACGGCTCGCTCGCCACCCACAAGCTGCTCTCCGACAATCCCGAGGCCTACCGCGACGCCGCGATCGCGGGGATCCGCCAGCTGCTCGGTCTGAAGCCCGACGCGCCGATCCCCGGCGAACGGATCGAAGCGGTGAAGATGGGCACCACGGTCGCGACCAATTCGCTGCTCGAGCGCAAGGGCGAGCGCACCGTCCTCGCGATCACGCGCGGCTTCCGCGACGCGCTCCGCATCGCGTACCAGAACCGCCCCCGCATCTTCGACCGGCACATCGTCCTGCCGGAGCTGCTGTACTCGAGCGTGGTGGAGATCGACGAGCGGGTGGGGGCGCACGGCGAGGTGCTCCAGCCGCTCGACGAGACGGCAGCGCGCGCCGGGCTCCAGGCGGCGTACGACGCGGGCTACCGCTCGGCTGCGATCGTGCTCATGCACGGCTACCGGTACACCCGACACGAGGCACGGGTCGCCGCGATCGCCCGTGAGATCGGCTTCCCGCAGGTGTCGGTGTCGCACGAGGTCAGCCCGCTGATGAAGCTCGTCTCGCGCGGCGACACGACCGTGGTCGACGCGTACCTCTCGCCCATCCTGCGCCGGTACGTCGACCAGGTCGCCGGCGAGCTCGCGAACGTGCGCATCATGTTCATGCAGTCGAACGGCGGCCTCACCGACGCGCGGCGCTTCCAGGGCAAGGACTCGATCCTCTCCGGTCCGGCGGGCGGCATCGTCGGCGTGGTCCGCACTTCGCAGCGTGCCGGATTCGATCGCATCATCGGCTTCGACATGGGCGGCACGTCGACCGACGTCTCGCACTACGCCGGCGAGTTCGAGCGCGCGTTCGAGACCCAGGTCGCGGGCGTGCGCATGCGCGCGCCGATGATGGCGATCCACACGGTGGCCGCCGGCGGCGGCTCGATCCTGCACTTCGACGGCGCGCGCTACCGGGTCGGGCCGGATTCGGCGGGCGCGAATCCCGGCCCGGCGTGCTATCGCCGCGGCGGCCCGCTCGCGGTCACCGACGCGAACGTGATGCTCGGCAAGATCCAGCCGCGCTTCTTCCCTGCGGTATTCGGGCCGGGCGGGGACCTCCCGCTCGACGCCGAGGTCGTGCGGGCCAGGTTCGCGGCGCTGGCGGAGGAGATCCGGCAGGCGACCGGCGACCGGCGCGCGCCCGAGGAGGCGGCCGAGGGTTTCGTCGCCATCGCCGTCGGCAACATGGCGAACGCGATCAAGCGGATCTCGGTCCAGCGCGGATACGACGTGACGGCATACACGCTGTGCACCTTCGGCGGGGCGGGCGGGCAGCACGCTTGCCTCGTCGCCGATGCGCTCGGCATGACGCGCGTGTTCATTCACCCGCTGGCGGGCGTGCTCTCCGCCTACGGCATGGGACTGGCGGAGGTGGCGGCGCTGCGCGAGCGCTCGGTCGAGGCGCCCCTCGACGACGCGGCAGTCCCGCAGATGGGCGTCGCGCTCGGCGAGCTCGCGGAGAGCGCCCGGACCGAAGTGCTCGCGCAGGGCGTCGCCGCGGAGCGCGTGCGCGTCGCGAAGCGCGTGCACCTGCGCTACGACGGCACCGACTCGGCGCTGGTCGTCGCCTACGGGGCGCGCGACGAGATGATGCGGGCGTTCGAGGCCGCGTACCGCACGCGCTACTCGTTCCTGATGCCGGACCGCGGCCTGATCATCGAGGCGGTGTCCGTCGAG
Source organism: Burkholderiales bacterium (assembly GCA_035286595.1). Classification (GTDB taxonomy): domain Bacteria; phylum Pseudomonadota; class Gammaproteobacteria; order Burkholderiales; family SG8-39; genus DATEDA01. Next base: position 3,687 of record DATEDA010000203.1, on the reverse strand, counting down.
GCGGTGGGCGGCTCGGACGCGTTCGCCGAGCGGGCGCCGGATTCCCCGCCCCGCACCGGCCCGCCGCAGCCCGCCGACACCGTCGACGTGTTCACCGGCGGCCGCCGCCATCGCACGCCCGTGTTCCGGCGCGAGGCGCTGCGCCCCGGCGACCGCATCGACGGCCCGGCGGTCATCGCCGAGGCGAACGCGACCACGGTCGTCGAGCCCGGCTGGCGCGCCGAGGTCACGCGCCTCGACCACCTGGTGCTCGAGCGCGTGGCGCCCCGGCCGCGGACGACTGCCATCGGCACGAACGTCGATCCGGTGATGCTCGAGATCTTCAACAGCCTGTTCATGTCGATCGCCGAGCAGATGGGGTTCGCGCTGGCGAACACCGCGTACTCGGTCAACATCAAGGAGCGGCTCGACTTCTCCTGCGCGCTGTTCGACCCGGACGGCAACCTGATCGCGAACGCGCCGCACATGCCGGTCCACCTCGGCTCGATGGGGGAGTCGATCAAGACGGTGATCCGCGAGAACCGGAGCACGATGAAGCCGGGCAACGTCTACGTGCTGAACGCGCCCTACAACGGCGGCACGCACCTCCCCGACATCACGGTGATCACGCCGGTGTACGACGACGCCGGCAGCCGCGTGGTGTTCTACGTCGGCTCGCGCGGTCACCACGCCGACGTCGGCGGGATCACGCCCGGCTCGATGCCGCCCGACTCGCGGACCGTCGACGAGGAGGGCGTCCTGATCGACAACTTCCTGCTCGTGGAGCAGGGGCGCTTGCGCGAGGCGGAGACGATCGCGCTGCTGACGTCCGGAAAGTATCCCGTCCGGAACGTGCAGCAGAACATGGCCGATCTGCGGGCGATGATCGCGGCCAACGAGAAGGGCGTCCAGGAGCTGCGCAAGCAGGTCGCGCACTTCGGGCTGGACGTGGTGCACGCGTACATGAAGCACGTGCAGGACAACGCCGAGGAGGCGGTGCGGCGGGTGATCGACGTCTTGCGCGATGGCGAGTTCACTTACGCGCTCGACAACGGCGGCGTGATCCGGGTGAAGATCTCGATCGACCGCCGCGCGCGGAGCGCGACGGTCGACTTCACCGGCACCTCGCCGCAGCTCGCGAACAACTTCAACGCCCCGTCGGCGGTGTGCATGGCGGCGGTCCTGTACGTCTTCCGGACGCTGGTCGATGACGACATCCCGTTGAACGCGGGCTGCCTGAAGCCGCTGAACGTCGTCATTCCCGAGGGCTCGATGCTGCGCCCCCGCTACCCGGCGGCGGTCGTCGCCGGCAACGTCGAGACCTCCCAGTGCGTCACGGACGCACTGTATGGCGCGCTCGGCGTGATGGCGGCGTCCCAGGGCACCATGAACAACTTCACGTTCGGGAACGACCGCCACCAGTACTACGAGACGGTGGCCGGCGGCTCGGGCGCGGGCGCGGTGCGGTTCGCGCCGGACGGCACGCCGATCGAGGGATTCGATGGCACCGACGTGGTGCAGACCCACATGACCAACTCGCGGCTCACCGATCCCGAAGTGCTCGAATGGCGTTTCCCCGTCCTCCTGGAGAGCTATGAGATCCGTCACGGCTCGGGGGGCGCAGGACGTTGGCGCGGCGGCAACGGCGGTACGCGCCGCGTCCGCTTCCTCGAGCGGATGACGGCATCGATCCTCTCCGGCCACCGTCGCATCCCGCCGCATGGGCTCGCGGGCGGAGCCTCCGGCGAGTGCGGGCGGAACTGGGTCGAGCGCGAGGATGGCACGCGCTTGGACCTGGGCGGCGCCGACCGGGCTGAGGTCGGCCCAGGCGACGTATTCGTCATCGAGACGCCCGGCGGCGGCGGGTTCGGGACGCCCGGCTGACGCGGGAAATTCGCATCGCGCCCGGGCCGGGCCGGCTTCATCCAAACGCCTGACGCAAAGGCCGAATAAACTCCCGACCCAGGGCACTTTTGCACGACGGCGGGCCCGGTCGCGGTGCTAGCATTACCGGCTGTCTTTGCAACGCTCGTCGACGCCTCGGGAACCCAGGGAAGCATGGATAGAAGAACGGTTCTGACCAAGACCGCCAAGGGTCTGATGGAGGTCACCGGCAAGACGAGCCTGCTGCCGCGCGATCTTCGCAACGTCCTGTCCCAGGTCGACGGCAAGGCGACCGTCGGCGACCTGCACCAGAAGCTCGACAAGTTCACCGAGCCGAAGCTGCTCGAGGCGCTCGGCCGGCTCACCAAGGAAGGCTTCGTGCGCGAGTTCGTCTCGGCGCCGGCGAGCATCTCGCCGCCTTCCCAGGTGCCGATCGTTCAGGAGGACATCGATCTCGACTTCACCGCGCTCATCAGCAAGCCGCCGAGCAAGGCGGAGGTGACGGCGCAGACCAAGGCCGAGGCGGACGAGGTGGCGCGCCAGGTGGCGCAGGCCCGCGCCAAGCAGGACGGGGACGGGCGCGCGAAGCGCGAGGCCGACGAGAAAGCGAAGCGCGCTGCCGAGGAGAAGGCGCGGCGCGACGCCGAGGAAAAGGCCAAGCGTGACGCGGCCGAGCGGGCGCGCAAAGAGACCGAGGAAAAAGCGCGTCGCGAGACGGAAGCGCGCGCCTCGGCGGATGCCGAGGCGCGGGCGAAGCGCGATGCGGAGGAGCGGGCCCGGAAGGAAGCCGAGGAGCGCGCGCGTCGCGAGGCTGAGGAGAGGGCGAAGCGCGAGGGCGGGGAGCGCGCACGCAAGGACGCGGAGGAACGGGCGCGTCGCGGGCTCGAGGAGCAGTCCCGGCAGGCGGGGCTGCACGCCCAGCGGCAGGCCGAGGAGAAGACCCACCGCGCGGCCGAGGCGCAGGCCCGCAAGGAAGCCGAGGCGCGGGCGCGGCGCGAAGCGGACGAGCGGAGCCGGCACGAGGTCGAAGAGCGCTCCATGCGCGAGCAGGAGGAGCGCATCCGCCGCGAGCTCGAGGAACGGGTGCGGCAGGCCGAGGCGCAGGCGCGGCGCGAGGCGGACGAACGGGCCAAGCGCGAGGCCGACGAGCGGACGAGCCGCGACGCTGCCCGCCGCGAGGCGGACCAGCGGGCACGGCGCGAGGCCGAGGAGCGCGCGCGGCAGGAACGCGAGGAGGAGCGGCGGCAGGAGGCGGCGGCCGCCGCGCGTCGCCGGGAGACCGAAGAGCACGCGCGGCGCGATGCCGATGAGCGCGCGCGGCGGGAAGCGGAGGAGCAGCGGCGGCGCGAGGCGGCGGAGGGCATGCTGCGCCGGGATGCCGAAGCGCGGGCGCAGCGGGAGGTCGATGAGCGCGCGCGGCGGGAAGCGGAAGAAGAGCGGCGGGAAGCAGAGGAGCAACGCCGACGCGACGCCGAGCAGACCGCGCAGCAACGGGAGGAAGAAGAGCGCGCGCGCCGGGAGGCGGAGCGCAAGGCGCGCGACGGGGACAAGGCGCGCGCGAAGGCCGACGCCGAGGCTGCGGCGCGGACGCGGCGCGACGAGCGCGCGCGCGAGAAGGCCGAATCCGACGCGCGCGCGAAGGCACGGCGGAAGGAGCAGGAGAAGGACTCCGCCCAGGTCGTGGCGCGCCTCGAGAAGATCAAGGCCGGCAAGAAGGGCGGCGTCGGGAAGATCCTCGGGATGACGCTGGTGCTGGCGGTGGTCGCCGGTCTCGTCTACCTCCAGTTCTTCATGCCTCTCGACATCGCCCAGTACGAGCGGCTC
>DATEDA010000202.1:0-4435 GCA_035286595.1 Burkholderiales bacterium | reverse complement strand
GATCACCGCAGCCGCCGCGCCGAGAAAGCCGATGAAGATCGCCCGGGTAAAGGCGAACATAGCGACTTGTCCCACCTTCACCACAGCGCGCTTGCCCTCTATCAGCTTGATGAAGAGCAGCGTCGAGCCGATCGAGCACGGCTCGACGAAGCCGAACAGGCCGAGCCCGATCGGCAGCAGAAAGGTCGCGGCGGCCTCTGCGCCGCTCACGAGGCCGCGGCCCCCGGCGCGATCGCGACGCGGTAGCCCGCTTTCTCGATCGCGGCGGCGAGCCGCGCGGGATCGGTGGCGCCGGGGTCGTAGAGGATCCGCCCGCTGCCCGCGGCGTACGAGACGCTCGTCGCGTTCACGCCCGGCTCGCGCGTGAGCAGGGCCTCGATCGTGCTTGCGCAGCCGTCGCAGTGCATGCCTTCGATCTTGAGCTCGAGCGATTTCATGTGCTTGCTCCTTGCGTTGCGCCGCCGCGTCGGCCGCGCGGCGGTCCCAGCGGGCTCGGCGAGGGACTCGAGGATCGTGCAGCTGGCGACTGCGCCGCTGCCGGGGCAGGCGGCGACGAGCTTCGCGAGCGCGCCGTGGATGCGCTCGAGCTCCGCGAGCCGGCCCTCGACGTCTGCGAGCTTCGCCGCGGCCCGCGTGCGCACGGCAGCGCAGTCGGTCCCGGGCGCGACTCGCAGCGCAAGCAGGTCGCCGATCTCCTTCAGCGTGAAGCCGAGCACCTGCGCTTGGCGGATGAACCGCAGCCGCGCGACGGTCTCCTCCGGATAGGTCCGAAACCCGGTGCCTGGCCGCGGCGGCCGGCGCAAGAGGCCGCGCCGCTCATAGAACCGGACCGTCTCGACGCCGACCCCCGCGCGCCGCGCGACCGCACCGATGGTGAGCGCCGACATGTGGACCCTCCGTGGGCGATCGTGTACCCCGTACCATGGTACGGAGGCAAGCCCCACGCGGCACCCGCGCGGGAACATCGCCCGTCAGTCGGAGTCAGCGACGAGCGCTTCGATCAGGGGACAGCCCCTTCCCTGTCCGCCGCGCGAGCACTGTTCGACCAGGCGCTCGAGCGCCGCGCGGATCGCGCCAAGCTCCTCGATCTTGCGCTGCACCAGCCCGAGCTTCCTTTCGCCGAGCACCCGGGTCTCGGCGCAGTGCTCGCCATCCGCGAGCTGGAGCAGCGCGGCCACCTCCTCGAGCGAGAACCCGAGCGACTGCGCGCGCTTGATGAAGCGCAGCCGGCGCAGCGTCTCCGGCGGGTACCGCCGGATCGAGCCGTGCGCCCGCGGCGGGCGCGGCAGCAGGCCGATCCGCTCGTAATACCGGACCGTCTCGACGTTCACGCCGACGGCGCGCGCGAGCGCACCGATCGTCGCCTGTGAGGTCGCTTCGTCGTTCGCCATCGTGACCTTCCTTGGATCGACGGGCCGTGCCGTGGTTCTCGGCCGGGCCGCGCCCGACGGTGTCCCCACTTGCTCCCGTACCCGGCTCCGGGGTTACGTTACCGTCCGTCCGCCGGATGTGGAAGGAGTCGCCTCATGACGCATGATCCCTCGGCCTCGCTCGCGGCGCGCGCCGCGCCGGATGCTCGCGCGGCGCCACCCGAGCCGTCGGCCGCCGTGCCGCTCGCCGCAGGCGGCCTGGCCAGCGTGCTCGCCTCGGTCTGCTGCGTCGGCCCGCTCGCGCTCGTGCTCGCGGGCGTCGGCGGCGCGTGGGTGGGCACGCTGCAGGCCTTCGCCCCGTACCAGCCGTTCTTCCTCGCCGCTGCGGCGGTCGCGCTCGCCTTCGCCTGGCGGCGCATCCATCGCCCTGTCACGGCCTGCGCACCGGGCGAGGTGTGCGCCGTACCTTCCGTCCGGCGCGGCCAGAAGATCGCTTTCTGGCTTGTCGCGCTGCTCGTGCTCGTGTCCGGCGCGTCGCCGTACTTCGCACCGCTTTTCTACTGAGGTCCGCATGACAAAGCCACTTGCCCTCGTCCTGGCCGCCGCGCTGTTCGCCGCGGCGAGCACGCTGAACGCCGAGCCGCGTACGGTCACGCTCAAAGTCTCGAACATGACCTGCCCACTGTGCCCGATCACGGTGAAGAAGGCGATCACCAAGGTGCCCGGCGTGCTCGACGCCAAAGTCGACTACGACACCGAGACCGCCGTGGTGCGCTTCGAGACCGAGAAGACGACGATCGACGCGATTGCCGCAGCGACGGCGAACGCGGGTTATCCGTCCAAGCCGCTGCGCTGAGGCTCGTCATGGCGAGCCGCGGACTGCTCGGAGTCGGTATCGGCGGCTCGGTCGTCACCGCGATCTGCTGCTTCACCCCGGCGCTTGCGATCCTCCTCGGCGCGCTGGGCCTCGCCGCGTGGCTCGCCTGGCTCGACTACGTGCTCGTGCCGCTGCTCCTCGTCTTCCTCGGTCTCACCGTGTACGCGCTGCGCGCCAAAGCCACGCCCGCCTGCGCCCCGATCCCCGCTGACGCCGAGCCGAAGCGATGAGCACCGTCGTCCTCGCCGTCGAGGGCATGACCTGCGATCACTGCGCGCGCACCCTCGAACGCGCGCTCGGGGCGGTCGACGGCGTCACGCGCGCCGCCGTGGCGTACCCGTCGGCCACCGCGCGAGTCGAGACCGATGGCGGTGTTCCGGACGCGGCGCTCCTCGATGCGGTTCGGGCGAAGGGCTATCGCGCGCGGCTGTCTTCCGCGCCGCGCGGAGACGCCGATGCGCCGACGGCGAGCGCGCTCCGCATCGCGATCGTCGGCAGCGGCGGCGCGGCGCTCGCCGCAGCGATCCAGGCCGCCGAAACCGGCGCGCAGGTCACGATGGTCGAGCGCGGCACGACCGGGGGCACCTGCGTCAACGTCGGCTGCGTGCCGTCCAAGATCGCGATCCGCGCGGCGCAGGTCGCGCAGACGCGCCGCCGCAGCGGGTTCGACGCCGGCATCGCGCCTGCCGCGCCGCGGATCGACCGCGCCGCGCTTCGCTCCCAGCAGCAGCAGCGCATTGCAGAGCTGCGCGAGGCGAAATACGAGCGCCTCGTCGCCGAGAACCCCAACATCAACCTGCTGCACGGGGAGGCGCGGTTCCGCGATCCGCACCGCCTCGTGGTGCGCCTCGCCGGCGGCGGCGAACGGGTGCTCGACTTCGATCGGGCGCTCGTCGCCGCGGGCGCTTCGCCGGCGATTCCCGACGTGCCCGGGCTGCGCGCGACGCCCTACTGGACTTCGACCGAGGCGCTCGACGCCGAGCGGCTGCCCGAGCACCTGCTCGTCTACGGCGGCTCGGCGGTCGCGCTCGAGCTCGCGCAGGCATTCCTGCGATTCGGGAGCCGCGTGACGCTCATCGCTCGATCGACGCTGCTCTCACGCGAGGATCCGCTCGTAGGCGCCACGCTGAAGGCGATCCTCGAAGAGGAGGGCATGCGGATCCTCACCGGCGCGTCGGTGCAGGGAGTCTCTTACGAGAACGGCCGCTTCGCGCTCGACGTGCACGGGGCGGACCTCGTCGGCGATCGGCTGCTCGTCGCGACCGGCCGGCGGCCGAACACCGACGGCCTCGGCCTCGAGGCGGCCGGCGTACGCGCCGACGGACGCGGCGCGATCCTCGTCGACGAGCGGATGGGCACGTCGGCCCCGGGGATCTACGCCGCGGGCGATTGCACCACCCAGCCGATGCACGTCTACGTCGCCGCGGCGGCCGGCACGCGCGCCGCGATCAACATGACCGGCGGCGAGGCGGCGCTCGATCTGTCGATCGTGCCGGCGGTCGTCTTTACCGATCCGCAGGTTGCTACGGTCGGTCTCTCGGAAGACGCGGCGCGGACGCGCGGCCTTGCCGTCGAGAGCCGCACGCTCGCGCTCGAGCACGTGCCTCGGGCGCTCGTCAGCTTCGACACCCGCGGGTTCGTCAAGCTCGTCGCCGAAGCCGGGACGGGGCGGATCCTGGGCGCGCAAGCGGCCGCCGCGGAGGCAGGGGATCTCATCCAGTCGGCTGCGCTCGCGATCCGCGCCGGGATGACGGTGGAGGCGCTCGGGGCCGAGCTCTTCCCATACCTCACCATGGTCGAAGCGCTGAAGCTGTGCGCGCAGACGTTCACCAAGGACGTCGCGAAGCTTTCCTGCTGCGCGGGTTGAGGGCAAACGAATGTCGCAGGCGAGACCCACGGTCGAAGTCCTCTCCGACCGGCTCCTCGGCGTCTTCCCGGCGCTCGACGCTGACGATCGGCGGCTCTCGCTCGCGCTCTACCGGCGGCTCGCCGAGGGCGCGCCGGTCGCGCTGCCGGCGCTCGCGGCCGAGCTCGCCATGCCGCGCGCGGAAGTGGAGCGGCGCTTGGCCGCCTGGCACCGCCGTCCCCGCCGGCGGTCGCGGAAGCGGGACCGGACGGGGTGCATCGTGCAAGCGTCACGCTGGACAGCTATTCCTTCACGCCCGCCCACCTGATCGTTCAGGCGGGC
>DATEDA010000201.1:0-3853 GCA_035286595.1 Burkholderiales bacterium | reverse complement strand
CGCAAAGCGGGCCCCCGCTACTCTGATTCGTTCGTGTTCACGCCGGCTTCGCGCCGGCGTCTTATTTCGTCTCCACGTGGTCTCCACGAGGAGCGCCGGAAACGGGCCCTTCGAGGAGACGGATGGCGTCCCGCGTCGCCTGCGGCGAGAGGTGCAGGTACCGCTGCGTCATGGCCAGCGTCGTGTGGCGCATCAGCTCCATGATCGTCCGGGCCGGCGCCCCGCGCATCGCGAGGTGTGATCCGAACGTGTGCCGGAGCTTGTGGTCCAGCTCGCGCACCTCGAAGCCCGCGCGACGTTCGACCGCTCCGAGCATCCCGGACACCTCGTGGCGCTCCAGGCGCTCGCCGTCCTCTCGGCAGAGCACCCAGTGGAAGCGATCTCCGCGATCCGCCGCTTATGCCGAGCACGGCATAAGCCGCGTTATGCGGAGTGCCGGATTATGCGAAGTAGGGCTCGTCGCCGGCCGCTTGTGCCCGCTTGGGACGCTCGCCGTATGTTGAGGTACTCGGCATAATCCGGGACGGTTTTCTCCAACTCGGCTGCAGCGCCGAGAGGAGGAGACCATGCTCGAATCGCTCGTTACCCGTCCGCATGATCGCGCGCGACTGCGCGCGGGACCGATGCACGCTCACCTGGCGCCGTTCGCAAGGGCGCTTCTCGCCGAGGACTACCGCCCGCGCACCGTTCGTCGCTACCTCTTCGCGGCCGACGCCTTCGGACGCTGGCTGCAGCGGCGGGGCGTGGCGGTGCAAGCCGCCGACGACGCAACGGTCGCGCGCTACGTCGAAAGCCGAGGGCGGTTCCGGTGCGGCGCGCGCCCACGCGGGCGACTGCCGGACGCCGCCTCGGGGGCCCGCAAGCTCCTCGACGTGCTTCGGCAGCACGGTGTCGTGGCGCCGCGGCCGTGCCTGGTCGCTCCGAGCGATACGGACCGCTGGTTCGCCGTGTACGATCGCCATCTCGACCGCGTCGCGGGCCTCTGCGAGGCCACGCGCCGCATGTACGCCCGATACGCCCGCGCGCTCGCGGCATTGCGCTTCGGGAGCGCTCCGCCGGACTGGTCGATGCTGACGGCGGACGACGTCGCGGCGTTCGTTCGCCAGCGGGCGCAGACGCTCAAGCCGTCGGCATGCCGTCTGCCGGGCACCGCCACGCGCGCGCTGCTGCGGTTCCTCGAATCGAGCGGCGCCGTGCGCGAGGGGTTGCGCGGTGCCGTGCCCGCGATCCGCCAGTGGAAGCACGCGTCGCTGCCCCGGTACCTGTCGGCCGACGAGGTCGCGCGCGTGCTCGCCGCCAGCGACGCAGCCACCCCGCAGGGTCGACGCGACTGCGCGATCGTGGCGCTGCTCGCGCGCCTCGGCCTGCGAGCGGGCGAGGTCGCGGGGCTCCGCCTCGACGACCTCGACTGGACGCAAGGGCGAGTGTGCATTCGCGGCGCGAAGTCCGGCCGGGATCGCAGTTTGCCGCTCGCGCAGGACATCGGCGACAGGCTCGTCGCGTACCTGCGGCATGGGCGCCCCGCGACCCGTTGCCGCCACGTCTTCCTGCGCGCGCTGCCTCCGTACGGACCGCTGCGCGGCGCGTCATCGGTCAGCGCCATCGTCGAGCGCGCAGCACGTCGCGCGGGAATCGACGCTCCGCGCCGCGGCGCGCACACGCTGCGTCACAGCGCCGCGACCTGGATGGTGCGGCGCGGCGCGTCGTTCAAGCAGGTGGCCGACGTACTCGGGCACGCGCGCCTCGAGACGACGGGCCTGTACGCCAAGCTCGACATCGACACGCTCGCGCGCGTGGCGCTGCCGTGGCCGGGAGGTGCGCGTTGAAGCCCGGCGAGTTGCGGTCTCGCGTCGAGCGTTACGTGGCGCTGCGGCGCGCGATCGGGTTCGAGATGCGAGCCGAGGAGAGTCTGCTTCGCAACTTCGTCGCCTTCATCGAACAGCACGGCCTCGACGGACCCGTCCATGCCGCATGGGCCGTGGATTGGGCCTGCTCGACGCCGTCGTCCCACGGTGTCGTGGCGCGGGCACGCCGCTTGAGTGTCGTGCGCGGCTTCCTCACGCACCTTCACGCCGCAGTGCCCGGGGTCGAAGTCCCGGCTCATGGGCTTCTCGCAAGCGCCCGCCGGCGGGCGCCGTACATCTACGCCGCGGACGAGATCGACGCGTTGCTGGCCGTCGCCCGCGCGCTCGGACCTCGCGGAGCTCTGCGTCCGTCCACGTACTCGACGCTCATCGGCCTGCTCGCGAGCACCGGTCTGCGCATCGGGGAAGCGGTCCGACTGCGGATCGAAGACGTCCGTCTCGATGAGCAACCGGCCCGCCTGATCGTGCAAGAAGCGAAGTTCCACAAATCGCGTCTCGTGCCTCTGCATCCCACCACGGCTGACGCGCTGCGCACCTACGCTCACGAGCGCCGACGCCTTGGCTACGACGGTCTTGCGGACACCTTCTTCGTCTCCGAGCGCCCAGGCCCCCTGTACGCGCAGCGCGCCCGCGTCACGTTCGTTGCGCTCGCTCGACGGGTGGGGTTGCGGCCGTCGGCCGGACCCGGACCCCGCCTGCACGACCTGCGACACACCTTCGCCGTGCAACGCCTGCTCGCGTGGTATCGCGAGGGTGCCGACGTGCACGCGCGGCTGCCGGAGCTGTCCGTCTACCTCGGACACGTTCGGCCCGAGGACTCGTACTGGTACCTGACCGCGACGCCAGAGTTGCTCGGCACTGCCGCCGAACGCTTCGACGCGTACGCCAACGCCGGAGGTGCGAAATGACCGCGTCGATCCCCCTTGCGCCACTCGTGCAGGCCTTCTTCGCTGAGCACCTGCTGCACCACAAGAACGCCAGCCCCCAGACCGTCAGCGCGTACCGCGACGCGTTGCGTCTGCTCTTCGGCTTCCTTCGGGAAACCACCCGAACCGAGCCGTCGGATCTGCACCTCGCAGACCTCGACGCCCCCGCGATCCTCGCGTTCCTCGACCACCTCGAAGGACAGCGCGGCAACTCGGTCCGGTCGCGAAACGCCCGGCTGGCTGCCCTGCGTTCGTTCTTCCGGTTCGTCGCGCTGCGCGAGCCTGAGGGCCTCGCCCTCGCCACCCGGGTGCTCGCAATCCCGATCAAGCGTGCCGACCGCCGGCTCGTCGGCTACCTCACGCGCGAGGAAATCGACGCGCTTCTCGCCGCCCCCGATCGCGCCGAGCGGGCCGGTCGCCGCGACCACGCGCTGCTGCTGACGCTCTACAACACCGGGGCACGGGTCTCCGAGATCGTCACGCTGCGGCGCTCGCAGCTCGTCGCCGGCGCGAGTGCGTTCCTACGCCTGCAGGGCAAGGGCCGCAAGGAACGGACGGTGCCGCTCTGGTCCCGGACGGCGCGCGTGTTGAACGCCTGGTTCCGTGAGCTCGGCGGACCTCCCGACGGCATCGCGTTTCCCAACGCACGCGGCGGCCCGCTCACGCGCGACGGCGCGCGCTACCTGCTCACGCAGGTGGTGCGCGTCGCCGCGGCGCGTTGCCCGAGTCTGCGTGGCAAGCGCGTCTCGCCTCACGTACTGCGGCACACGACCGCGATGCACCTGTTGCAAGCTGGCGTCGACACGTCCGTGATCGCGCTGTGGCTCGGTCACGAGAGCCTCGAAACCACCCACATCTACGTCGAGGCCGACCTCTCGGCCAAGGAACGGGCGCTCGCCAAGCTCGCGCCCGCCGGTTCGCCACCGCGTCGCTTCAAGGCCGGCGACGAGCTGATGACCTTCCTCGCAGCCCTCTGATTATGCCGAGCGTGGCGAGCCGATACACCTTGCCTGCTCGCGCTTCTCCGGTCCACTTCGCATAATCCGGCACTCCGCATAACGC
>DATEDA010000200.1:0-37369 GCA_035286595.1 Burkholderiales bacterium | reverse complement strand
CGACCTCAACCAAGTCGATCCGAATCAGCCGCTGCCCTGGAAGTACCACCCAGGCGGTGCGTACGTCGCATCAGGGGGTCAAACCTTTTACGCCACTGAGGGGTACTACTTTCAGGACAAAGCGACCTTAGGCGGAGGATTTGCATTCCAGATCCGCGCCGACCAGACAACTGCCGAGACTATCTTTGCCTACGAATCGGCGGTCCGTCGCTATCACGCGGCGGGACAACCGCCATCGTCGTGGGAACTCAGCGATCAGAGCACTGGGGTCGCGGCCGCAGCCTCAGACGGGTCCGCACCGGCACCTGCCCGGCCCGTCGACGACAGGGCCCGTGATCCGGTTACGAGGGAACTCGTGTCTTACGTCCAATCGGGCAATCCCGCCGAGGGCACGTACAAGCAGACAGAGTTTCGTTGGGATGAGACCGGACAGCAGATCGTCAAAGTCATCGAGCGAGCACAGGATCCCGCGACGCGGCTGGTTGGGGAACGTACAACATTCGAACGGGAAGGCTACACACTTGGCTTCAAGCCTCTTCCCGACTTCCAGGGCGAAGGCCCGACCTACCTGATCCAGAAAGGCGACACGGTCACCAAAATCGCACAGGAACTCGGTGTCGACCTGGGGGAGTATGAGGCGTTCTTGAAGTATCACTATGGTCTAAGCACGAACGTCGATCAGATCAGGGAAGGTTGGCGTCTCCCCATCCCGCGCGACGTGGCCGAGCACCTTGAGCAGGCGCGTCTCCAGGCCCAAGCCACTGCGGAAAAGGAGATCCCACTTGAGGCGTTCGGGCCTGAACACGAAGCTGGAGACGGTGCACACGCAGGTGACCCGCAGCCACTCGATCCCAACACGGGCCTACCTGCAGACCGGATCGGTCCGTCCACATCGCTTGACCGTGGCTATGCCGACGCTTTCCTGGACGCCTTGGTCGCTGAGTTCGAGCGGGTTCAGAATGAAGGGCCTCTTTCCGGATCGACGGATGACGCGCTGAAGCTCGCCGCCGCGCCGACCGGCACCGCGACCGATGCAGCGCCAGGCGATGCTCCACCGTCCGCTTCCGGCGGCGCCACAACGGGCGAGAGCACCCCGACCACGCAAGGCCCGACGAAGGTCCCGCCAGAAGCCACCGCCTTCCAAGCCGGCTGGACGCTCTACCAGTCGATCCAGGGCGGCGACGGGCTGGGGATCGCGACGGCGGGCGTCAACGCCGTCAACATCGCCAACTGGTACCAAGGCGACAAGCTCCTTCCCAAGGACGTAGCGCCGGGCTTCCGAACGGTCGGCGCAGGCCTCGGGCTCGCCTCCGCCGGCGTAGGGCTCTACAACTCAATTGATTCGGGCGACCCGCTCGGCATCGCGTACTCGACGGCCTCGCTCGCGCAGCAGGCGACGCAGCTCTGGACGGGGAGTGTCAACTCCACGATGCTCGCCCTAGACGCCGCAGGCGATTTCGCAGGCGCCGCTGCGCTCTATTCCCAGTCCGCATCCCTCGGAGCCGTCGCGAGCGTGCTCGGCGATGTCGTCCCGATCCTGGGGGCGGCGCTCGCGCTCTCGCAGGGAAACTACATCGGCGCGGTCGCCTCGATCCTGATGATGATCCCGGCGACGTTCGTCATCGGGCTGGTGCTCACGATAGTCAGCGCCCTCTTCAGCGGCGACGACGAGCCCGAATACGACTGGATTCCCGCCGCCGGCAACGGGAGCTACACCCGGGGCGAAGACGGCGCGATCGGGATCGAGGCGACTGGCACCAACAGGCACAAGAGCATCGAGGAGACTCCGGTCGGTCCGGGCACCGAAGGCGCGAGCGTGGTGGCAGGCAAGCTCGCCGCGGCGCTCTCGAGCCTGTTGCTCGAAGTGAAGGGAAGCCAGAACGATGAGGATGGACCCGCCGCGCTCGCGCTCATCCCCGAGCGGCTGCCGAACCTCCACTTCCTCGGACACAACGCCTTCGTGATCGAGTTCACCGATCCGCACACCGGTGAAACCCGGCAGGTGGGCGCAAACATCGTCGATGTGGAGCGCTTGCTCGTCGAGGTCGCGCATCACGCCGAGGCGCTTGCGCCCGCGTGGGAAGCCGAGCAGGTCGAGGCGAAGCTCACCGCCGGAGATCCCAACGCCGCGGAAACCGAGGCCCAATACGCCCATCGCCTGAACCCCGACGCTTCGACCGATCCGGCTGACCACGCAGGCCGCCAGACGCTCCCGGCGCTAGTCGTGGATCTCGCGGGGGACGGGATCACAACGACGAAGCTGCCGGAGGAGACGGGCCGCACGCTCGCCGATCTCCTGGCGGGCCCCTTGCGCTACGACGTCGATTCGGACGGGTTCCTGGAAGCAGTCGAGTGGCCTGGGCTCCGCGATGCGCTGCTCACGCTGGATCGAGACGGAGACGGAAGGATCGGGAACGCGCGAGAGCTCCTCGCCTCCCCCAACCTGCCCGAGCCGATGCGAGGCAGCGAGATGCTCGCGTGGCTCGACGCGAACCGCGACGGCTTCCTCGATCACCGCGATCCCGGCTTTGCGGCGCTCGCGCTCTGGCTCGATGTCAACGCCGATGCCCAATCGGATCCGGGCGAAGTGCTGTCGCTCGCCCAGATCGGAGCGAACGCCCTCGTGCTCGGTCCGGCGGGCGAAGCGGATGCAACCATCCACCTGGAGGACGGCGCATCGCTCGCCGTCGAGGAAGTGGCGCTCGACGCCGAGACCGACGGCGTACGCATGGCCGTGCTACCCGGCGGGGTGCTGGTGGAGGCGGAGAACGGGCTCGACGGCCAGGGCACCGACGCGCGGCTCCTCTACGTCTCGGGCGTGGCCGACCTGTCCGACCCGGAGACGGCGCGCATTTGGGGTGTCGACCCGGCACTCGAAACCTCGCGCGGCATCGACACGACCGACGCCGATGCGTCGCTCGACGAGGCACACGGCGCCCGCGCGAGCCGCGAAGCCCGCCGGATCGTGCTTGGCGGGGCTGAACAGGGTCTGCTCTTCGCCGGCGCCGCCGGCGCGATCGCGGCCCTGGGCCTGGGCGTCTCCGGAACGGCTGCAGCGGAGGAGCTTCGCGCGGGCCGCATCGAGTTCGTGCTGCCCGACGGCACGCTCGCACCGCTCGCCGCGCCGATCGTGATCACCGAGGCGGTCGGTCGCCCGCGCGAAGCGGGAGCCGAACCGCCGCCGCCCGCCCATCCACCCATCGTGGCTCGGGCGTCCGACGTCGTCTCGTTCCCCCTGGCCTCGGCGACCACCGACTCCGAGCCCATGCCGGCCCGATCGGTTGGCGCCTCGCCTCCGATCGTCGTCACGGCCGACGCGATCACGCCGGTGTCCTCCCCCGCTCCGACACTCGCTGAGCTCACTTCGCTGGCCGAGCTCCCCGCGGGCGGGATGGATCCGTTCGCCCAGAACGTACCTACGCTCTTCTCCGAGCTCACGGGCCTCGAAGACGACCCCATCGTGCTCGATGGCGCCGAGCTCCTCGAGCGGGCCGGCTTCGACGGCGACCCGGCCGCGGTGATCTCCTGGGCCGGCGAAGCGCAGCACGGCCAGGTCGTCCTCGGCGCGGATGGTCTCGTGCGCTTCGTCCCCGAGGCGAACTTCCACGGCACGGCCAGCTTCACCTACATGCTCGGCGGCCTGTTCGGCCGGGCCGAGATCGTGCTCGAAGGCGTCAATGACGCGCCGGTCCCGATCGGCGATCTGGTCGCCGGCGAGGAAGACCGGGAGCTGCTCTTCACAGCGGGCGCGCTGGCCGCGAACGACCGGGATCCGGACATCGCGACCGACGGGGACAGCCTCCGCGTGACCGCGGTCGGGGCGCCCGAGCACGGTTCGGTCGAGCTGCTGCCCGACGGCACGGTGCGCTTCATCCCGGACGCCGACTTCTGGGGCGAGGCGCGCTTCGCCTATACGGTGGACGATGACGCAGGCGCGTCGGCGACGGGAACCGCGTTCGTCCAGCTCGCGAGCGTGAACGACGCGCCGGTCGCGATCGGCGAGCTGATCGGCGCGGGCGTCGAGGACACGGCGCTCCTCGTCGATCCGCTGCTCCTCACCGCGAACGACACCGACATCGACACGCCCACCGACGGCGACGTGCTCACGGTGAGCGCGGTTTTCGACGCCGAGCACGGGCAGGTAGCGTTGCTCGTCGATGGCACGGTGCAGTTCACCCCGGACGCCAACTTCCACGGGCTCGCCGCGTTCGGCTACAGCGTCTCCGACGGTCGCGGCGGGCTCGCGCAGGCGCAAGCGCTTGTCACGGTCGCCGGCGTCAACGACGCCCCGATCGGCGTCGACGAAATGGTCGCAGGGGCCGAGGACACACCGCTCGTCATCGTGCCCGCAGCCCTCCTCGCCAACGAGGTGGATCCCGACATCGCCACCGACGGTCAGCTGCTCAAGATCACCGCGGTGGGTGAGGCCGAGCATGGTGCCGTAGGGCTTGCGCCGGACGGCACGGTCGTATTCGTCCCCGAGACCGACTATTGGGGCGAAGGTGCGTTCAGCTACACCGTATCGGACGGCGCGGGCGGCTTCGCCAGCGCCCGGGCGACCGTCACGCTCGCGTCCGTCGAAGACCCACCGATCGCCGGCGCCGACGGATTCGCCGGGGTCGAGGACGCGACGCTGCTTCTCGATCCGCAGCTCCTCATCGCCAACGACCGCGACCCCGATGGCGATGCGGTCCATTTCGTGGGCGTCGCCGGCGCGACGCACGGCGCGGTGAGCCTCCAGGCCGACGGCCAGGTCCGCTTCATGCCGGCGCCCGACTTCTTCGGCCTGGCGAGCTTCGATTACCTCGTGGCGGATACCAAGGGCAACACCAGCCAGGGCACCGCGTTCGTCCAACTCGAGAACGTCAACGACGCCCCGCGGGTCGAGGCGATCGAGTTCGGCCGCGCGCTCTACGCCTACGAACAGATCACGGGCTACGACAGCGAGTTCAACTACTCGAGCTCGATTCAGCCCATCTACGACCACGCGCGGGCGCTGGCGCTGTATGCCGCCGGCGAGGCGCGAAACAGCTCCGGGACGCCGATCGGCGCGAGTTACTACCAAAGCGGCGCGCTGAGGCCCATCGCCCTGATCACGGAGGAGCAGCAGTACTCCGACTCCGAGGGCGGCAGCTATTCGTACGACGATCCGATGCTCTCCGAGGGCCGCGTCATCGCCTACGACCCGGACGGGGACCCCGTGACCTTCAGCGTCGCCGCCCATCCGGTGCACGGCTCGGTCGCGGTCGGGGCGGGTTGGTCGTTCAACGAGGCCAACACCTGGCGCTACCAGAGCACCTACGGCGACGGTTACAGCGGTGCCGACCCCTTCGTCGTGCGGGTCACCGACCCTTCCGGGGAGAGCACGACCTTCACCGTGAACACCTCGCACTACGGCACGATCGCCGGCGGCGGGGGCGATGACGGCTGCTGCCCGGTGATGGTCGACCTCGATGCCGACGGGGTCGAGCTCGTCGATGTCGACGACTCGCGCCTGCTCCGCGACCTCGACGGCGACGGATGGATGGAGCGCCTCGGCTGGGCGGCCGAGGACGATGCGCTGCTCGCCTACGACGCCGACGACGATGGCTTCATCACCCGCGCGGAGGAGATCTCCTTCGTCGCCTACACCCCCGGCGCCCGCACCGACCTCGAGGGTCTGGCTGCGTTCGACACCGACGGCGACGGCAAGCTGACCGCGGCCGATGCCGAATGGGAGCGCTTCCACTTGTGGCAGGACCGCGGCGCCGACGGCCGGAGCGACCCCGGGGAGCTCACGCCGCTCGCCGAGACCGGCATCGTCGCGATCTCGCTCGCCTCCGACGGGCGATCCGAGACCCGTGGCGCGAACGTCATCTTCGGACGCTCGAGCTACGAGCGCGCCGACGGCTCGACGGGTGAAGTGGGCGATGTGATGTTCGCGATCCGCGAGACGGGTATTCCGGCCGGGCCCGCGCCGCCGCCGACGCAGAACGCCGCGGCCGAAGCGCTGGAGGCGCACTTCGCGCGGCTTGCGCTGCAGCTCGTCTCGGAGATGGCGGCCTTCGACCCGAAGGCGCCAGCGGAGCTCGATGTCCCCCCGAGCGCCCCGCCGGCGGATGCGACGCTCGCCGAGAATCCGCTCCAGCGGCACGAGCAGGCATGACCCGCGCCCTCGCCCCGACCGTTCCGGCCCGACGCGGTGGATTGCATCGCCGGATGTCGACGACACTCGAGGCCAGGTGCGGAAGGAGAACCTGATCGCGAGCGCGCTCGACCGTGCGCGGCGCAGCGTCGAGGAGGGACGCGTTGCCGAAGGGGAGGCGCTCTGCGCCGAAGCATTGGCGGCCAACCCCAACGACGTCGAAGCCCTGCAGATCCTGGGGCATGCGGCCGCAATGCGCCGCGACTACGGCGCAGCGCTCCGGTTTCTGGAGAAGGCGGCGAACCTCGCCCCGAGATCCGGCGAAGTGCAGTTCGACCTGGGCCGCTTGCTGCTCGCGGCGGAGCGCTATGCGGACGCCGAGGAGGTACTGAGGCCGGTCGCGAAGACGCACCGCGACATCCCCGAGCCTCGGCTCGCGCTCGCGTACGCGCTGCTCAAGCAGCGCAAGCACGAAGACGCGACCGCCGAGCTGCGGAAGCTGCTCGAGCGCTTCCCCTCCCACGCCGAGGCGTGGTTCAACCTGGGCAACGTGCACCGCGCCCTGGGCAGGTTTGCTGACGCCGCCCGCGCGTTCAGAAGAGCGGCGGCGCTGCAACCGGAGAATCCCGATCCGTGGATCAACCTCGGTGTCACGCTCGCTCAGGACGGGCAGGTCGACGACGCACGCGCGGTGCTCGAGGAATGTCTGTCCCGGCATCCACGCCACGTCGATGTCCTGAGCAATCTGGGCCTGGTCCAGCGTGCGGCACATCGGCGCGCGGCAGCGCTCGCGGGGTTTGATGCAGCGCTTGCAATCGAGCCGACGCACGCCGGCGCCCGGCTGAACCGGGCGATCGTGCTCGCGGAGATGGGACGGACCGGCGAGGCGCGCGCCGAGGCCGAGGCGCTCCTGGAGCGGGCGCCCCACGACCCGGATGCGCTGTTCTTCCCCGCGCCGCTCGATCTCGCCGAGGGCGAGTTCGCGGCCGGCTGGCGGCGGTACGGCTGGCGTCTCGCGCGACAGGATTGGCTCGCGGAGATCGGCGCCCGCCCGGATGCTCCCGTCCCGCCGCGGGAAGCGTTGCGCGGCCAGACCGTGCGGCTTCGCGGCGAGCAAGGTCCCGGCGACACGCTCTTCTTCATGCGCTTCGCGCCGCTGCTCGAGGGGGTCGCGCGGAGCCTCGTCCTCGATGCGGATCCGCGGATCGTTGCGCTGGTCTCCGGACACCCGTTGTTCTCGGCTCCGGGCCCGGAGTCCGGGAACGGGGTAACGCTCCTGGTGGGAGATCTGCCGCTCGTCACGAGCCTGGAGCCCATGCCCCCGCTTCGGCTCGTCCCCGACCCGGCGCGCGTCGCGTCGCTGAGCGCTGCGCTCGCGGCGGCCGGACCGCCACCCTACCTCGGCGTGACCTGGGAAGCAGGAACTCGCTGGACGATGCAGCGCCAGCCGGGCGCTGCGCCGTTCAAGCGCATCGCACCCGATCGACTGGGCTCGATGCTGCAGGCGATCAGGGCAACGCCGGTCTCGATGCAGCGCTCCCCGAGGCGCGAGGACGTGGCGAGCTTCGAAGCCGCTCTCGGTCGGCCGCTAGTCGATCTATCGCGCGTAAACGACGATCTGAGGGATGCGCTCGCGGCGGTGAGCCTGCTGGACGACTACGTGGGCGTCAGCAACACCAACATGCACCTCTGCGCCAGCCTCGGACGGGCGGCGCGCGTGCTCGTCACGCAGCCGGCGGAGTGGCGCTGGATGAAAGCAGGTGATGCGTCGCCCTGGTTCCCCGGCTTCCGGCTGTACCGGCAAGCGACGGACGGTGGCTGGGAAGACGCGCTGGCGCGTCTCGGGCAGGATCTGCGGGAACGCTGGTCGGGGGAGCCGGGGCGGTGAGGATCCGCACCGCCACGCCCGCGGACATCCCGGCGCTCGTCGCGCTGGTGCTCGCGATGCGCGACGAAACACGCTACGCGGGCCTGGACGTCTCGCCCGAGCGGCTCGCGCGCAACCTTGGCACGCAGTTCTCGCGGATGGACGCCGCGCAGTGCTGCTTCGTCGCCGAGAACGCGGAAAGTTCGCTCGTCGGCGTGCTCGCCGGCAGCCTCCGGCAGTTCATCTTCCAGGAGTTCGTCACCGCGACCGAGGGTCTGTTCTACGTCCACCCGGGCGCGCGCGGCAGCACCGCGGCGGTGAAGCTCATCTACGCGTTCCGCGAATGGGCGATCGCGCGCGGCGTGCGGGAGATCCAGTTCAGCGTGCGCTCGGGGAAGGACATCGCCCGCACCGATCGCCTGATGAAGCGCCTGGGCTTCAACCTGATCGGCGGAAACTACTCGCTCTGGGTGGATCGGAGCGCAGCCGCCGAGCGCGCGTAGCGGCGCCGTCACCACCCCGCCCTCCGCGTCGCGTCGGGCACCCCTCCTCGACGAGGAGGGGAGAAAACAAAAACGGGGGCCGCAGCCCCCGTCCGCTTCAAATCGTCCCCGGTCAGGTCGAGAACGACGACCCGCACCCGCAGGTGCTGGTGGCGTTCGGGTTCTTGATCACGAACTGGGCGCCCTCGACGCCCTCGGTGTAGTCGATCTCGGCGCCGACGAGGTACTGGTAGCTCATCGGATCGATGAGGAGCGTCACGCCGTTCTTCTCCATCGCCGCGTCGTCGTCGTTCCGGATCTCGTCGAACGTGAAGCCGTACTGGAAGCCCGAACAGCCGCCGCCGCTCACGAAGACGCGGAGCTTCAGCTCCGGGTTGCCCTCCTCGTCGATCAGCTGCTTGACCTTGTTCACGGCGCTGTCGGTGAAGACCAGCGGCGCAGGCATCTCGGTCGGGGCGTTCATGCGGTTCTCCGGCAATTCCTTGGGGCGATTATCGAATGCCCGTTAGATGGGGTCAATTGCGGGAGGTTCCAAGCGTGAAAACCGCCGCCAACCGGCAAAGACCAGCCTCACGGCAGGGTCAATTCGACTTCGCCAGCTTCAGCTCCACCGGCTTCGCCTCGGTGCCGGCGCGGGTGTGCACGAGCCGGCCCTCCACGATCGCCCCCAGGTGCATCTCGAGCGAGGTGTAGTGAACGTCTCCGCTCACGCGCGAGCGCGGCTGCAGCTCGATCAGCTCGGTCGCGTGCACCGGGCCGACGATTGTGCCGTTCACGACGAGGTGCGCCACGTGGATCTCTCCTTCGATCCGCGCCTGCTCGCTCACCACGAGCGTGCCCGCCTCGCCTTCACCGGTGCGGACGTCGCCCTTGATCTCGCCATCCACGCGCAGCCCCCCGGCGAAGATCACGTTGCCCTCGATTCGGGTGCCGGCGCCGATCAGGCTGTCGATCCGGTTCTGCGCCTTGGGTTTGCTGGAAAACATGGGGTCCTCCTGTCGCGGACGTATGGGCTAGGACAGAGTGTAGCTCTCGGTCGCCCGCGGCTGCGCGGCGCCCTGCTCGAACAGCCGCACCTGCACCGAGCGCACCTTGGCCTTGGGGTCGACGCGGAACGACCCTTCGGCGCGGTAGAAGCGCTTGAAGCGGACGCGGTAGGCGGCGTCGTCGGACTTCTCCTCGGGCGGCACCATCAGCGTCACGTCGCGGTCACCGAGCTGCATGTCGACGACGAGCTGGAGCCGGCCGCTGAACTCGCGCTCCTTGCGGCCGCCCAGGGTCACCAGGACGCGGTAGCGGTACTCGCCGGGCACCAGGTCGGCCTCGACCTTGAATCCCGACACCGCGAGCTTGTCCTCGCCGGCGCCCTGCGCCAGATTCTCGAAGAACGCGAGGTCCTCGCGAAGACGCGCGTTCTCCGCCTGCAGCGTCTTCAGCTGCTTCACGAGCTGCGCCTGCGCGGACTTCTCGATCTGCAGCCGGCTCTCGCTGGACGTGGTGACCGCCCGCAGGCTCTTCAGCTCATCCTCGAGGGCTGCCGCCCGCACCCGCAGCGTCGCGAGCTCGCTCTCCGCCGTGCTGGCGTCGTATCCGGCGAACTGCCGTCCGGCGTCGTACATCCACGTCGCAAGGACCAGCAGGAGCGCCGCCACCGCCACGATTGCGAGCGCGCGCCAATACCAGGCGACGTGAAGGCCGACCGTCAGCTTGGGGGCGGCGATCCCCCAGCGATGGCGCAGCGCGCGCAGGCGAATGGACATCAGGGCACCACCGGCAGCTGCGTGAGCCCGGCCGTCTCGTCGACGCCGAACATGATGTTCATGTTCTGCACCGCCTGGCCCGACGCGCCCTTCACCAGGTTGTCGATGACCGAGAGCACGACCAGGGTGTCGCCGTTGCCGGGCCGATGGATCGCGATGCGGCAGGTGTTGGAGGCGCGCACCGAGCGGGTGTCGGGATGCCGGCCGGGCGGGAGGACGTCGACGAACGGCTCACCCTTGAACCGCTTCTCGTAGAGCGCCTGGAAATCCGCCTCGCGCGTGATCCTGGCGTAGAGCGTCGCGTGGATCCCGCGCACCATCGGCGTCAGGTGCGGGACGAACAGGACGCCGATCGGCCGGCCGGCGAGCCGACCGAGCTGCTCGCGCACCTCCGGCACGTGGCGATGTCCCGCGACGTTGTACGCGGCGAAGTTGTCCGCGGCCTCGCTGAACATGAGGGGAAGCTCCTGCTTCCGGCCGGCGCCGCTCACCCCCGACTTCGCATCGGCGATGAGATGATCGAGGTCGACGGTCTCCGATTCGACGAGCGGGAGGAGACCGAGCTGGACCGCGGTGGCATAGCACCCCGGATTGGCGACGATCCGCGCGGTCCGGATCGCCGCGCGACTGGTCTCCGGGAGGCCGTAGGCCGCCTCGGCGACGAGCTCCGGCGCCGCGTGGTCGAGCTTGTACCACCGCTTCCATTCGGCGAGGTCCTGCAGCCGGAAGTCGGCGGCGAGGTCGACGATCCGCACGCCGGCATCCACGAGCCGCCTCGCATCGCTCATCGCGACGCCGTGCGGGGTCGCGAAGAACACCACGTCGCACTGCTCGAGCTGCGCCGCGGCGGGCTCCGAGAACTGGAGCGCGACCCGCCCGCGCAGCGACGGGAACATGTCCGCGACCGGCGTTCCCGCCTCCTTGCGCGAGGTGATGACGGCGAGCTCGGCCTGCGGGTGCTGCGCGAGCAGCCGCAGCAGCTCGACACCGGTGTAGCCGGTGCCGCCGACGATGCCGATCTTGATCATCCCTCGCGAATCTCCCGGCGCCTGCGCGCCGCTCCCTGTCGCCACGCGGCGACAGCGCCCTACAGACTAAAAAGCCGCCCTACAGGCGGCTTTCGCGTTGCGTTCCGTTGCGCCATCAGCGCTTCGAGAACTGCTTGCGTCGGCGCGCCTTGTGCAGGCCGACCTTCTTTCGCTCGACCTCGCGCGCGTCGCGCGTCACGAATCCCGCTTTCGCGAGCACCGGCTTCAGGGTCGCGTCGAACTCGATCAGCGCGCGCGTGAGCCCGTGGCGCACCGCGCCCGCCTGGCCCGACTCGCCGCCGCCGTCGACGTTCACCTGGATGTCGAAGGTCGTCAGGTGATTGGTCAGCGCCAGCGGCTGGCGCACGACCATGCGCCCGGTCTCGCGGCCGAAGTACTGGTCGATCGGCTTGTCGTTGACAACGAAGTTGCCCTTGCCGGGCTTGATGAAGACCCGCGCGACGGCGCTCTTCCGCCGGCCGGTGCCGTAGTGGTACTCGCCGATCATGCGTTCAACTCCAGAGTCTTGGGCTGCTGCGCCGCGTGGGGATGGGCGGCTCCGGGGTAGACCTTCAGTTTCCGCGCCATGGCGTACCCCAGGGGCCCTTTCGGGAGCATGCCCTTGACCGCGCGCTCGATCGCGCGCGTCGGGAACCGCGCATGCAGCTTTGCGAAGCTGATTTCCGACAGGCCGCCGGGGTAGCCGGTGTGGCTGTGGTAGGTCTTCTTGGTCGCCTTCTTGCCCGTGACGCGCACCTTCGCCGCGTTGACCACGACGATGTAGTCCCCGGTGTCGACGTGAGGCGTGAACTCGGGCTTGTGCTTCCCGCGCAGCCGGCGGGCGACCTCGACCGCGAGGCGGCCGAGCACCTTGTCGGTCGCGTCGATCAGGTACCAGTCGCGGCGGACGGTGCTCGGTTTGGCGACGAAGGTCGTCATGGGGTCGGCTGCCAGGAAGCGGTGTGCGGGGAAAGGCGCGAATTGTAGGTTCGGCCAGGTCGCCCTGTCAAATCAGAAGGTTGCAAAATCTCCGGGCGGGACCCACAAAAAAAAGCGCAGCCCATTGAGGCTGCGCAAAATCCACCAAAGGAGGAGGGTGGAGGAGACAAACCCTGGAGCTTCATGGGCCTTGCCCAATCCGCTCGCTACGGTTGGCATTATCGAGGCTTGTTTTGTGCAATGCAAGAAAAACGTTGTGCGATGCCGCATCAACGTTTTGATGTCTCCATCAAATAATCAAATGACGAGCGGAGGTAGAATGATCGGATGGAATGCTCGATCAAGTGGGTGGACGGCGTGCAGTTCCTCGCCGAGACCGGAAGCGGGCACGCGATCGTCATCGACGGCGCACCGGACGTCGGCGGCCGGAACACGGGCCCGCGCCCGATGGAGACCGTCCTCGCCGGCACCGGCGCGTGCACCGCTTCGGATGTGGTCGTGATCCTCAAGCGCAGCGGCCAGGACGTGACCGGTTGCGAGGTAGAGCTCACTGCCGAGCGCGCCGAGACCGATCCGAAGGTCTTTACGAAGATCCACATGCACTTCGCCGTCCGCGGTCGGAGACTCAAGCGCTCCGTCGTCGAGAGCGCGATCAAGCTCTCCCACAGCAAGTACTGCTCGGCGTCGGCGATGCTGGCCAAGACGGCGACGCTCACCCACGATTTCGAGCTGATCGAGGAAGCCGGTCCGGTCGCGGCCTGAGGGCCTGGGCGCCGCTGTTGCGGCGGCGCGACAGGGGGCGACCCCAAGGCCGCCGTTCACCTTCTCGCGTTGTAGCCATGCAACGCTTCCCCTATACTGAAATCGCCGTCCGCGGGCAGGATTACCGCGCGCGGTCAAACGCATAACACCTACGGAGGAGAAACCGCATGAGCACGCTGGCGTGGAAGAAACGCGCGATCGCGGCGGCGATCGGGGCAATGACTGTCACCGCAGCCGGAAGCGCCGGCGCCGCGGGCTTCTCGATCGGAGTGCAGAACGCGAGCGGGCTCGGCCTCGCGAACTCCGGCCAAGCCGCGGCCGCGGAGGACGCGAGCACCATCTGGTACAACCCCGCGGGGTTGACCAATCTCCCCGGCCGTCAGGTCGTGGGCGCGCTGAACGTTCTCAACACGTCGGTCAAGTTCCAGAACGACGGCACCAGCACGACTCCCACCGGCGCGGTGTCCACGGCCGGGAACGGCGGCGATGCCGGAGGCTGGGCGGCGGTTCCGGCCGCCTATCTGTCCTGGCAGCTCAACCCGCAGCTCTGGCTGGGGCTGGGTATCGGCGCGCCGTTCGGCCTCAAGACCGAGTACGACGACGGCTGGGTCGGCCAGTTCCACGCGATCAAGTCCGAGGTCAAGACGATCAACATCAACCCGACCCTCGCCTGGAAGATCAACAATGCGGTGTCGCTCGGCTTCGGGATCAATGCCATGTACATCGACGCCGATCTCACGAGCCGCACGTTCACGGCCCTCGGATCGCCGCTCGGCGAGATCAGCGCCGACAGCTGGGGCTGGGGCTGGAACATCGGGGTGATGTTCACGGTCACGCCCACCACCCGGATCGGCCTGTCGTACCGCTCGGAGATCGAGCAAGACCTCGAGGGCAACGTGACCTTCAGCGGGGTCCCGGCGGCATTGGCGGCGCTCTTCCCGAACAGCGGCGTCACGGCCGAGGTGAAGCTCCCTGCGATGGCCTCGATCGCGCTCTCGCAGCAGATCGACAAGTGGCAGATCCTCGCGGACTTCACCTACACGTGGTGGGACTCGATTCAGGATCTGACGATCTTCAGGACGAGCGGCGCGTCATGTCCAGCCGCAGGCGCAACCGCAGTCTGCCTGAGCAGCACGCCGCTGAATTTCGACAACAGCTGGCGAATCGGCGTCGGGGCCAACTACCAGCTGAACAACGAGTGGAAGCTCAGGTTCGGCACGGCCTACGACAAGACGCCGGTGCAGGATGCGTTCCGCACCCCGCGGCTCCCCGACGCGGATCGGATCTGGCTCGCGGTCGGCGCCCAGTGGGCGTTCTCGAAGCAGGGCGCGCTCGATTTCGGATATGCACACGAGTTCGTGGACGATGCGTCGAGCAACCTGCCGAGCGTGGATCCGGCGCCGGTCGCGGGCTTTCCCAACGGGCCCAAGGGCGCGCTGCGCGGCACGTACAAGGCGAACGTCAACATCTTCGGCGTCCAGGTCAAGTACTCGTTCTGACGCCCTTCACCGAAATCGAAACGGCCGCCTCGCGCGGCCGTTTTTGTTTGTCGGTCCGGCTACTGGCTTACTAGTAAGCCGAAAGCTGGTAAACTTGCGGTAAGCAGCAGTATGGAGACCGAGTAACGTGGGATCGGTGACAGTATCAACAAAGGGGCAAGTGGTGCTGCCGGCCGCGATCCGGCGGCGGATGAAGATCCGGCCAGGCACGCGGCTGAAGCTCGAGGTCTCGGCGGACGGCCAGGCCGTGATTCTCCGGAGCCCTGCGGGCGAGAAGACCTCGCGGATCGAGGACGGCTTCGGCCTGCTCAAGGCCCGGCGGCACGTGCGCATCGCGGATATGGACGGCGCCAAGGTCCTGGCGAACCTGCGTTCCAGGGACCGCCGGTGATTGCACTCGATACCAACGTCCTTGCGCGCTTTTACATCGAGGACGAAGCGGACGCAGAGTCGAGGCGGCAGCGGGCCATCGCCCGCGCCGTGCTCGCCTCGGACCGGAAGTTCTTCGTGCCCTTGACCGTCGTCCAGGAGCTCGAATGGGTCATGCGTGGGGCGTACGGGTTCGCGCGCGACGAGACGACGAAGGTGCTCGATCACCTGCTCGACTTGCCCAACCTCGACGTGGACGCAGCAGCAGCAGTTCGCCAAGCGACCGAGTGGCATCGGCGTGGCCTGGATTTCTCGGACGCTTTGCACCTGGCACTTTCGGCTTCGCGCTCGGAGCTGGCCACTTTCGACCGCAAGGTCGTAATGAAGGTCGCACGGCTTCGGGCGAAACCCCCGGCTTCGGCGCCGAAGGTCTGACTCGCCCCTTCGCGACGCACCCTCAGGCCCGCGTCAGAGCCAGTAGGAAACGCCCGTCATCACCTTCGCTGCGGCGGCCATCCCGGCCTTGACTGGCTGAGGAAGCTCCCGGGCGCCAAGCGCCTCGGCTGTGCGCGCGTGCCCCGCCTCGTCGCGCTGCATCGCCGCCACGACGGCGCGCGTGCGGACGTCCTTCTCGCTCAGCCGGTCGAGATGCCCCTCGAGGTGACGCTCGACCTGCCGCTCGGTCTCCTTGAGGAACCCGAGGTTCCAGGCGTCGCCGAGCTTGCCCGCCGCAAAGCCGATCGCGAGCGACCCAGCGTACCAGAGCGGGCCGAGCAGGCTCGTCCGCCCGCCCAGCTCGGCGATGCGCTGCTCGGTCCAGGCGAGATGGTCCTCCTCCTCGCGTGCGGCATGCTCGAGCGCGCGCTTCAGCTCCGCGTTCTCCGAGGCGAGGGCCTGGCCCTGATAGAGCGCCTGGGCGCAGATCTCGCCGCAATGATTCACCCGCATCAGGGCCGCCGCGTGCCGGCGCTCCTCGAGCGAGAGTTCCGGCGCCTCGACATCACCGCCGGGCATCGGACGCACGGCGTGCGCGACGCCGAATAGGGTCCTCAGGCCCTTGTCGAGCTCGACGATCAGCGAATCGATGTCTGGCACGGCCGACCCAGGAGAAGAGTGGCGCAATCATAAGCCACCGCTCGCCCAACGCTTGCGTCCCCTTCGCTTCGAGGGCGCGAAAAAAACGGGCGCCGAAGCGCCCGTTTCATCTTGAGACTGGCTTCTTCCGCTAGGCTCAGAACGCGTGGAACATGCCGAGCGCAAAGATCTTCGGATCCGCGCCGAGCGGGAGAGGTGCGCCCGACGTGGACGTGATGGCACCACCCGTGTAGTCGGCGAACTGGTTGATATCGTTGCTGACCTGGTTGTAGCTCGTGTACAGCCATGTCCGCTTCGACAGGAAGTACCGTGCGCCGACCATGAACCCCGTCGAGGCGCTGTCCGTGCACGAGATGGTCGCCGTTGAGCAGCCGCCGCCCTTCATGTCGTTGGTCCAGCCGTACTGGGCCATGACCTGCACGTTGCCGAACGTGTGCTCCCAGTTGATGGTCCAGCCGTCCTGGTTCACGTCGCCGTTGGCGGCGGGGACGCCGGGAACCGTGCCTTGCGCGTTGTTCAGATCGGTCCGCACCCAGATCAGGCCGACCCGCGCGCCGGGCATGTAGCCCCAGCTGCCGCCGACCTTGTACGCCTGGCCTTGCCCTTGTTGGCCGACCCCCGCGGCGGTGTTGATCTGCGGGACGTTCACGTCGGCGTAGTCGATCTGGGCGTAGAACGGGCCCCACGTGCCGCGCCCCGTGACCGCCCAGATGCTGCCGTCCACCTGGGTGCCGGCGCCGATGTTCTGGACCGATTCTTTCGTACCCGGCGAGAAGCTGACGGTCAAGTTCATCCCGGCAAGGGTCGGCGACGTATACTGGACCGTGTTGCTCACGCGCGCCGGAGCCGACCCGGCCGCCGCGGTGCTGATCCGGCCGAGCTGCGTGCCGTTCGTCCACGGGATCTCGGTGTTGATGTAGTTCGCCGCGAACTGCGCGTTCACCCCGTTCGCCCAGTACATCGACTGCCGGCCGAATGTCAGGCGGCCAAAGTTGCTGTCGAGGCCGACGAACGAGTCGCGCGACGCCCAGAAGCCCGACGAAGTGTTCGCCTGACCGCCCTGGCCGCTGTTGCTGCCGTTGTCGATGTTTATCCCGGTCTCGATCTGGAAGATCGCCCGGAGCCCGCTGCCGAGATCCTCGGTGCCGCGGAAGCCGACCCGCGACGAGCCGTCGTAAATGCGCGTGCGACCCTCGCGGTTGTTATAGGGGTTCGCGGCACCCTGGGCTTCGTAGTAGTCGATGCCCAGGTTGGCGCGCCCGTAGATCTCCACGGTGCTCTTCTGCGCCAGAGCGACGCCAGGCGCCGCGAACAATCCCGCGATCGCCACCGCCATTACCTTCTTGTTCATCAAGGTTCTCCTCTGATTGTTTGAATCCAGGTCGGGCGTCCGCCCGCCCCCTGCCCAACGCTCCTCCTAGAAACCGAGGAACTGTTGCGATTCTGCCAAAGCGCCTCCGCCAGGAGCAATGAAGGCAGGCACTTTTCGGCAGATTATGAAGTCAGTTGTAGTGTTTTCACAACATCATTTGGTGCAATGCACAATAGAAACCTTTCCCGTCTCATACGACGGGGAACAGGTCGGCCAGCGCCGCGCCGGGATCGGCCGCGCGCATGAAGGCTTCGCCGACGAGGAACGCGTGCACGCCGCCCCGGCGCATGAGCTCGACGTCCTCCCGCGCAAGGATCCCGCTCTCGGTGACGACCAGACGGTCGGCGGGGATGCGCGGCAGCAGCGCGAGCGTCGTCTCGAGCCGCGTCTCGAATGTCCGCAGATCCCGGTTGTTGATGCCGATCAACGGCGTGGCGAGAGCGAGCGCACGCTCGAGCTCCGCCGCGTCGTGGACCTCGACGAGCACCGCCATGCCCAGTTCCAGGGCGAGTGCTTCCAGCTCGAGCATCCTGGCATCGTCGAGCGCCGCAGCGATCAACAGAATGCAATCGGCGCCGAGCGCTTGCGCCTCGTGGACCTGATACGGGTCGATGACAAAGTCCTTTTGGAGCGCCGGCAGGCCGGACGCCTCGCGCGCCGCGACCAGGTGCTCGGGCGCGCCCTGAAAGAACTGCCGGTCGGTCAGCACCGACAGGCAGGCTGCGCCGTTCGCCGCGTAGGACTTCGCGATGTCGCCCGGATCGAAGTCCGCGCGCAGCACGCCCCGGCTCGGGCTGGCGCGTTTGATCTCGGCGATCACGGCCGGGCGACCGCCGCCGATCTTCGCGCGGAGCGCCCCGACGAAATCGCGCGGCGGCGGCATGGCGAGCGCCCGCTCGCGCACCGCTCGAAGGGGTAAGGCCGCCCGCGCCGCGGCGAGCTCCTCGACCTTGACCGCCAGGATGCGGGCCAGGATGTCGCTCACGCCCGCGCCCGAGCCCGCGCCGACTGCCAGTGGTCGAAGTTCGTGAGCAGCTTTTCCAGCATTGCGTCCTCGCCGCCGGGTTTGCGCTCCAGCGCCTGAAAGCGGAATTCGTAGAGCACCGCCGGCTGCCGCGGCGCGATCCGTTCGATCAGCTCGCGCCACCACTTGAGCGGTCGCACGGTGCAATGCGCGTTCTGACCGTTCGGCAGACGCTTGCGCGCCGGAAAACAGGCCACGTTGGCGAACACGAATCGCGTCGCGTGCCCGAATAGCTCCCCGACGATCCACGGCATGTCCTCTTCCGGACAGTGCTCGAGCACGTCGGTCGAGATCACGCCGTCGAACGCGCCCTCGGGGGGCGTCGCGTACGGCGGATAACCGGGGTCGTAGCACCGCACCTCCACACCCCACCAGGCGCGGATTCCAAGGTGCACCGTACCGCCGGGGTCGGTGAACGGCAGCGGCTGGTACTGCTGGCCCTTGCCGCTCCCGTAGTCGAGGATGGTCGTCGCGCCCGTGAGCCCGATCAGGCGCTTGATGTGGCCGGCCTGCGGCGGCAGGCTCTTACCCGGAAAGGTCTGGTCCGGGGGAATGCCGAGATGCACCTCGCCGTCGCGGTGCATCTCGCGGTACTGGGCGAGGAGCCTCGCGTAGCGCGGGCTGGGATTGCTGCGGGAGTACCGCGGCATGACTGCTCACCCCTTCGCGGCCTGCTGCGTGAACCGCACGAACTGGTCGAGCTTCGCGCGCGCGCCGCCGCTCTTGATGCCCTCGAAGGCCGCCTCGACGCCGTCCTCTAGCGTCGGGGCGCGGCCGGCGACGTAGATCGCCGCCCCGGCGTTGAGCGCGACGATGTCGCGCGCCGCGCCGGCCTTGTTCTCGAGCGCAGCGAGGACGAGCGTCCGCGATTCCTCGACGTTCGCCGCGCGGAGCGCCTGCGGATCGTGCAAGGGCACGCCGACGCGTTCCGGATGGATCATGTACTCGCTCACCGTGCCGTCCCTGAGCTCGCCGACCATCGTCTGCCCGCTGATCGAGATCTCGTCCATTCCCTCCATGCCGTAGACGGTCATTGCGTGCCGGGCGCCGAGCCGCTCCAGCACGCGGATCTGGATGCCGACGAGGTCGGGGTGGAACACGCCCATCAGCTGGGTCGGCGCCATCGCCGGGTTGGTGAGCGGCCCGAGGATGTTGAAGATCGTGCGCACGCCGAGCTCGCGGCGCACCGGCCCGGCGTGCTTCATCGCCGCATGGTGGTTCGGCGCGAACATGAAGCCGACGCCCACCTCGTTGATGCAGCGCCCGACCTGCTCCGGCGTGAGGTTGATGTTGGCCCCGAGCGCCTCGATGACGTCGGCGCTGCCCGATTTCGACGACACGGCGCGGTTGCCGTGCTTGGCGACGCGCGCGCCCGCCGCGGCGCAGACGAAGGTGGCCGCGGTCGAGATGTTGAACGTGTGCGCCGCATCGCCGCCGGTGCCGACGACGTCGACGAGGTTGTCCGGGTCGTCGACGAGCACTTTCGCCGCGAGCTCGCGCATCACCTGCGCCGCGGCTGTGATCTCGCCGATCGTCTCCTTCTTGACGCGCAGGCCGATGGTGATCGCCGCGATCATGACCGGCGACATCTGCCCGCTCATGATCTGCCGCATGAGCTCGAGCATCTCGTCGTGGAAGATCTCGCGGTGCTCGATGGTCCGTTGCAGCGCCTCTTGTGCGGTGATGGGCATGGTCTCCTCCTAGGTCAGGAAGTTCCCGAGCAGCGTGTGCCCGTGCTCGGTCAAGATCGACTCGGGGTGGAACTGGACGCCCTCGACGCGAAAGCTCCGATGGACGAACCCCATGATCTCGCCGTCCTCGGTCCAGGCGGTGACCTCGAGCGAACCGGGCAGCGACTCCCGCTCGACGGCGAGCGAGTGATAGCGGGTGGCGGTGAAGGGGCTCGGCAGGCCGCGGAAGACGCCGCGGCCCGAGTGCCGGATCGGCGAGGTCTTGCCGTGCATGAGCGTCTTCGCATGCACGACCTTGCCGCCGTACGCCTGCCCGATCGCCTGATGGCCCAGGCAAACCCCGAGAATCGGCACCCGGCCCCCGAGCCGCTCGATCACGCCGAGCGAGATCCCCGCCTCGTTCGGCGAGCACGGGCCGGGGGAGATCACGATCCGGTCGGGCCGCATCGACTCGACCTGCTCGACCGTGACCTCGTCGTTCCGCACCACCTTCACGTCCGCCCCCAGTTCGCCGAGGTACTGGACGAGGTTGTAGGTGAACGAGTCGTAGTTGTCGATCATCAGCAGCATGACCGGCCCGACTTATCGACAGCTGTTGCCTGCTCGACGGGGCGCCCTCGGGAGACTGTCGGCCTACCGCGACAGTCCCCGCGGTCCCGACCCAAGAAAACGGCTCGTCTCATCTCAAAACTCCCGCCACCCTCGGCGGTCCTTGTTCTAGACTGATCCTGTCATGGACCGGCCGCCGATAGGCGCCAATCCCCCTCCGCCCGGTTACGGCAAGACCGAGCAGGGGCTCCGTTGCCCCCGATGCAAGGGCGCCCTGATCCGGATCCGGCGCCGGCCGGTCGACCGGCTGATCAGCCTGATCCTCCCGCGACGGCGCTTTCGCTGCGTGGCGATCGGCTGCGGCTGGGAAGGCAACCTGCCCGGCAGGCGCTAGCGCACCGGTTTCGCGATCGCGCTTCATTCCACCCGGGAGTCCAGTCCCGCCGTCGCCATCTCGGCCGCGCGCAGCAGTGCCCGCGCTTTGATGTTCGTCTCGTTCCACTCGCTATCGGGCACCGAATCGGCCACGATCCCGGCCGCCGCCTGGACGTGCAGCAGCTCGTCCTTGACGACCGCCGTCCGGATCGCGATCGCGAGGTCCATGTCGCCGTGATAGCCGATGTACCCCACGGCGCCCGAGTAGACGCCGCGCTTCACCGGCTCGAGGTCGTCGATGATCTCCATCGCGCGCACCTTCGGCGTGCCGGTGACCGTCCCGGCGGGAAACGTCGCGCGCAGCACGTCGATCGCCTCGAGCCCCGGCTTCAGCCGGCCCTCGACGTTCGAGACGATGTGCATCACGTGCGAGTAGCGCTCGATCGCCATTTGCTCGGTCACCCGCACCGAGCCCGTCGCGGCGATGCGTCCGACGTCGTTGCGCCCCAGGTCGATGAGCATCACATGCTCGGCGCGCTCCTTGGGGTCGGCCAGGAGCTCCTCCCCAAGCGCACGATCCTCCTCGGGCGTCGCGCCGCGCCGCCGGGTGCCGGCGATCGGCCGGAGCGTCACCTTGTCGCCCTCGAGCCGCACCAGGATCTCGGGCGACGCGCCCACGACGTGGAAATCCCGGAAATCGAAGAGGAACATGTACGGCGACGGGTTCAGCGTGCGCAGGCTCCGATACAGCGCGAGCGGCGAGGCGGTGAACGGGCGCGACAGCCGCTGCGCGATCTGCACCTGCATCAGGTCCCCGTCGAAGATGTAGCGCTTCGACTTGGCCACCGCCTGCAGGAAGCTCGCCTCGCCGAAGCCGGACTGCGGCTCGCGCGCGACCGTCGGCCCGTGCGCCGGGATCGCGAGCGGCTCGCGCAGCGCCGCGAGCAGCTGTCGCAACCGATCCTTGCCGTGCGCGTAGGCGAGCGGGTTTCGCGGGTCGGCATACACGACGAGGTAGAGCTTGCCCGCGAGGTTGTCGACGATCGCGATCTCCTCCGACTGCAGCAGGACGATGTCGGGCGTGCCGATCGGGTCGGGCTTGGCCGCGCGTCGGGCGAGCTTCGGCTCGATGTAGCGAACGGTCTCGTAGCCGAAGCATCCGACCAGTCCGCCGGCGAAGCGCGGCAGGCCCGGCAGGGGCGCAGCGCGGTAGCGTCCGAGATAGCTGCGGACGAACTCCAGCGGATCCGGCGACTCGACCTCCTCGGCGACGGTCTCGCCGTGGAGCACCTGCACCGTGCGGCCCCGCACCACGATGCGTGTCTGCGCCGGCAAACCGATGAACGAATACCGGCCGAAACGCTCGCCGCCCTGCACCGACTCGAGGAGGTACGAGTAGGGCTTGCCGGCGAGCTTGAGGTAGATGGAGAGCGGCGTATCGAGGTCCGCGAAGGTCTCCAGGACCAGGGGCACCCGGTTGAAACCTCCGGCGGCGAGCCGTTTGAATTCGAGTTCGGTCATGAACCGCTCCGTATCGACTGCTTCGAGAACCTGCGGGGTGCGCGCGGAGGGCGCGCGCGAAAGCGTTGACTAGCGGCGCCAGAGGCGCCAGCTACGCCAGAGTCCCCAGGTTTCGAAGCGCGGGCGGCTCATGCTCTGGTAGCGGTGCGGGTCGGAAAAAGGAATGAAATCAGCAGGGACTATAGCACCCGATCGTCGTCCCGCACAACGGCCCCGCTCGCGGCCTCGATGAGCCGCGCCGCGTCGAGCAGGGACCCGACCACCGCGTCGCATTCGAGCTCGCTGACCGGCCGGCCTTCGTTGTACCCGTACGGCACGCACCATACCGAGCAGCCGGCCGCGCGCGCCGCCTGGACGTCGTTCAGTGAATCGCCGATGACGAGCGTCCCGCGAGCCTCCGCGCCGAGGCGCTCGCACGCGTGCAGGATCGGCAGCGGATCGGGCTTCCTGCGCGCCACCGTGTCGCCGCCCACTACGCAATCGAAGAATCGCGCGAGGTCGGTGCGCTCGAGGAGATCCTGCGTGAACCGCGCGGCCTTGTTGGTGACGCACCCGAGCGGCAGATGCAGGCCGCGCATGCGGTCGAGGCCGTCGACGACGCCGGGATACGGCTCCGCGCGCCGACCTGACTCCTCCGCGTAGCAGCGCTCGAAGATCGGCAGCGCACGCTCGAAGAGCGCCTGCTCGGCGAGGCCATCCAGCGTTCCGGCGAGGGCCCGGTGGACGAGCACCGGCAGGCCCCTGCCAATGAAGGTCGCGATTTCCTCGGGGGCGCGCGGCGGGAGCCCGAGCTCGTCGAGCATGCGGTTCGCCGCGGCCGCGAGGTCCGGCGCGGTGTGGAGCAGCGTGCCGTCGAGGTCGAGGAGGACGGCGCGGAAGCTCCGGCTCATTGGACTACCCTCGCGGCTCCCGCGCTCGGGGTTCGCCCTTGGGGCGGCCCGGCGGGCTCACGCGCCGACGGCCGAGAGCGCCGCGCGCATCGCGGCAATGGTCGCCTTGTAGTCCTTGGTCCCGAAGATCGCCGAGCCCGCGACGAACGTGTCGGCGCCGGCGCGCGCGATCGCGGCGATGTTGTCGATCCTGACGCCGCCGTCGACCTCGAGGAGGCACTCGCGCCCCGCGGCGTCGATGCGCGCGCGCGCCTCGCCGACCTTCTCGAGCGTTCCGGGGATGAACTTCTGGCCGCCGAAGCCGGGGTTCACCGACATGATGAGCACCAGGTCGAGCGCCTGGAGGGTATGGTCGAGCCAGCCGAGCGGCGTCGCCGGATTGAAGGCGAGGCCGGGCCGGCAGCCGCAGTCGCGGATGAGCGCGATGGTGCGGTCGACGTGCTCGCTCGCCTCGGGATGGAAGCTGATGATGTTCGCGCCGGCCTTGGCAAAGTCCGGGACGATGCGGTCGACCGGCTTCACCATCAGGTGCACGTCGATGGTCGCCCGCGTGAGCGGCCGGATCGCCTCGCAGACGAGCGGGCCCACGGTCAGGTTGGGCACGTAATGGTTGTCCATCACGTCGAAGTGCACGAAGTCGGCGCCCGCGTCGACGACCGCCCGCACCTCCTCGCCGAGCCGCGCGAAGTCGGCCGAGAGGATCGAAGGCGCGATGAGATATCGGCGTGCCGGCATGGGGCTGGAAAGGCCGGCGCATTCTATCGGGAAACCCCGGCCGGAAGGCGCGGGCTCCCCTCGACGCGCAGCCGGCGGTATGCTAGCGGCATCGCAGTCGCGGCACGAGGTGGACCATGGCAAGCTCCAAGCCCGACCCGGCGTTCCCGCCGCTCTTCTCCGACGAGGAGATCGAGCGGCGCCGCCCCCCCCTGCCCGACGGGGGCCCGCCGACCTACGACCCGTGGCCTGCGCTCGAGGCCAAGTTCCCGCGGATCGCGGAGACCGTCCGCGCGCTCTGGGGCGGGCCGGAGCTCGACCGCTATCTCGACCGGCTCCTGATCGACGATCGCGGCAGCCGCCACGGCTTCCCCCCGGAGGTCCTCGAGGCGCTGCTCGCGCTTTCGCGGCAGCACAGCGAGCGCTTCGGCTTCTCCCCGCCCGCGGTGGAGGACTGGAAGATCGGTCCGCCGCGCTAGCGGGCCAGGTTGCGGCGCCGGCGGTTCTGCGGTGCAATAGCCGGATGGCGCAGGACAAGCGATACGAGGTCAGCGTCTCGCCGCAGGCGCAGTACCTTGCCGACCAGTCGGACGAGCCGGCGGGCCGCTTCGTGTTCGCCTACACCATCACGCTCCGCAATACCGGCACCGTTCCGGCGCAGCTCATCAGCCGCCACTGGGTCATCACCGACGCCAACAGCCAGATACAGGAAGTGCGCGGCCTCGGCGTCGTCGGCGAGCAGCCGCTGCTCGCGCCGGGCGAGAGCTTCCAGTACACGAGCGGCGCCGCGATCGCGACACCGGTCGGCACGATGCGCGGCACCTACCAGATGGTGGCCGACGACGGCACACGGTTCGACGCGTCGATCCCCGAGTTCACCCTCTCGATCCCGCGCACGCTGCATTGAGCTCGCCGCTCACTTCTTCATCGTCCACCAGACGATGAATGCGGCGATGGCCAGCACCACCGCAATCTCGACCAGGATGATCCAGAGCCCGTCCATTCGCCGCATCCTAACGCGCGTCCTCGAGGCGGTAGCCGCAGCGATCTTTTGCGGCGTGCTCGCCGCGTGCGCGACCAAGCCGACGCAGCCGACGTCGGTGGCGGCGTGTCCCGGCGGGGCGATACCGGTCTGCCCGGGAGTCCCGGAGCCGCCGAAGGCGCCCGCGCTCGCGCCCGCGAGCTTCGCCGATCTGCCGGGCTGGCGCGACGACGATCTCGCCGGCGCCTGGAACGCGTTCCGGGCGAGCTGCCGCGCGCTGCGGTTCCGCGAGCACTGGCGCGCGGCGTGCGATTTCGCGGAGCCGCTCGAGGCGCCCGATGCCGAAGCGATCCGCGCCTACTTCGAGGCGAGCTTCGTCCCCTATCGCGTCACGAACCCGGACGGGACCGAGGAGGGGATGGTCACCGGCTACTACGAGCCGCGGCTGCGCGGAAGCCGCGAGCGGGGCGCGCCCTATCTGCACCCGCTCTACGCGCCGCCCGAAGACCTGCTCGTCATCGATCTCACCTCGGTCGCCCCGGAGACGAAGCATCTGCGGCTGCGCGGGCGGCTCGACGGGCGCCGCGTGGTTCCCTACTACTCGCGCGCCGAGATCGAGAACGGCGCCGCACCGGTCGCCGGCAAGGAGATCGTCTACATCGACGACCCGATCGAGGCGTTCTTCCTCCAGATCCAGGGCTCGGGGCGCGTGCGACTCGAGTCGGGCGAGGAGCTGCGCGTCGGGTATGCCGACCAGAACGGGCACCCGTACCAGTCGATCGGACGCTACCTCGTCGCGACCGGCGAGCTCCAGCTCGGCGAGGCAAGCATGCAGGGCATCCAGGCGTGGGCGCGGGCGAACCCCGCCCGGGTGGTGGAGCTCCTCAACCAGAACCCGAGCTACGTCTTCTTCCGCGAGCTGCCGCCCGCCGACACGGGGCCGATCGGGGCGCTCGGCGTGCCGCTCACGGCCGAGCGCTCGATCGCGATCGATCCGCGCTTCGTCCCGCTCGGCGCACCGGTCTATCTCGCGACGACCCAGCCGAACTCCAGCGTGCCGCTCGAGCGCCTGATGATCGCGCAGGACACCGGCGGCGCGATCCGCGGGCCGGTGCGCGCCGACTTCTTCTGGGGCACCGGACCGGACGCCGGCCTGCTCGCCGGGCGCATGCGGCAGCAGGGCAGGATGTGGGTGCTGTTGCCGAAGGGGATGCCCTGCACGCTCTGCGAGCCGGCGCCCTAGCGCTTCGCCGCGTCGGCGAGCATCTTCGACAGCTTCGCGGCCGGCATCCAGCCGGAGATGCGCTGTCCGTCGGCGAAGATCAGCGTCGGCGTGCCGTTGATCCCGTACTTGCGGCTGAGCGCCAGGTTCTTCTCGATCGGCGTATCGCAGGTCGCCTTCGCCGTGGGCTGGACGCCCTTCAGCATCAGGTCGAGCCAGGCCTTGCTGCGGTCCGGCGAGCACCACACCGCCTTCGAGATCGCCGCCGAGTCGGGCGCGATGATCGGGATCAGGAACACGTGCACGGTCACGTCGTCGACCTGGGTCAGCTCCTGGTCGAACTTGCGGCAGTACGGGCAGCGCGGATCGGAGAAGTAGGCGAGCTGGCGCGTGCCCTTGCCGCGCACGATCTTGAACGCCTGCGCGAGCGGCAGGTCCTCGAACCGGATTGCGTTCAGCTTGCGCAGCCGCGCTTCGGTAATGTCGGTCTGCGTCTTGCCGTCGATCACGGTGCCGACGAAGAAGTAAGTCCCGTCCTCGTCGGCGTAGAGGATCCGCGCCCCCTCCGGCGTCGACAACCGCACCTCGTACAGCCCGAGGAAGCCGGCCTTGGAAATGCCCTCGACCTTGGCACCCTCGGCGACCAGCGCCTCGGCCGCCTTCCGGATCGCGGCCTCGTCCGCCTGCGCCACCGCCGCGAGGCCGAGCAACGCACACCACAGCAGCTTCCTGATCATCGTTTCACTCGCTTTCCATCCATCGGTCAGCCGATCGCGTGCCGGACCAGCAGATTCTTCACCGGCGCGAGCCGGTCGGTCAGGTTCAGCCCTGCGTTCCGCACGCGCGCCGCGGGCGCCCCGGGCAGCCCGAACAGTCTTGCGAGCCCGTCGGTCACCGTGCGCATCGCCAACACGGCTTCGGCCCGCGAACGTTCGAACCGCCGCGTGAGCACCCGGTCGCCGCAGTCGCGGAACGGCTCGCGCGCGGCGAGCGTCTCGGCGAGCACCCGTGCGTCGCCGAACCCGAGGTTCACGCCCTGCCCCGCCAGCGGATGCACGACGTGCGCCGCATCGCCGACCAGCGCGACGCGCGGCCCGATCATCGACTCCGCGGCAAGACTCTGCAACGGGAAGGCCTGCGGGGGCGTGATCAACGTCAAGTCACCCAGCACCCCCCGGCCGGCCTCCGCGACGCGGCGGAGAAATGCCCCGGGGGCGAGCCCCACAAGGTCGCGGCCGGGCAGCTCGGGCGTAGACCACACGATCGAGATCCGGTTCCCGGGCAGCGGCAGATACGCGAGCACTCCGTCCGCCCTGAACCACTGGAACGCGGTGGCGTCGTGCGGCCTCGTCGTCCCGCAGTTGGCGACGACGCCGAGCTGGCGGTAGCTCGATGCCCGCGCGGTGAGGCCGGCCGCGCGCCGCACCCACGACTGCGCACCGTCCGCCCCCACGACGAGCGAAGCCCGCAGCTGCTCGCCGCCCGCGAGGGTCAGCGTCGCCGCGCCGGAATCGAGCTCCAGCCGTTCGCAGCGTGCGGGCGCGAACCGGCGCACGCTCGGCAGGCGTGCGACTGACTCCCACAGCGCGTGCGCGAGCCGTCCGCTCTCGACGATGAACGCGAGCGTGGGAACGCCCGCGTCGTAGGCCGAGAACTCGAGCGTGGCGTCGGGTTCATCGCCGAAGATCTCCATGCGCGACACCGCCTGCACACGCTGCGCGTCGAGTCGTCCCCACGCGTCAACCGACGCGAGGAAGTCGCTCGAGGCAGGGCTGATCGCGTAGATCCGGCTGTCCCATGCTTCCGCGGGTGCAGCCGGCGGCGAGGGTTCGATGAGCGCGACCCCGAGACCGGCGCGTCCGAGCGCGGCCGCGAGGCTCGCGCCGACGAGGCCGGCGCCGACGACGGCGACGTCGAATCGAGCGGCTGATGACACGCCGCGAGTGTACCGGACGCCTTTGGTGAAGGAATGCGACTGTCGTCCGAGCGCGGGACGGGCCTTGCCGGCACGGCGTGAGATGTGTAGACTAATGTGTGGGAGTACACACATGGCGACCAACCTGTCCCTTGATCCGGAGCTGATCGAACGCGCCCTCGAGGTGAGCGGCGAGCGCACGAAGAAGGCCGCGGTCACCCGCGCGCTGGAGGAGTTCATCGCCCGTCGCAGGCAGAAGCGCCTCATCGAACTGATGGGCAAGCTGGACTGGGACAAGTCGTTCGACTACAAGGCTGAGCGCTCGCGTCGGTGACGCTGTTCGTCGACACGAGCGTCTGGTCGCTCGCGTTCCGACGCGACCGCGACAGTGCCGCCCCGGAAGTCGGGGCCTTGCGGACCGCCCTCGAGGGCGGCGAGATCATCGTCACCACGGGCCTGATCCTGCAGGAGCTGCTTCAAGGGTTCGCCGGCCCGCGAGCGCGCGAGGACATCATCGATCGGTTCTCGGCCCTGCCGCTCCTCACTCCCGACCGGCGGGATCACATCGATGCCGCGGAGCTGCGCAATCGCTGCCGTCGCGTGGGCGTGCAGATCGGCACCATCGACGCCCTCCTCGCACAGCTCTGCGTCCGCCACGACCTGACGCTGCTCACGACCGACAAGGACTTCCACCGGGTCGCCGCGCACTGTCCGCTGGAGATCTGGCGTCAAGCTCGGTAGCGACCCTCCCGTCAGCCGGACGGCTGCGCCCGGATCGAGACCCGCTCCTCCTGCATCGTCCGGCCGAGGAGCTTCACCAGCGCATGGACGGCGTCGATGTGCGGCGTCGGCGTCCCGGTGAGCCGGCCGAGCTCGATGACAGCGCCCACGAGCGCGTCGACCTCGGGATCGCGGCCCGCCTCGACGTCCTGCAGCATCGACGTCTTGTGCTTCCCGACCCGCTCGGCGCCGGCGATGCGCTTCTCGAGCGAGACGCGGAACGTGATCCCGAGCTTGTTCGCCACGGCTTCCGCCTCGCGCATCATGTTGGCGGCGAGCTCGCGGGTGAGCGGGAACTGGCAGATGTCGACCAACGTGGAATGCGTGAGCGCGCTGATCGGATTGAACGTGAGGTTGCCCCAGAGCTTGAGCCAGAGCTCGGCGCGGACGTCGGTGAGTACGGGAGCCTTGAGGCCGGCCCGCACGAACGTTTCGGAGAGCCGCACGACCCGCTCGGTCTCGGACCCATCCAGCTCGCCGAGGGGCAAGCGGTCGCCTTCGATGTGCCGCACGACCCCGGGCGCGGCGAGCTCGCACGCCGGATAGACGACGCAGCCGATGATCCGCCGCGGATCGATCGCGCCCGTGATCGCGCCGTCCGGGTCGACCGCGGCGACGCGGCGGCCTTCGAACGGACCGCCATGGCGCTGGAAGTACCACCACGGGATCCCGTTCTGCATCGGCACGATCACCGTGTTCGCATGCAGGAGGTGCTGCAGGTCCTTCGCGACGGGCGCCACCTGATGGGCCTTCATCGCGAGAATCACGACATCCTGCGGTCCCGCCTCGGCGAGGCTCGCTGTCGCCTTGATGCCTGGCGCGATGCAGTCGGTCCCGTCCGCGAGCGTCAGGCGCATCCCGCGGGCGCGGATGGCCTCGAGGTTCGCGCCGCGCGCGATGAGGGTGACGCCCTCGCCGGCGAGCGCGAGCCTGACGCCCACGTAGCCGCCGATCGAGCCCGCTCCGACCACGCAGATCTTCATGCGGATGCCTCTTTCCCGACCCGGCGCGAGTGCCCCCGGGCAGCGATGGTGCGCCGCCAGAACAGGGAGGGTCAGCCGGGACCAACCTGCGAAGAAGGAGGGTTTATCAGAGATGATGCAACGCAGCAATAACGGCTGTCAACGGGGGTCGCCTTGACACCCCTGGAGGGTCGCCGGAGAATCGCGCCCTTCGCGGCGAGTTAGCTCAGTGGTTAGAGCAGCGGAATCATAATCCGTTGGTCCGGGGTTCAAATCCCTGACTCGCCACCACTTTCCCGTCACCCGGCACGCCGTCGCGGGCCCCGCACACTAGAATAGCCGTCGTTGGGTCCCAATCCTTCCGTCACCATAGTGATCCGCGTCCTCGCTGGCCTCGCCGGCGCCCTCGCCCTGGCGGGCGCGGTTGCCCAAACCACTGTCCTCCGCACGCTCCCCGAGGACGCGAAACGCGGCACCCTCTCCCACCTCCGGGACAACCTGGTGTCCCTCGACGGACGGCAGACGAAGCTCGCGCCCGGCGCGCAGATCCGCGGCGCGAACAATCTGATCCTGGTCCCGACGGCGCTGCCGAAGGATTCGCTCGTGAAGTACCAGCTCAACGGGAGCGGGGAGCTGTTCCGGGCCTGGGTGCTCACCACGGACGAGACGGCGGCGAAGGACAAGCCGTCGCCGCCCAGCGGTGTCGACGCGGGCCGTCCGTTCAGCGAGATCGTGCCGAAGCCGGCGTCCGAGCCGCTGCTGGGCCAGCCGCGCAAGCCCTGATCCACGCATGACCCGGCGCGTCTACATCCGCACGTTCGGCTGCCAGATGAACGCGTACGACTCGGACCGGATGGCGGACGTGCTCGCCGCCGCGGACGGCTTCGAGCGCTGCGAGCGGCCCGACGACGCGGACGTGATCCTCTTCAACACCTGCTCGGTCCGGGAGAAGGCGCAAGACAAGGTGTTCGCCGACCTCGGCCGGGTAAGACACCTCAAGCAGGCGCGCCCGGAGCTCGTCATCGGCGTCGGCGGCTGCGTCGCGAGCCAGGAAGGCGCCGCAATCGTCGCGCGCGCACCCTACGTCGACGTCGTCTTCGGTCCGCAGACCCTGCACCGCCTGCCGGAGCTGATCGCCGCGCGCCGGCGAACCGGCCGCCCGCAGGTCGATATCTCGTTCCCGGAGATCGAGAAGTTCGACCGCCTGCCGCCGCCCCGGGTCGAAGGTCCGACGGCGTTCGTCTCGATCATGGAGGGCTGCAGCAAGTACTGCACGTTCTGCGTCGTGCCCTACACCCGCGGCGAAGAGGTCTCGCGGCCGTTCGACGACGTGCTCACCGAGATTGCCGATCTCGCGGACCAGGGCGTGAAGGAAGTGACGCTCCTCGGCCAGAA
Organism: Burkholderiales bacterium; assembly: GCA_035286595.1. Taxonomy (GTDB): domain Bacteria; phylum Pseudomonadota; class Gammaproteobacteria; order Burkholderiales; family SG8-39; genus DATEDA01. Next base: position 6,031 of record DATEDA010000200.1, on the reverse strand, counting down.
CGTGAACGCATACCGCGGCCCAATGGCCGACGGAGCGATCGCGGATTTCGCGCTGCTCCTCGAGTACGTCGCCGAGATCCCCGGCCTCGAGCGGATCCGCTACACCACCTCGCACCCGAAGGAGTTCACGCAGCGCCTGATCGATGCCCACGGGCGCATCGGCAAGCTCGCGCCGCAAGTGCATCTCCCGGTGCAGTCCGGCTCGGATCGCGTGCTCGCCGCGATGAAGCGCGGCTACACCGCGCTCGAGTACCGCTCGATCGTCCGGCGCCTGCGCACCGCCCGCCCCGACGTCTCGATCTCGTCCGACTTCATCGTCGGCTTTCCCGGCGAGACCGCGCACGACTTCGATGCGACCCTGAAGCTCGCCGACGAGGTCGGCTTCGACGGGTCGTTCTCGTTCGTGTACAGCCGCCGGCCGGGCACGCCCGCGGCGGAGCTCGCCGACGCGACGCCGTCCGAGGTGAAGCTCGCCCGGCTGCAGCGGCTGCAGGCGATGCTCGACGCGCAGGCGCACGCGATCAGCGAGCGCATGGTCGGCACCGTCGAGCGCGTGCTCGTGGAGGGCCCGGCCAAGCGGAACCCGGACGAGCTCGCGGGCCGCACGCCCAACAATCGCGTCGTCAACTTTCCCGGTCCGCGCCGGCTCGTCGGCCGCTTCGTCGACGTGACGATCGAGGGGGCGCTGTCGCACACCCTGCGCGGCGCCGTCGTCGCGGCCGACGGCGAGCCCGCGCGAGCGCCCGCGGTTGCCGCCGCTCCGTAACCGCCGACACAACAGATCCGTCGCCTCGCCCCTTGCGCCCCGCGTTGAAGGCCAAGCCAGTCGAGCTCACCCTGTCCCCGGCGGACAACCAGCGCCTCGCGAACCTGTGCGGCGTGCTCGACGAGAACCTGCGGCAGATCGAGATCGCGCTCGACGTCACGATCGCGCGCCGCGGCGATCGCTTCACGCTGCGCGGCGAGCCCGAGCGCACGGCCCGGGCGGTCGAGATGCTCGAGAAGCTCTACTCCGACGCGCAGCGCGAGCTCACGATCGACGACATCCAGCTCGGGCTGGTCGAGTTCCGGCAGCCCCGCCCGCCGGTCGAGGACGATCTCCCGCTCCTGCAGACGCGCCGCCCCGACCTCCGCGGCCGCACGCCGCGGCAGCGCGAGTATCTCCGGAACATCCTCGAGCACGACGTCACTTTCGCGGTCGGTCCGGCCGGCACCGGCAAGACCTATCTCGCGGTGGCGTGTGCGGTCGACGCGCTCGAGCGCGACGCGGTGAAGCGCATCGTGCTCGTTCGCCCCGCGGTCGAGGCCGGCGAGCGGCTCGGCTTCCTGCCGGGCGATCTCGCGCAGAAGGTCGATCCGTACCTGCGCCCGCTCTACGACGCGCTCTACGACCTGATGGGGTTCGAGAAGGTGCAGCGCAACTTCGAGCGCGGGACGATCGAGCTCGCGCCGCTCGCCTACATGCGCGGTCGCACGCTGAACCATTCGTTCATCATCCTCGACGAGGCGCAGAACACGACGCCCGAGCAGATGAAGATGTTCCTGACCCGCATCGGCTTCGGCACCAAGGCGGTGATCACCGGCGACGTCACGCAGATCGACCTCGCGCGCGGGCAGAAGAGCGGCATGGTGGAGGCGCGCCACATCCTCGCCGGCGTGCGCGGGATCGCGTTCTCGGTGTTCCAGTCGGACGACGTCGTGCGCCATCCGCTGGTGGCGCGGATCGTGACCGCCTATGAGGCCTACGAGCAGGACGCGGCTGCGCGCGCACCGCGCGGCGAGCGCAGGGAGTGAGCGCTGCCGGTCGATTGGAGCTCGCGGTCCAGTACGCGGCGCCGCGGCGACGCCTGCCCGCGCGCTCCAGCATCGCGTCCTGGGTGCGCGCCGCGCTGGCGGGGCGCCCCGCGCGCGTCACCGTGCGGTTCGTCGGAGGCGCGGAAGGTCGCCGCCTCAACCGCGAGTTTCGCCGCCGGGACCGTGCGACGAACGTGCTGTCGTTCGCGTACGACGCGCACGATGGCCGGCTCGTGGGAGACATCGTGCTGTGCGCGCCGGTGGTCGCGCGCGAGGCGCGCGACCAGGCGAGGCCGCTGCGGGCGCACTATGCGCACCTCGCGGTCCACGGCGCGCTCCACCTGCGCGGCTACGACCACGAGCGCAAGCGCGACGCCAGCCGGATGGAAGCGGAGGAGAGGCGTATCCTCGCAGGCTTGGGCTTTCCGGACCCGTACGGGGGATGACGGACGGAGCTGCGGGGTGAGCGGGCGCTAGCGGCTGCCGCCGGCCTTCCCCGTTTCCGCCAGGTTCATGGACGAAGCCGCGAATCACAAGCCCTCGTTCCTCGAGCGCCTCGGCGCGCTCATCATGCGCGAGCCGGAGGACCGCGAGCAGCTGATCCAGCTGCTGCGCTCGGCCTACGACCGGAGCCTTCTCGACGCGGACGCGCTGTCGATGATCGAGGGCGCGATCCAGGTCTCGGAGATGAAGGTGCGCGACGTGATGGTCCCGCGCGCCCAGATGGGCGTGATCGACATCAACGAGCCGCCCGACAAGTTCATCCCGCACGTCATCGCGACCGCGCACTCGCGCTTCCCGGTCATCGACCGCGACCGCGATCACGTCCTCGGGATCCTGCTCGCGAAGGACCTCCTGCGCTACTACGCCGGCGAGGAGGAGTTCAACGTCCGCGAGATGCTGCGGCCGGTGGTGTTCGTCCCCGAGTCGAAGCGGCTGAACGTCCTGCTCCGGGAGTTTCGCGCGAGCCGCAACCACATGGCGATCGTGGTGGACGAGTACGGCGGCGTCGCGGGGCTGGTGACGATCGAGGACGTGCTCGAGCAGATCGTCGGCGAGATCGAGGACGAGCACGACTTCGACGAGGTCGAGGACAACATCCTGCGCGAGAAGAGCGGGCGCTGGCGGGTCAAGGCGCAGACCGACCTCTCCGACTTCAACCAGGTCTTCAAGACCGACTTCGCCGACGAGGAGCACACCACGGTGGGGGGGCTGGTCATCAGCCGGTTCGGCCGCCTGCCGAAGCGCGGCGAGTCGGTGACGATCGATGGCCTGAGGTTCCACGTCCTGCGCGCCGACAGCCGGCGCCTCCACACGCTGCTGGTCGAGCGCTTGAAGGAGCCCGCGGCATGAGCGCGCCGGGCCGCCCCAAGCGCGAATCCTTGTCGCGAAGCGACAAGGTAGCCCAGTGAGCCCGCCGGGCGGGCGCGCCCGGCTGGCGCTCGCGTTCGTCGCCGGCGCGGTGTCCGTCGCAGCGTTCGGCGACTGGCCGCTCTTTCCGCTCCCGCTCATCGCGCTGGCGACGCTGTACTGGCTCTGGGTCCGCGCGGACTCGCCGCGGGCCGCCGCGTGGCTCGGGTTCGCGTTCGGCGCCGGCTTCTTCGTCGTCGGGGTGAGCTGGGTCTACGTCAGCCTCCATGACTTCGGCGGGATGCCGCTGCCGCTCGCTGTGCTGGCGACCCTGCTCTTCTGCCTTTATCACGCGCTCTTTCCCGCCGCGGTCGGCTACGTTCAAGCGCGGCTCGCGACGATCCGACCGGTCCGGCTCATGCTGGTCGTTCCGGCGCTCTGGACACTCGGCGAGTGGCTGCGCGGGTGGCTCTTCACCGGCGTCCCCTGGCTCGCGCTCGGCTATTCTCAGCTCGACGGGCCGCTCGCCGGGCTTGCCCCGGTCGGCGGCGTCTTCGGCGTGTCGTTCCTGGCCGCGGCAGCGGCCGGCGCTGCGGCCACCCTCGTCGTCGAGCGAGGCCGGCGACGCTTGACGGCGCTCGCCGTCCTGGTCGCGATCGCGATCGCCGGCGGAGCGCTACGCACGGTCGATTGGACGACGCCGCACGGCGAGCCGTTGGCGGTGAGCCTGCTCCAGGGGAACGTCCCCCAGGAGCTCAAGTTCGTTCCGGGGCGCTACGACGAGACGCTCGCAACCTACGCGCGGCTCGCCGAGCGCTCGACCGGGCGCCTGATCGTGCTGCCCGAGACCGCGATCCCGCGCTTCCTGCACGAGGTGGAGCCGGCGTATCTCGAGCGCCTGAAGGCGATCGTCGCGGCGCGCGGCGGCGACCTGCTCGTCGGCGTCCCGATCCTCGACCCGGAACGGCGCTACTACAACGCGGTCGTCAGCATCGGCGCGTCGCCGACGCAAGCCTACGCCAAGTCGCATCTCGTTCCGTTCGGCGAGTTCCTGCCGCCGGGGTTCGGCTGGGTCGTCGCGGTGCTCGAGATCCCGCTCGGGGACTTCGCGCGCGGCGCGGAGCACCAGAAACCGCTCGCCGTCGCCGGGCAACGCGTCGCGGTGAACATCTGCTGGGAGGACGCGTTCGGGGAGGAAATCATCCGGCCGCTGCCCGAGGCGACCCTGCTCGTCAACGTCAGCAACGTCGCGTGGTTCGGCGACTCGCTCGCGCCTGCCCAGCATCTGCGCATCGCGCGGATGCGCGCGCTCGAGACGGGGCGCTTCATGCTCCGCGCGACCAACACCGGCGTGACCGCGATCGTCGATCCGCGCGGCGCGGTGGCCGCGCGCCTGCCGGCCTTCACCGAGGGGACCCTCGAGGGGCGGGTCGAGGGACGGGCCGGGGCCACACCGTACGTGCGCCTCGGGAACGCCCTCGCCGTCTCGGTCTCGCTCGCGATCGTGGGCTGGGCAGCGCTCGCCGCGCGCCGGACGCGGGCAAAAGCTCGTCGCGACACGGACTTGCTCGGTGACCGGCCCCCGGTCAAGGGGGGTGCCGAGTGAGACGAGGCTGAGGGTCTTCGCGCCTGCGCCGCAACATCGCGCCTCCCGCAACGAGAATCGCGCTCCCGGATCAGGAAATGCGATTCCGGGGTTCGCCTCGGCCGGCGTCGAGGAGTAAACTGACTGCGCGGTTCGGCCCGCGTCCTTCAACCTTTCTTTCGCGCAAGGAGGCTGCCAATGATGACCGAAGCAGAGATCGAGGCGCTTAAGGAAAAAATCAACTCCCTGCGAACTGAGCACCACGATCTCGACGCGGCCATCGCGCGAGTGGAAGAAAGCCGAATCTTCGAGGACGAACAGCTCCACCGGTTGAAGAAGAAAAAGCTCTATCTCAAGGATCAGATCGTTCTGCTCGAGCGCCGGCTCGAAGGCGAGGCGCATCCCCTCGGGGAAGACGCGACCTTCAGGGGCGCGAGCCCGTCCTATTAGCACCGCGCGCCGGCCCTCCGCCGGAGCGCGAACCTTCTCCACCAACCAACAAGGGGGCGGTGCCCTCTTCTTCACGCCGCCATGGGAACCAACATCGAGCTCACTGCCTCCGACGGCCATCGTCTGGCCGCCTATCGCGCCGATCCCGCGGGCAAGCCGCGGGGCGGCCTCGTCGTCATCCAGGAGATCTTCGGCGTCAACAGCCACATACGCAGCGTGGCCGACGGCTACGCCGCGGACGGGTACCTGGCGATCGCGCCCGCGTTGTTCGACCGTGTCGAGCGCGGGTTCGACGTGGGCTACTCGCCGCCGGACATCGAGCGCGGGCGCGCCGTCCGCGCAAAGGTCTCGCTCGACGACGCCCTGAAGGACGTCGCGGCCGCGATCAAGGCCGCCGCGCCGGCGGGCAAGGTCGGGATCGTCGGGTATTGCTGGGGCGGCACCGTCGTCTGGGCGTCGGCGACGCGGCTCGACGGGCTCGCTTGCTCCTCGCCCCACTACGGTGGCGGAATCGCCGAAATCGCGACCGAGCGGCCGCGCTGCCCGGTCATGTTCCACTTCGGCGAGACCGACCAGCAGATCCCGATGACCGACGTCGAGAAGATCCGCAAGGCCCAGCCCGGGCAGACCGTCCACGTCTACCCGGCCGGCCACGGGTTCAACTGCGATCAACGCGGGTCGTACCACGCCGCGAGCGCGAAGCTCGCGCGCGAGCGGACGCTCGCGTTCCTGCGCCAGCACGTCGGGTAGGGAGCGGGCAGCCGCGGGCGCGACCCCGACCCGCGCGGCAGGCGCAGTCGTCTTCCGTCGCACCGAGCGCGGGGTGTGTGTGCTCGTGCTGCGCACGTCGGC
>DATEDA010000199.1:0-2418 GCA_035286595.1 Burkholderiales bacterium | reverse complement strand
GTGTACTCGGAGACGTCGTAGCCAGAGCTGCCCCACCCGATCCGGGTAGCATGCTCGCCGTCCTGCCCTCCAGGGCCGTACCAGATCATCTCGCTCGTGCCCTCGTCGTCGGGCACGCGCCACCGCTTGATGTCGGCGTGGCGGAGAACCGGGTAGACCTCGCGCATGAACGTCTCTTGGCGCATCTCACAGCCACCTGTCTCGGGGCACATCCAACCCAATGCGCGAGCCGATCTTGTCCAGCAGGCGAAGAGCAACTTCCGCGAATCGCACCAGTTCTTTTTCCGAGGACGGTTCGCGTTCATCCCAGAAAGCAGGCAGAGGGAAATCCTCGTCCTCGGCCATCCCCTCAGACATCGTGCGATAAATGGATCTCGCCTGGGCCCACCCCTTTGCCGCCATGTCGAAGGCATCCAGCCGGCCGCGCAGCGAATCGTACTCCCGCTCTCCCTCGAATGCCGAGTCGCGAGGCCTGGCAATGATCGCGAGGTAGTGCCAGACGTCCTGCAGTTTTGCGCTCAACTCGCTCCTGCTCGCCATCACGGCACCCAGTAGTCCCGCTTCTTGCGGATCTGGGACGCGGGAGCCTCCCAGCCCGGCGGCTCGTTGACCGACGCGTCGAGCGACGCCCACTTCGACGGCTGCTCGGGCGGCAGGCCGACGACGAGGTAGATGTGCGACCAGTCCGGCGAGCCGACCGTCTGGATGACGCGCAGCTTCACGGGGTAACCGATCGCCTGGAGCATCGAGCCGAGCGTGACCACATAGTCGTCGCAATCGCCGCCGTGCGACTCGTAGAGCGAGCGGCGCGCGCCGGTGAACTGATCGACGCCCCACGCGTCGCGCACGTAGCGCACGCGCTTGCGGACCTCGGCGAAGATCGCGCGGACCTCGCCGGAGTAGTCGCGCTCGGGGATGCACCAGTCGTCGCCGCACTTCTGCGAGACCACGCGGCGCGCGAGCATCACGACCTTCGGGTCGGTCCGGCCGCGCTGGACCAGGCCGACGATGTGGCTGACGCGCTCGTCGATGTTCTTGACGTCGTACATCCGGCTCTGGTAGCCGCCGCCGCTCCGATCGTCCGCGTCGCCGAGCCGCCGACTACGGCCGGTCCCGTTCATCGCGCGCGAGAGCGCCCGCCCGCCCGACCAGAACGCGAGCGCCGCGAAGAAGTAGTCGAGGTTCACGCGTACTCCTCGGAGCCTGCCCGGCCGAGCTTGCGCAGCGCGCGTACGAAGTGCGGGTTCGAGAGCGCGCCCTCCCGGAGCCGCGCGATCTTGCCGATCACCAGCTCGGGCGCGGCACCGGTCGACTCGATCAGCGCGAGCGCGACGACCAGCCCCGACCGGTTGCGGCCCATCGCGCAGGTGACCAGCACGCGCTGGCCGCCGCGCAGCGCCTGGGCGACGACCGTGCCGGCGCGGCGCGCGATCCGCCACTCGCTGCTGGACGGCTCCCAGTCGTCGAACGGCGCATGGACGACGTGGACGCCGGGGAACCGGCTACCGGACGGCTGATGCTCCTGGGCGCAGAGCACCAGCACCTGGAAGCCGGCCGCGGACACGGCGGACCCCTCGGGCGGCGCGGAACCCTGGTAGAGCCCTGGGGCGATCCGCGTCGCGTCGAAAGCGGGGGGCCGCACGTCAGAAGTTGTACACCGCGCCGACCGGCGCGCGCAACTACTGCACGGTCGGCGGCGACTTGAGCTTGTGCTCAGGCGGCGGCTCCGGCGCGATCACGATCTTGGGCTTCGCGTTGCCGGCGCCCGCCGGCGACGGGCCGCCCATGACGTGCGCGACGACGTCGTCCCAGTGGTCCTCGAACGCCTTCATCGCGCGGTCCGCGCCCTGCTGGGTCACCAGGCCCTGCTCGCCCAGGCCCTCCAGGAACTTTTCGAGGAAATTGAGCGCCTGCTCGCGGTCACCGCCGCGGACGTGGTGGATGAGCGTTTCCAGCGACGGCCGGAACTGCGGCAGGTGCTGGCCGAGGAAGAAGAATGCGCCGAGGCACGCCTCGATCGCCTGCGAGCCGGTCGTCGCCCTGTTGATCGCCGTCGTGTGCTCCTCGAACCCAGGCGGGAACGCCTGCTGCTGCTGCGCCGGCTGCTGCTGCGGCGGACCGCCCATCACCGCCCCCTGCGTCTCCTTCTGCCGAATGGCCTGGATCATCTCGGTCACCGAGTCGATCCCCTTCGGCAGGATCCCCTCGGCGAAGTCGCGCCAGCCCCCGCGCGGCTCGTCGGACATGCTCTTGACCGCGCGCTGGAGGAGCTGGACGGCTTCGAGCGTGTCCTTGAGGTGGTCGCGCTCGGGCGTGCGGACCATGTCCTTGATGGTGGACATCATCGGCAGGATGTCGCGCGCGCCGAGCGTGTCCTTCGGCGTGAGCGACTGGGCGAACTGCACCAGCTCCATCGGC
>DATEDA010000198.1:0-29705 GCA_035286595.1 Burkholderiales bacterium | reverse complement strand
CTCGCCGCCGGGTGGGCGCGCATGCTCGGCGAGCGCTACGGCTTGCTGGACGAGCCGCTCGGCGCGGGCCTGCTCACGCTGCTCATGATCGCGGTGCTCGCTGCGCTGACGCTGTGGATCGCGGACGCGCTCGACCAGATGGACCTGCGTCGCAGGCGCGCCGAGGAGGAGGCGCGCGAGGCGTACGCGGAGCTCGACCGACGGGTGATCGAGCGGACCGCCGCGCTCGAGCGCGCGACGGCGACCGTGCGCGAGCGCACCGCGCTGCTCGGCACGATCACCGCCAGCACGCCGGACCTGATCTGGGCGAAGGATCTCGAGGACCGGATCCTCACCGTGAACCCTGCGTGGCTCAAGGCGATGGGCAAGGAAGAGCGCGAGGTGATGGGCCGGAGCGCGCTCGAGCTCGTCGCGGATCCCGAAGCGGCGCGGCGCGTGGCCGAGAGCGACCGGCTCGTCGTCGAGTCGGGGAAATCAAGTGTCGTGGAGGAGGTGTTCTCCGGGAGCGGCGGGCCGCGCATCTACCTCACGACGAAGTCACCGCTCCGGGACGAGAACGGGTGTACCGTCGGCCTGATCGGGGTCGCCACGGACATCACCGAGCGCAAGCGGGCCGAGCGCGAGCTGGAAGCCCTGGTCGCAACGGAGCAGCGGCTCCGCGCGGAAGCCGAGCGCGCGAACCGGGCCAAGGACGAGTTTCTCGCGATCGTGTCGCACGAGCTGCGCTCGCCGCTCAACGCGTTGCGCGGCTGGGGGCATCTTCTCGCGAACACCCGACCGCTCGACGCGGGCCTCATCGACCGCGCCACCAAGGCGATCAAGCGCAACGTCGACCATCAGGCGCGGCTCATCGACGATCTCCTCGATACGTCGCGCCTCATCAGCGGCAAGCTCACGCTCGAGCGGCAACCGCTCAACCTGGTGGACGTCGTGTACGCCGCGCTCGAGGTCGTGCGCCCGGCGGCGACCGCCAAGCGCATCGCGCTGGACGCGGCCTTCGACCACCCCGTCGTCACCGTCGACGGCGACGCCGGGCGGCTGCAGCAGGTCGTGACGAACCTCCTGTCGAACGCGGTGAAGTTCACGCCCGAGCACGGCGTCGTCGAGACCTCGGTGCGGCTCGCCGGCGACCGGGTCCGGCTCGCGGTCGGCGACAACGGCGTCGGCATCGCGCCCAACTTCCTCCCGCACGTCTTCGACCGCTTCTCTCAGGCCGACACGTCGACGACGCGCCGCGCAGGCGGGCTTGGCATCGGCTTGGCACTCGTCCGCCACCTCGTCGAGCTGCACGGCGGCGCGGTCCGGGCGGAGAGCCGGGGTGCGGGCCAAGGCGCGACGTTCACCGTGGAGCTACCCGCACCCGCGACGGGCGCCTGGGCGGTGCGCGCACCTGCGTCCGCAAGCGACGCGCGTCTGACGTCCGCGGGACTGAACGATTTGAGCATCTATGTCGTTGACGACGATGCCGATGCGCGCGAGATCGTCGGCTTCGCGCTGCGGCAGACTGGCGCGACGGTCGAGATGTTCGCATCCGGCCGCGAGCTCGCCGCGCGCCTGGAAGGGACGGCTGCAGCCGCGCTGCCCGACATCCTGCTGCTCGATCTCGCCATGCCCGGAGAGGACGGCTTCGCAGTCCTCGCGCGGGTTCGGTCGATCGAAGCCGATTCCGGTATCGGGCCGGAGGGTTCCATTCCCGCCATCGCGGTGACGGCCTTCACGCAGGTCGACCGGCCGCGGCTCGCGGCCGCGGGTTTCCGGGATCTCGTCGCCAAGCCGATCGATGCGGATCGCCTCGTCGCGGCGATCCACGCGGTGCTCGAGCCGCGCGGGCGCGCCGGCGCCGCGCCTGCGACGCGGGTCGCGTCGGCCCGTTCCTGGTCGCCATCGAGCGGCTGACCGCGTTCCGTCCATCCCCACCGCCGCTTCGGCGCGCATTGCGGGGGCGGTCTCGACGGCCAGTTGCTTATCCTATCAGCTCGCGCTAGAAAGGAATCGGGGTCGGTCACGCAGACCGATGGCCCCCGCACTAGCTTAGAATCGCCGTAGCGCCCCCGCGAAATCGGGCACGCGCGCGCTTGAAATCCACGGAGGTCAAATTGGAGAGCCCAGTCGAATCTAAATGGCGCTACCAGGGCGTACGCGTGGTTCGCAGCAGCGAGCTCGACATCAACACGCCGCAAACGCCCGGCATGAACCGCGCCGCGGCGATCACCCACGCGCGCGCCGGCGCGGAGAAACTCTGGGCTGGAACGGTCGTGATCCATCCGAAGGCCAAGACTGGAGCCCATCATCACGGCCCGGTCGAGAGCGTGATCTACGTCGTCAGTGGGCGAGCGCGGATGCGCTGGGGCGACCGGCTCGAATTCGTCGCCGAGGCGGGGCCGGGCGACTTCATCTACGTGCCGCCGTTCGCACCGCACCAAGAGATCAATGCGAGCGACGACGAGCCGTTGTCATGTGTGCTCGTCCGGAGCGGTCAGGAGCCCGTGGTTGTCAACCTCGATATCCCGGTGGTCGAACAGCCCGAAGAGGTGCATTGGGTCGACAATATCCATCCGGCGCCGGACCGGCGATGACTGGTGCGCAAGGGAGCGGCTTCGCGGTGCGATCTCGGGGCCGCTGCAGCAGCCTCTAATCGTCGTGCCCGCTGCGTGGCTAGCCCCGCAGCAGGAAGCGTTCGTCAAATGCCTTGAGGCCGAGAACCGTATGCTGAAGACACGTCTCGGTCGTCGCGAATCATCTTCACCGACGCTGAACGAACAACCTGAAGATGAAGCTCCTCAAAGCGGTGAGACTTGACGTTTCGGACAGCAAGATCTTTGCCGCCGAGGGGGCGCCTGAGGACGGCGAATGGGTGGTGTCGGGCGGTTATGCCATGTGCGACCTGGCGTCACGCGGCCATCACCAGCCTGGCTGCCGCTGTGACGTTTCGTTTATCGGTCTAGGGAACCGCAAGCGCTGCACTCTACACTACTCGGTATTCAAGCGACTGATGATCGGCGGGCACAAGATTTAGTCCGCGCAGTCGGATGGTTGTGCGGCTCGCTTGCGCTCCAGCCTCAAGGAGACGAGTTCCCGGGTACGATCCGACGCCAAAGGACCACCTCGATGGCTGAACGGCCGCGGCGCGCCCCAAGGGCCTATCGCAACCGGGCGTTCCTCAACAGCAAGGAGGCGCGCGCGCTGCGCATCCTCGCCGAGTATCTCGAGCCGAAGGCCCGGTTCGAGCGCCTGCGCGTCGACGACACGATCGTGTTCATGGGCTCGGCGCGCACCCAGTCGCGTGAGCAGGCCGAGGCGGCGCTGCGCAAGGCGGAGGCGGGCGAGGGCGATCCCGAGCGCGCGCGCATGGAGCTGCGCATGTCGGCCTACTACGAGGCGGCGCGCGTGCTCGCCTACCGGCTCACGCAATGGTCGAAGGACCTCGATCCGCAGGGGGAGCGGCGCTTCGTCGTGTGCACCGGTGGCGGCGGCGGCATCATGGAAGCGGCCAACCGCGGCGCCGCCGAGGCACGCGGCATGAACGTCGGCCTCACCATCTCCATCCCGGTCGAGGATTTCGACAACCGCTACGTCACGCGCGAGCTCGCCTTCCACTTCCACTACTTCTTCATGCGCAAGTTCTGGTTCACCTATCTCGCGAAGGCGGTGATCGTGTTCCCCGGCGGCTTCGGCACGCTCGACGAGCTCTTCGAGCTGCTGACGCTGGTGCAGACGCACAAGATGACCAAGCCGATGCCGATCGTGCTCTTCGGCACCGAGTACTGGCGGCAGATCGTCGATTTCGACGCGCTGGTGCGTCACGGCACGATCTCCGCCGCCGATGTCGATCTCGTCCATCGCACCGACTCGGTGGACGAGGCGTACGATTGGGTCGTCCGCCAGCTCGCCGAGCATGCACTGGGGCAGCCGGGCCCAATGCTGTAAGGGAGGCGCGGTTCCGGGGATTGAGACGATGACTCATCCGAACGTTCTCGATACCTGCGGGCTCGCCGCGGCTGCGCTGTTCGCAGCGAGCGCGCTCGTCATTGCCGGCTGCGCCTCGACCAGGCTCGACGCGCAATGGTCCGATCCTCAATTCCAGGGCCGCTCTTTGCGCGGCGCGAAGGTGCTCGTCGTCTGCAACGCCAACGAGCCCGTGGTCAGGCGGATCTGCCAGGACAAGCTCGTTGCGCAGGTCGCGGCATCCGGTGCCACGCCCATCATGCCCCCCGAAGACGTCGCGGCCGGCCCCAGCGACAAGACCCTCGCCGCGGCACGCGGCGCGGGTGCGACGGCGGTATTCGGCTCGACCATCGGTCCCGAAGCGGTAGTCGTGGGTGCCGGTCCGACCTTCGGCGTCGGCGTCGGGGGCGTCTCGGGCGGCGGGGTCGGAGGCGGCGTGGGCATCTCGTTTCCGTTCGGCGGCGGCGGCGGGCAGGTCGATACCGGGTACGCGGCGAACGTGGTCCTGACCGATGTCGCTACCGGGCAGTTGATGTGGACGAGCAAGGTGACGACGAGCTCCTGGCAACCTCTCGAGACCCAGGTCAGCGAGCTCGTCAAGACCGCGGTCGAAGGCGCGCAGAAGGCCGGATTTTTCTGATCCGGCGGAGCGCCGGTCACCCGGCCTTCAAGGATTCATGCGAGAGATACTGCTGCCGGTATTTTTCGAACGGCACTTTGTCCGCCGCCTCGATCTTCCGCTGCTTCTCGATCGACTCCTCCGCCATGCGCGCAAAGCGGGTCTCCATGCTCGCCGGAAAGGGCTCGCCTTGCAGGGCGCTGCGATGCCGAAGCGAGTACGCGAGCGCGAAGCGGAAGTACGACCCCTCGTAGCGCTGCTGCATCTCGCCGAGGACGCGCGCGGAGGGTAGGGACGCGGGATCCTCCAGGGCGCCGACGGCGGCGGCGAGCGCCTCGCCATGGGCACTGCCGCCGCGCGCCGGCTCGAGAGCCGTGTCGAGCGCCGCCGCGATCGGCCGGCACTCGGCGAGCACCTGCCCGGCCCATTCGCGGAGCTCGACCAGCTGGCCGTTCCGATCCAGGCGTAGCCCCGGCTCGCGCCCGCGCGCGGCAACGAGCTGCTTGTTGCGTCCGACGGCCTCGATCTCCCGCGGCGTATCGGGCGGGCTGTCGGCGAGCAGGCAGTGCAGGAGGAAGACGTCGAGGAACCGCGCCGTTTCCGCGGCGATGCCGATGGCGGCGAACGGATCCAGGTCCATGGCGCGGACCTCGACGTACTGCACACCGCGCTCGCGCAGGGCGTGCAGCGGCCGCTCGCCCGGGCGGATGACGCGCTTCGGGCGGATCGCGCTGTAGAACTCGTTCTCGATCTGCAGGAGGCTCGACGCGAGCTGGCGATAGTCGTCGCCGTCGCGGATGCCGATGGCCTCGTACGGCGGATAGGGCTTCGTGAGCGCGTCGTAGAGGGAGGCGGTGTAGCTTTCGAGGTCGTTGTAGCTGACGGCGAGCGAGTCCTGCGCCTCGCTGAGATAGCCGAGGCGCCCCATCCGCAGCGAGGTCGCGTGGGGCAGGTACAGCGTGCCCGGCGCGAGCTCGCGCAGCCCGTGCGCACGCCCCTGGACGAAGCTCGCGCACACCGTCGGCGATGCACCGAAGAGGTAGAGCAGCAGCCAGGCGTGCCGGCGGAAGTTGCGTATGAGCCCGAAGTACGCCTCGTTCGGACCGCCGATCCCGGGCAGCGGCCAGGCCGTCTCGGGCAGGGAGAAGTTGTAGTGGAGGCCCGAGATCGTCTGCATCCGCCGGCCGTAGCGGTACGAGAGCCCGAGGCGGTACACCGTCTTCGCGCGGGCGACGTTGGAGGTGCCGTAGCGGGCGATCGGGATGGCGCGCTCGTGGGGCAGGGTGCAGGGCATGCTCGCGCACCACAGCACTTCGTCGTCGATGTGGCGGTAGACGAACTGGTGAACGTGCTTCAGCTCGGCGAGGCAGGCGTCGACGTCGGTGTGCACGCCCGTGATGAGCTCGAGCTGGGCTTCGCTGAAGTCGGTGGTGATGTGCGGGTGGGTGAGCGCCGAGCCGAGCGCCGGAGGGTGGGGCGTGGTGGCGAGTGCCCCGTCCGGCCGCACGCGCAGGCTCTCCTTCTCGATCCCGCGTCGCAGGCCCGTGAGGACCGCGGGCGAGAGCGCGCGGAGTCTTTCCTGAAGATGGCTCATGGCGTCGATCGGGCTAGGGCGACGAGCGAGATGCTCGCGTCCGTGAGCGGCGTCGGCAGGCGCCGCCCCCTGGACAGGCGGACGGTCAGCGGCGCGGCGGCCCCAGGCTGGAGCGCACTCGCGCGAGCGCGCGCAGGGTCTCCAGCTCCTCGGCCTCGGCCCGTGCGCGCGCCGCGTGCGCAGCGGACGCCTCGACTCGCGCCCGGATCTCGGCCGCTCTGCACACGCGCGCCTCGAGCTCGGTGCGCTCGCGCCGGAGCCGGATGGCTTCCGTGACGGCCGCGAGCCTCGCCTGCGCCGCTTCGGCAGCTCGGTGCTCTGCGCCGATCGCGCTCGCCAGTTCCGCCTGCAGCGCCTGTTCCGCCTGGGTCCTCGTCTCGGCCGCGGCCCGGGCCCGCGCATCGAGCTCGGCCCGGGCGCGCCGGGCCTGGATGAGCTGCGCGAGCGCGTTGGCCTTTGCAGCCAGCTCGTCGAGCGCACGGCGCTCGGCCTCGATGCTCTCCGCGGTGGCGTGTCGCAGCGCCTCCTCGGCGCGCAACCGCGCGCCGGCGGCCTCTCTCGCCTGCGCCTCGGTCTCGGCGCGCCGCCGCGCCTCCGCCGCCGCCCGGGTGATCGTCATCACGTGCGCGTCCGTCTCTTCGGTCGCGCGCCGCTCGGCCTCGGCTTTGGCGAGCGCGGCGTCCTTGAGCTCGCTTTCAGCGCGCCGACGCGCTTCGGCCGCCTGCGCGGCCGCGGCTTCGGCCGCGGCGCGCGCGGCTTCCTCGGTCGTCCTGCGCGCTTCGGCTGCCGCCCGCTCCTTGGCTCGAGCAGCCGCATCGGCCGCGGCGCGCGCGGCTTCCTCGGCCGCCTGTGCCGCCGCGGCATCCGCCTCGGCGCGTGCGGTCTCCTCGGCCGCCCTGCGCGCTTCGACTGCCGCCAGCGCCTGGGCTCGGGCGGCCGCGGTCGTTTCCGCCCGGGCCCGGGCCTCGGCCGCGGCGCGGAGGCCCACTTCCGCCTCCACGCGCGCTTCGGCGGCGCGGCGCGCGTCCGCTTCGGTCGCGCTGCGCGTCCGGGCCGCCTCGAGCGCCTTCGCATCGGCCTCGGCGCGCCCCGCCGCCTCGACGGTCGCGAGGGCGTCGTGGGTCTTGCGCGCCTCGGCGAGCGCGGTCGCTTCCTCCTCGGCCTTGGCTCGCAGCCGGGCCGCGAGCGCGGCGCTCTCTTCCGCCTCGGCGCGCAGGTGCGCCCGGTCGCGTGCTTCCGCTTCGGCGCGCGCTATCGCGCGCGCCGCTTCGGTCGCGCGCTCCTCGAGCTCCTGGCGCGCCCGTGCGGCGATGGCCCGGTCCTCTTCGGCCCGTGCCCGCGCCTCGGCCGCCTGTCGCGCGAGCTGCTCGGCCTTGAGCCGCGCCTCGGCTTCGCGCGCGGCGATCGATTCCGCCTCGCCCCGCGCGCGGGCCTGGTGGGCGGCGCGCTGTTCGACCTCGCTCCGGGCCTCCTGGATGCGCGCGAGCTCCTGCTCGAGCTTCGCTCGTTCCTGATGCGCGGCCCGGGTCGCGGCATCGAGCGCCTGGCGGACGCGCAGCGCCTCGAGGGCCTGCGACTGGGCCCGCGCGCGCTCCTCCGCTTCCTGTACGGCGGCCTGCTCCGCGCGCACGAGCGACTCGGTGAGCGCCTGCGCGCGCCAGTCGGCCTCGACTCTCGCCTCCGCCGCGGCGCGGGCTCGCGCTTCTACGGCCGCACGTTCCAGTGCCGCTTGGACGGCTCGCGCCTCGGCGTGCACGCGCGCTTCGGTTTCCTGCAGGAGCTCGCCCTCGGCCGCGTCGAGGCTCGGGCCGCTCCGCACCTCGCGGGCGATGCGCGCCAGGGTCTCGTCGGTGACGGCCGTGTGCGTGCTCTCCTGGTACTCGAGGAGGGCCTGCTTGATGACCGCGAGCGCCGCGCGCGAACGCTCGTGCTCGGCCGTGCGGTACGGATCGGGTTCGGGCTCCGTGTCCGCGCGCTCCACCCCGGCGTCGAAAGCGAGCCGCAGATTCGGAGGGTCGGGGACAGCCATGGCAGCCTCCTTGCTCAACCGCCTGGGGACGGGGCGCGCTCCGCGCCCGGCCGGCGGAATCGCAAATGGTAGCGCACGGCGGCCCCCCTGGACAGCGGCCGTCTCACAGGATCCGGTTGAACCACAGGAGCGAGAGCAAAGCCGAGAGGAGCGCCGTGGCCGCCGCCGCGGCGGCGAAGAGGGCGGTGATCTCGGTCTGCTTCTTCTCCATGACGACCCGGGCGTTGAGCGTCTGGTAGACCTTCTTGAGGTCGGTCGCGGTGCCGGCGTAGAAATACTCGCCGAGGGTCATGTTCGCGATCTGCTTCAGCGTCTGCTCGTCGAGCCGCACCCGCATCGACCAGCCTTCGAAGCCGATGATCTCTCCGCTGGTCGTGCCGATCCCCACGGTGAACACCCGGACGCCGCGATCGGCGGCCATCTTGGCGGCTTCGAGGGAGTCGGGACCGGTCGTGCGCTGGCCGTCCGTGAGCAGGATGATGACGGCCGACGTGTGGGAGCCGGGAGGCACCGGCGTGAACGCCTTCTGGGCCTTCCCCGCCGGATCCGACGGGATCCCGCGCCGGGAATCGCGCAGCGCGTCGCGCCCGTAGATCATCGACCCCACGTCGATGCCGGCGTCCGGAAAGATGGTCGCCAGCGAGACGATGATGCCGCTGCCGATCGCGGTGCCGCGTTGCAGCTGGAAGCGATCGATGGCCGAGAGCACGTCTTCGCGGCTCTGCGTCGGCGCCTGCACGACCGACGCCGTGCCGGCGAACGACACCACGCCGATGCGCGTGTTCATCGGCACCTCGGCGACGAACGCCTTCGCCGCCGCCTGCGCCGCGGCGAGCCGGTTGGGCTCCACGTCCATGGCGCGCATGCTGCCGGAGACGTCCATTGTGAGGATGATGGTCCGGTACTGCGACGGCAGGGTCACGTAGCCGACCGGACGGGCGACCGCCAGGATCATCGCCGCGAGCGCGAGCAGGAACAGGACCGGCGGGATGTGACGGCGGAGTCGGTTCCCCGCGCCCAGGGCGTCCTTCACCAGATTCAGGCTCGCGTACCTGAGCGCGGCGTTCTTCCGCCGTCGCAGCAGCAGGACGTAGGCGCCGACGAGCACCGGCAGGGCCGCGAGCAGCCAGAGCGCCTCAGGCCACAGGAACGTCACGGCTTCGCTTCCAGGTGCTTCGGCAGGCTGCCGCCCGCCGCGAGCTGGCTCCGCCGCTTGCGCAAGTCGGCGAAGCGGAGGATCGCATCGACGAGGTCGTCGTCGGTGGCGAGCTCGAGACCGTCCACGCCGGCGTTCCGCAGGGCGGACCGGAGCTCGGCCTCGCGCCGCGCGGCCTCGCGCTGGAAGCGCTTCCGAAAGCCCCGGTCGTGGGTGTCGACGAAGAGCTGCTCGCCGGTCTCGGCGTCCTGGATGACGACGAGCCCCAGGTCGGGCAGCTCCATCTCCAGCGGATCGTAGAGCCGCACCGCCACGATCTCGTGGCGCTGCGCGAGGTGGGCGAGCGGCTCGGCCCACCCGGGCGTGCTGATGAAGTCGGAGACGATGAACACGAGCGAACGCCGGCGCATCATCTGATACGCGGTCCGCAGAAAGTCCCGCAGGTTGGTCGCGGCCGCGCGCGGGAGCTCGGGCCGGGAAAGCATCGTGTTCAGGACGTGGAGCACGTGGCGCCGGCCGCTCCGTGGCGGGATCACGGCATCCACGCCGCTCCCGTAGAACAGCACCCCGACCCGGTTGCCGTGGCGGGTCAGGAGTCGCGCCAGGACCGTGACGAACTCGTTCGACACGGTCCGCTTCTGGGTGCGGGAGCCGAAGTCCACCGAGGGGCTCAGGTCGAGGAGGAACCACGCGGTGACCTCCCGATCCTCGTGGTACTCCCTGACGTAGGGGGTCTGGAGCCGCGCGGTGACGTTCCAGTCGATGTGACGGACGTCGTCGTGATACTGGTACTCGCGGAGATCCGCGAGATCCAGCCCGAAGCCGCGGAAGAGCGTCCGGTAGTCGCCGTGCAGCAACCCGTCGAGGCGACGGATCACCGTCCACTCCAGCCGCCGCAGGATGCGCTCAGGACTGGGCGGCGACCCGGACATGGGTTTCGAGCGGCTTGTCGGGCGCGGCGACGCGCTGCATGACGCGCTGGACGAGCTCGTCCGCGGTCAACGCTTCGGCGAGCGCCTCGTAGGTGAGCACGAGCCGGTGGCGGAGCACGTCGGGCGCGAGATCGGTCACGTCCTCGGGCAGGACGTACTCGCGGCCGCGCAGGAAGGCGAGCGCCCGCGCGGCCTCGATCAAATGGATGGACGCGCGGGGACTGGCGCCGAACGACACGTACTTCGCCAGCTCCGCCACGCCGTAGCGCTCCGGATGTCGGGTCGCCGAGGCGAGCCGCACCGCGTACTGGATGAGCGACGGGTCCACGTAGCCGTTCCGGCACTGCCGCTGGAGCGCGCCGAGCTGCTCGGTCGTGGCCACGGCGGCCACCGCAGTCGCGGCCCCGGTGACCCGCTCGACGATCACGAACTCCTCTTCCTCGCTCGGATAGCCGACCAGCACCTTCATCATGAACCGGTCCACCTGCGCCTCGGGCAGCGGGTACGTTCCCTCGGTCTCGATGGGGTTCTGGGTGGCCATGACCAGGAACGGCTCGGGGACCCGATGGGTCTCGCCGGCGATCGTGACCTGGTACTCCTGCATCACCTCGAGCAACGCGCTCTGCACCTTCGCCGGCGCCCGGTTGATCTCGTCGGCGAGCAGCAGATTGGTGAAGACCGGGCCGAGCGAGGTGGCGAAGTCGCCGGTCTTCTGGTTGTAGATGCGGGTGCCCACCAGGTCCGCCGGGACGAGATCCGGGGTGAACTGGATCCGCCGGAACGTCCCGCGGATGGTCCGGGCGAGCGTCTTGACGGTCAGGGTCTTGGCGAGCCCCGGGACCCCCTCCACGAGCAGGTGTCCCTGGGCGAGGATCGCCACGAGCACGCGCTCGAGGAAATGATCCTGGCCGACGACGATCTTCTTCACCTCGTAGAGGATGCGCTCCATCAGCGACGAAACCTCGCCGCGGCCTTTCTCTCTGGCGTCCATGGGTCTCCGGTGGGGTGTGGCTCGGGGGTCGCGCTAGAACGGGTGCAGGCCCACGGCGCTCGCGGCGTTCTCGATGGGAACCGCGAAGCCGATGCCGACGAACACCCGCTGTTCGGTCGGGTTCAGGATGCCGGTGACGATTCCGACCACCTCGCCCTCGACGGTCACGAGCGGCCCGCCGGAGCTCCCCGGGTTGGCCGCCGCGTCGAACTGGATGAGGTTCGTCAGCACGCGCTTGCCTTCCGGCGAACGGAACTCGCGCCGCAGGCCCGACACGACCCCGGCCGAGACCGACGGGCCGATGCCGAACGGAAAGCCCACGGCGACGACCTCGTCGCCGGGCGCGAGATCGTGCGTGGAGCGCATCGTGGCCGCGACCAGGTCGTCGGGGATCGTCTTCGCCTGCAGCACCGCCAGGTCGTGCTCCGCGAACACGCCGACGACCTCGGCTTCCGACTCGAGCCCGTCGGCGAACACCACGCGGATCCGCTTCGTGCCGACGACCACGTGGAGGTTGGTGAGAATGATCCCCTTGTCGACGATCACCACCCCGGAGCCGGTGCCGACCTCGACTTCTTCGTGGTCGCCCTCGAACGGCCCGAGCCCGCGCACGCGCACCACGGACGGCCGGATGATCTCGGCCGCCTTGGCCGCACGGGACGGCAGGGGCTTCGCTTCGAGCGTGCGCAGCACCGCCGCGTCGATGTCCTGCTGGGTGACGGGTCGCGGCGCCGGCGTGTAGCTCGCGTGCAGCAGCACGAGGGCGAGCGCGGCGAGCCCGCCCGCAGCGACGAGGAGGGGCCGCTGATAGCGGCCGAAGAACCGCCGCAGCCGCGAGCCGTGCGGTCGCGCAGCGGCGGGAGGCGTCTCGCCGGGGCCGGCGGGCGGCTCCCGGCGGGCTGGCCGACCGCCCGGGCGCGACGGGGTGGCCCGGCTGTAAAGCGTTGCTCTTCGCATGTTGGCGCGTCAGAGCGCCATAGTATTCGCGGGCGCGCCGCGCCGCAACGGACCGCCGGCGCGCTTCGACCCGCGGGCCCACCCTACGCGGGTCGTATTTCATGCTTTCATGCGGAATACGGCGCCGGGACGAAGCGGATGCAAGTGCTCGCGGGAACGAGCGGCTACTCGTACAAGGAATGGAAGGGCGCGTTCTACCCGGAGAAGCTTCCGGCGGGCGAGATGCTGCGCTTCTACGGCCGGCACTTCCGGACGGTGGAGATCAACAACACCTTCTACCGCATGCCGGCCGAGGCCATGCTGTCGCGCTGGTCGGCGGAGGTCCCCGACGGGTTCGCGTTCGCGCTGAAAGCGCCGCGCCGGATCACGCACGAGAAGCGCCTGCGCGACGCCGAGTCGGACGTGGGCGCGTTCCTGCAGCGTTCCGCTGCGCTAGGAGCGAAGCTCGGCCCGCTCCTCTTTCAGCTGCCGCCGTTCCTGAAGAAGGATCTGCCACGGCTCGAGGATTTTCTCCGGCTGCTGCCGCCGGAGCCGCCCGTCGCGTTCGAGTTTCGCAATGTGTCGTGGCAGGACGACGCGGTCCATGCAGCGCTCCGCACCCGCGGGGCGATGATCTGCATCGCCGACACCGACGAAGGGGAGACCCCGCTGGTGTCGACCGCAGCATGCGGATACCTTCGTTTGCGGCGCGCGCATTACGACGACCGGGAACTGCGGGCCTGGGCCGAGCGGATCGCCGCGGAGCCGTGGACCCGTGCCTACGTCTACTTCAAGCACGAAGACGGCGCGCTGGGGACACGGTTCGCCCAGCGCTTCGAGGAGCTCTGGCGCGCCGTCCACGGCGAGGCCCCGTCGCCGGGCTGACCGAGTGAACCCGACGATCATCCTGCTCGCGGTGGCGGCCGCGAACGCCGGCATCGCGATGCGCGTCGTCGAGCCGATGCTGCCGGTGCTGGCGACCGACTTCGGCACGAGCGTGTCGGCGACGGCTGCCGTGATCTCGGCGTTCGCCTTCGCCCAGGCGGGCGCGCAGTACTTCCTCGGCCCGCTCGGCGACCGCTTCGGGAAGCTGCGGGTCCTGACGATCCTGATGGCGCTCTCGGCGGTCGCCTCGTTCGGCTGCGCGCTCGCCGACAGCCTCAATTCCCTGCTCGCCTGGCGCTTCGCGACCGGGCTCGTCTCCTCGGGGACGATGACCCTCGGCATGGCCTTTCTCGCCGACAGTGTCGCGGTCGAGCGCCGGCAGCCGGTGCTCGCACGGTTCATCTCGGGGACCATCATCGGCCAGGGGCTCGGCCCCTTGATCGGCGGCACGCTCACCGATCTCTTCGACTGGCGCGCGGCCTTCGTGCTGCTCGGCGCCGTGTTCGGCGTGGTCGCCGCAGTGCTGTTCGGCGCGACGCGCAAGCAATGGGGCGAGGGGACCCGGACGAGCGGCCCGCTGCTCTCGCCTCGGCGACACCTCGCGATCCTCAAGCTGCCGCGCGCGCGGGCGGTGCTCATTAGCGTGTTCTTCGAGATGGTGTTCTTCTACGGGGCCTTTGCGTTGCTCGGGGCGCTGCTGAAGGCGCGGTTCGAGCTCCCGTTCACGGTCATCGGGCTGTTGCTCGCCGGGTTTGGCGTGGGAGGCCTGCTCTACACGACGACTGCGCACTGGCTGCTGGCGCGGCTCGGCCAGCGCGGCTGCGTGCTCGCCGGAGGCCTGCTCGGCGGGTCGTTCTATCTTGCGGTCGTACTGGTGCCTGTCTGGCCACTGGTCGCCATCTGCACGATCGGGCTCGGCTTCGCGTTCTATATGGTGCACAACACTCTGCAGATGAAGGCCACGGAGATGGCGCCGCAGGCGCGCGCGACCGGTCTGTCGCTGTTCTCGATGTTCTGGGCGGGCGGGCAGGCCGTCGGCGCCGCGCTGATGGGCGGAGCCGTCGCCGCCTTCGGTTACGCGCCGATGATTGCCTGCTTCGGGCTGGGCTTCGCGCTGCTCGGCGTCGGGCTCCGCTATAACCTGCAGCGGCTCTGAGGTCAGATCGGGAGCGCCTTTGCACGACGGTAGGCGAGGGCATACGCGCTTGCGGCGAGCAGCGATGCCGCGACGAGCAGCGCCTCGGAAAAGCCCCCATCGGCGCCGACGACCAGGCTCACACTGAGGGGGCCCGCGATCTGCCCGAGCGCGAACGCCGAGGTCATCGCCGCCATGAGCGCTCGCGCGTGCTCGCCTGCGACCTGTCTGGCTTCCTGCATTCCGGCCATCGTGATCACCATGAACGTGCCGCCGACGAGGAGGGCGGCGAGCATGATTCCGACGACCCCGGGCCAGAAGACGGGCAGTGCGACGCCGAGCGCCATCACGAACTGGCTCAGGCTCCAGAGCCTGCGGCCGGCGACGAACCTCGGCAGCGCCGCGGCGGCGAGGGTCGACAGTGCCGCCGCCGCTCCGAACACCGGCCAGGCCCAGCCAAACACCGCCGGATCCTGGACGACCTGCTTCGCCATCACCGGAAGAAAGGTCGCCGGGATGATGTAGCCGAAGCCGAACGCGCCGTAGCAGAGGACGAGGCGCACCGATTCGCCGTCCCAGCGCAGGCGGCTCCTGCCCGATCGCGCCGGCGCGCCGGACGAGGCGCCATCGCCGAAGACCGGCCACACCACCGCCGTGAAGGCGAGGGACAGGATCCCGAGGGCGATCCACGCCTGCGCCGAACTCGCGCTGACGTGCATGAGCGCCAGACAGAGCGCGCCCGCCGCGGCAATCCCGGTTCCGACGCCGGCGAATACCCTTCCGTTGAGCGTGGGCGCACGCAGCGCGGCGAGCCGCTCGAGACACCAAGCCGAGACGGAGACGAGCACCCAGGCGCTCGCGACCCCCGCCAGCGCGCGGAGAACCGCCCAGACCGCGAACCCGCCGTCCAGCCCCATCCCGAGCGTGGCGAGCCCGATGGCGACGAGCCCGCCGCGGATCGCCGTCGCCGACCGCAGCCGGAGCCCGATGGCGGACAGCGCGCCCACGAGGTAACCGGTGTAGTTCGCCGACGCGAGCCACCCGCCCGCGGCGACCGACAGCCCCGCGTCCTCCTGCATCATGGGCAGGATCGGGGTGAAGGCGAACCGCCCCACGCCCATCGCGACCGCGAGCGCCACCAGCCCGGCCGCCGCGACGGCGGCCGGCGAGCGGGCCCGGTCGGGGGCGCTGGCGAGGCTCTCGGACCGATCGCGCATTACCCAAGTCTAGGTTGACTACTCCTTCCCGAAAAATGAATAATTAAGAACAATTCCTTCTCGTTTAGAGAATCATGGATCTGGTGGCGCTGCAGATCTTCAAGACCGTGGCCGAGCAGGGCGGGATCACCAAGGCGGCCGCGAAGCTCCACCGCGTGCAGTCGAACGTGACCACGCGCGTGAAGCAGCTCGAGGCGCGGCTCGGGACGAAGCTCTTCCTGCGCCAGAACCGCAAGCTCGTCCTGTCCGCGGAAGGCAAGTGCCTCCTCGCCTATGCCGACCAGCTCCTGCGCCTGTCCTCCGAGGCGGAGGCGGCCCTGCGGAGCGGCATGCCGCGCGGGACGCTCCGGATCGGGGCGCTCGAGAGCACCGCCGGAACGCGGCTGCCGCCGATCCTCTCGCGCTATCACCTCGCGTACCCGGAGGTGCGCATCGAGCTCGCGACCGGCACGACCGGCGCGTTGGTCGCGAGAGTCCTCGACTACGAGCTCGAGGCGGCGTTCGTCGCGGAGCCGTTCGCCGCCAACGAGCTCGAGACCCAGCCGGTGTTCACCGAGGAGCTCGTCCTGATCACGCCGAAGAGCTTCCCGAGGATCCGGACGGCGAAGGACATCGGCCCGAGCACCGTCATCGCGTTCGCCACCGGCTGCTCGTACCGCCGGCGCCTCGAGGCGTGGCTCGGTAAAGCGAACGTCGTGCCGGACCGGGTGATGGAGTTCGGCTCGTACCACGCGATCGTCGCGTGCGTCGCGGCGGGCTCGGGCATGGCGATCGTGCCGCGCGCGGTAATCCGGCTCGTCCATGCGGAGAACGACGTGGCGACCCATCCATTGCCGCCCGACATCGCGAAGGCGCGAACTCACCTCGTCTGGCGGAGCGGGCATCATTCGGTCGCGCTGGGCGCGCTGCAGCGCGAGCTCAGGCGGGGGACGAAATGACCTACCGGATCGAATGCGTTCTGCAGTGCGAGAACCACCTCGGCGAGGGCCCGGTCTGGGACGTCGAGGAGGGCCGGCTCTACTGGGTCGACGGCACCGGCCGCCGGGTCGGCAAGCCGTCGCTCTGGCGCATGGACCCGCGGACCGGCAAGGTCGATCAGTGGTCGCTCGGACGAGACGTGGGCGCAATGGCGCTTCGGAAGCGCGGCGGCGCGGTCCTCGCGCTCGACGACGGCTTCTACTTCTTCGATTTCGGCTCCGGCAAGCTCGACCTGATCGAGCGGGTCGACGCGGACCAGCCGCGGACGCGCCTGAACGACGGCAAGTGCGATCGGCGCGGCCGCTTCTTCGCGGGCGGGATGGACGACAAGGAGGAGCTTGCGATCTGCGGTCTGTGGCGGCTCGACCCGGACCTCAAGGTGACGCTGGTCGATCGCGGCATCATCTGCACCAACGGGCCGTGCTGGAGCCCCGACGACCGCACGTTCTATCTCGCCGACACGTTCCAGCAGGAGTACTGGGCGTACGACTACGACATCGACGCGGGCACGGTGTCGAACAAGCGCGTGCTCGCCTCGACCAAGGACGACGCCGGCGTCGCCGACGGCTCGACGGTCGACGCGGAGGGCTTTCTCTGGAACGCCCAGCTGATCAGCGGCGAGCTCGTGCGGTATGCGCCGGACGGCGCCGTCGAGCGACGCATCGGGATGCCGGTGCGGAACATCACCAGCGTCATGTTCGGCGGCGACCGGCTCGACGAGCTCTACGTGACCTCGATGGCGCGGGTCAAGCATCCGGCGGTGCACGATCACTTCGCCGTCGAGGCGAAACCGCAGTTCGGCGCCGGGTCGCTGTTCAAGGTGACCGGCCTGGGCGTGCGGGGATTGCCCGAGCCGCGCTTCGCCGGCTGACGCGCCGGTTCCCATCGGACGTCGGGAGTTGCATCATTGCGCTTTGACGCAACTCCGGGGGCGTTCCCATGGCCAAGTGGCTCGCAGTTTTACTGGCTCTCCTCGTCGTCGCAGCGGGGTTGTTCTACGTGTGGCGGCATCAGCCGTTACAGGAAGCGCTCGAGGCGGCGCAGCGGCAGGCCGCCGACCAGAGTCGCGGGATTGCGGCGCTGAAGGGGCGGGTGAGCGATCTCGAGGCCATCCGCGACCAGCTCCAGCGGGCGAGCAGCGAGCTGAAGGAGCAGGTCGAGGCGAAGGAGAAGGAGCTCGCAGCGCTGCGATCCACGCAGGACGAGCTCGTCGACGGGCTGAAGAAGGAGATCGCCGACAAGCAGGTCCAGGTCGAGCGGGTCCGCGACCAGCTGCGCGTCGAGATGGTCGACGAGATCCTCTTCGACTCGGGCGAGTCGGTCATCAAGCCGGCCGGCCTCGAGGTGCTGCGGCGGGTGGGGGCGATCCTCAAGAAGGTCGAGGGCCGCGAGATCGAGGTGCAGGGGCATACCGACAACGTCCCGATCGCGGGTCAGCTCGCGAAGCGCTATCCGACCAACTGGGAGCTGTCCGCCGCCCGCGCCACCAACGTCGCGCGGTTCCTGCAGGACGAGGCGAAGCTCGAGCCCACGCTCCTGTTCGCCGCGGGGTTCTCGGAGTACCGGCCGCGCGCCCCGAACGACAGCGAGGAGGGGCGCCGCAGGAACCGCCGCATTGAGATCCTGCTCGGCCCGCGGCGGGTGCCGGAGAAGCCGGCGGCGGCGCGCTAGGGGGCGCCCCGCACGCGGCGCCGATTGACAGCGGCCGGAGCCGCGACTATGCTGACGTCATATGACGTTGGCATATTCGGCAGCGCTCGCCGCGCTCGCCCTCGCGCTGTCGGCCCCGGCCTGGGCGGACGGCTTCCGGGGCGGCGTCCGCGAAGCGCTGGGGCCGCGCTTCGACGCCTCGCCGCGGGTCCGCGATGGACCGAAGCACCAGGCCTCGCGCCGCGGGTCCGACACCGCGAGCCGCATCCGTCACTGGAACGAGATCGCGATCGACGCGAGCGGGCTCGACCACACCCCCGTCGGCCCCGGGGAGAGCCGCGTCTTCGGGGAACAGATCGGGCCCGGGCGTGCCAGCCGGGCGATGGCGATCGTGCACATCGCGATCTTCGACGCCGTCAATGCGATCGCCGGCGGATACCGGAGCTACACGGGCCTCGCCCGCGCGCCCGACGACGCGTCCATGGACGCCGCCATCGCCCAGGCGGCCCACGACACGCTGGTGGCACTGTACCCGTCGCAGCAGGCCGCCCTGGACGCATTGCTCGCGGAAGATCTCGGCGAGATCCGGGCCCGGGGGGCACGCGTCAAGGCGAACGGGATCGCGCTCGGCCGGCGCGCGGCGGCCGCGATCCTCGCGCGCCGGGCGAGCGATGGCTCGCAGCATCCGGAGCCGCGCGTCGGCATCGATTACATCACGGGGGACAAGCCGGGCGAGTGGCGCCAGGACCCGATCAGCCGGATCCCGCTCGCGCTCGGCGCGCACTGGGACCGGGTCAGACCGTTCGTGCTGCGGTCGGCACAGCAGTTCCGCGTGCCGCCGCCGCCGGCGATGGGCAGCCGGGAGTACCGGATCGCGTTCGACGAGGCCAAGCGCCTGGGGGGCGACGGCGTCGTCACCCCCACGGTGCGGACCGAGCAGCAGCGCACCATCGGGATCTACTGGGCGTACGACGGCACGCCGAGCCTGTGCGCGCCGCCGCGGCTCTACAACCAGATCACCGTGCAGATCGCCGAGGCGCGGCGCGCCGACGCCGTGGAGCTCGCGCGCCTTCTCGCGCTCGTGAACGTGGCGATGGCGGACGCCGGAATCGCCATCTGGGAGTCGAAGTACCATTACCGGTTCTGGCGACCGGTCACCGGCGTCCGCGAAGCGGACCCGGAAACCGGCCCGACCGGGGCCGGCGACGGCAACGACGCCACCGCGAGCGACCTGGCCTTCACGCCGCTCGGGGCGCCCGCGAGCAACCTCAGCGGGCCGAACTTCACGCCGCCGTTTCCCGCGTACCCGTCCGGGCATGCCGGGTTCGGCGGCGCGCTGTTCCAGACCTTGCGTAATTTCTACGGCACCGACCGGATCGCGTTCTCCTTCGTCTCCGACGAGCTGAACGGCGAGACCGTGGACAGCAATGGGCAGGTGCGTCCGCTCGTGCCGCGCCGGTTCGCGTCGCTCTCCGAGGCCGAGGAGGAGAACGGCCAGAGCCGGATCTACCTCGGCATCCACTGGGTGTTCGACAAGACCGAGGGCATCGCCCAGGGGCGCCGCGTGGCGAACCACGTGTTCCGGAACGCATTCGAGCCGGTGCCCGACCGGCGCCGCGAGCGCGGCGAGCGCTAGCCGTCAGGCCGCGCTCGGCTCGACGTCCAGCCGCGCGATGAAACCCTTCAACTCGGGGACCGGCGCCGGGTAGCGCTGCAGCACGAGCGGGTCGTGCCCCGGGATCACGTGTTGCCGCGAGCTCGCGAGCGCGTAGGCGCGCTTGTGGCCGGCGAGCATGTCGGCGACGTTGTAGACGATCGGGAACGGCCGTTCCTGCTCCATGTTGGCGTAGAAGTGGCTCGCGTCGGAGGCGAGCACCTGAAGGTCCGCAAGGAGGTGGTCGGCGCGGAGTACGTCGAGAAGCAGCTGAAGGAGGCCGACGCGTTCAACATGCCGCTCCAGGAGCTCGTCACCGAGTACTGCTGGGGCTGGCTCTGGAACCGGCCCGGACTGGCGCGGAAGACCCGCAGTCTCCTGAACGTCGCGATGCTCTCCGTGCTCAACCGGCACACCGAGC
The DNA here is from genome assembly GCA_035286595.1 of Burkholderiales bacterium. Classification (GTDB taxonomy): domain Bacteria; phylum Pseudomonadota; class Gammaproteobacteria; order Burkholderiales; family SG8-39; genus DATEDA01. The sequence goes on along the minus strand of DATEDA010000198.1, from coordinate 9,563 downwards.
TCAAGTCCCACGTCAAAGGGGCCATCCGCAACGGCTGCACGAAGGACGAGATCAGCGAGGTGCTGCTCCAGGTTGCCGTCTACGGCGGGGTGCCCGCTGGCGTGGAGTCGTTCCGGCTCGCGCGCGAGGCGTTCAAGGAGCTGGAGGCGACGAAGTAGCGCCGCGCACCGCGCTCAGCAATTGCCGGTCATCACGCTCGCCCCGCTCTTCGGGTCGAACCAGCCGGAGCAGTTGCCATCGCTCATGAGGTGCCCGCCGGGGCCGCTGCGGTTGTAGCCGCCACCCCCGCCACCGCCACCGCCACCGCCGCCGCGCTGCGCCGCGGCCGCCGCGAGGTTGAAGTGGGCCGGGGCGCCCTCGAAGCCGCCGATGCCGGCTGCGTTCATCCAGTAGCGTCCCGGTAGCACGACGCCGAACAGCGCCCGCAGCCGCAGCACCTCGGCGGGGTGCAGTTCGCGGCCGTTGACGAAGACGCCGGTGCCGCGCCCCGAGGCGTCCGCGCGGAGCGGTCCGCCGAGGCGCAGCCCGGGCGCGATCTGGCCCGACGTCGGGCCGCGCTCGGCGCCGTACAGTCCCGACACCGGGTCGTACCAGTAGCGGCCCGGCTGCACTGCGCCGTAGGCGCGCTGCAGCGCCGCGATGGTCCGTTTGTCGAGGGCGACGCCGTTCACGACCACGGCGCCGCCCTGAGCGTGAGCTGCCGTCTGAAACCCGACGACCGCTAGGAAGACCCACAGGATCAGGCGAGCGCGCATCGATTCCTCCTCCGAAGTGTGCGTCCCGTAGCGTGAACGATAAGGTCGCCTCGGAGCCCGCGCGGGCCGGCATTGCCGTCACGCCTGTGAGATGTTCACCTTACCGCGTTACGATGAGCATTACTACACGCCGCCACCCCGGATCGCTTTGAGCACTGAGCTCCCGATCGTCGACGCGCACCAGCATTTCTGGGATCCGCGGGTGAACTACCACCCGTGGCTCTGCGACGAGCCGATGCGGCCCTTCCGGTACGGCGACTACAGCGCGATCCGGCGCCCCTACCTTCCGGCCGACTACCTCGCGGACGCGGCCGGACACCGCGTGGTCAAGACCGTCTACGTCGAGACCGGATGGGATCCGGGGGCCCCGATCGGCGAGATGCGCTTCGTCGACCGGCTGCGGCGCGAGACCGGTTTCCCGACGGTCGCCGTGGCGCAGGCGTGCCTCGACCGCGACGATGTCGCGCACGTGCTCGAGCAGCAGGCCGAGTTCCCGTTCGTGCGCGGCATCCGCCACAAGCCGCGGGCCAACCAGTCGCCGGGCGACGCCGCACCGGGCGGCATGGCGGATCCGAAGTGGCGCGCAGGCTTCGCGCGCCTCGCGCGCCACGGCCTGCGGTTCGATCTGCAGACGCCGTGGTGGCATCTGCACGAAGCGGCGGTGCTCGCGCGCGACTTCCCGGAGACCCCGATCATCCTGAACCACGCCGGGCTTCCCGCCGACCGCAGCCGCGATGGTGTCGCGGGCTGGAAACGTGCGATGGCGACGCTCGCGACCTGTCCGAACGCCGCGGTGAAGCTCTCCGGCCTCGGCGTGCCGGGGTCCCCCTGGACGGCGGAGGCCAATCGCGCGATCGTGCTGACCGCGATCGAGCTGTTCGGCGTCGCGCGGTGCATGTTCGCCAGCAACTTCCCGGTCGACGGCCTCTGCGGGAGCTTGGCGACGATCTTCGGCGGTTTCCGCGAGATCGTCGGCGACTTCTCTCCGGCGGACCGGCACCGGCTTTTCCACGACAATGCGATCCGCAGCTACGCGATGGAGTGAACCCCGTGACCGCGAAACCCCGGATCGGCTACGTCGGCGTGGGCCTCATGGGGCTGCCGATGGCAAAGCGTCTGCTTTCGCTCGGCTATGCGGTCAAAGCCTGCGACATCGTCGCCGAGCGGGCCGAGGCCGCGCGGGCGGCAGGCGCGGAGGCGGCGCGTTCGCCGGCCGACGCGGCCGCCGCCGTGGAGTTCGTGCTGCTGAACCTGCCCACCACGGATGCGGTCGAGGAAGCGGTGTTCGGCGAGCGCGGCGTCGCCTCGGCCGTGCGCTCGCCGCAGCTCGTGATCGACTTTTCCACGATCAAGGTGGACAAGTGCAAGGCGTTCGCGGCGAAGCTCCGAAAAACGACCGGCGCCGGCTGGATCGACGCGCCGGTGTCGGGCGGCCCGCCGGCAGCGGCGGCAGGCGCGCTCACCGTGATGGCGGGCGGCGAGCCCGCCGAGATCGCGCGCACGCGGCCGCTCTTGGCCGACGTCTCAGGCCGCTTTACGCATATGGGACCGAGCGGGAGCGGCATGGTCGCCAAGATGCTGAACCAGCTGATCGTCGGCTGCGGCCACGCGGTGATGGCCGAGGCGGTGGTGCTCGCCGAGGCCGCCGGAATCGATGCCGCGCGCCTGCCTGAGTGCCTCGCGGGCGGGTATGCGGACAGCGCGCTGCTGCAACGGCTGTACCCGCGGATCGTCGCGCGCGACTTCGCCCCGCAGGGCTACGCGCGCCAGCTCCTCAAGGATCTCGAGATGGTCAACGAGCTCGCCGCCGGGCTCAAGGCACCGACGCCCATGATGGGCGAGGCGCTCTCGCTTTACCGGATGCTCGTCCATCTCGGGCACTCGGAGCTCGACACGGGCGCGGTGCTGAAGGTCTACGAGCGCTGAATCGGGGAGGACGAGGGTGGCGCGACCGATCGAGGAGGGCACGGTCCTGTGGGAGCCGCCGCCCGAGCGGCGGGAGGCGACCGGACTCGCCCGGTATCAGCGCTGGCTCGCGGAGCACAAGGGGGTGCGCTTCGACGACTACAACGCGCTGTGGCGCTGGTCGGTCGAGCACCTCGAGGACTTCTGGGCGTCCCTCTGGGAGTTCTTCGAGATCCGCGCTTCCGCACCGTACTCGCGCGTGCTCGACGCGCGGAAGATGCCGGGCGCGAAGTGGTTCGAAGGCGCACGCCTCAACTACGCGGAGCACGCGTTCCGCTGCGCGTCCCCCGACCGGCCGGCGCTCATCGTGCGCTCGGAGAGCCGGCCGCCGGCCGAGATCAGCTGGGTGGCGCTCGAGCGCGAGGTCGCCGCGATCGCCGCCGGACTGCGGGAGATGGGCGTGGGTCCGGGCGACCGCGTCGCCTCGTACATGCCGAACATCCCCGAGACGATCAGCGGGTTCCTCGCCTGCGCGAGCCTCGGGGCCGTCTGGTCGAGCTGCTCGCCCGACATGGGCGCCGGGACCGTCGTCGACCGGTTCAAGCAGATCGAGCCGAAGGTCCTGTTCGCCGTCGACGGGTACCGCTACGGCGGCAAGGCATTCGACCGCCGTGCGGTGGTCGCGGAGATCGTCGGCGCGCTGCCGTCGCTGGAGCGGGTGGTGTTCCTGCCGTACCTCGACCCGCTGGCGAAGCCCGAAGGGCTGCCGAACGCCGTGCTCTTCGAGCAGCTCGTCGCGCGGACCGCCGGCCTCGCGTTCGAGCAGGTGCCGTTCGAGCACCCCCTCTGGGTCGTCTACTCCTCGGGGACGACCGGCCTGCCGAAGGCGATCGTGCACGGGCACGGCGGCTGTCTCCTCGAGCACCTCAAGACGGTGCTGCTGCAGCTGGACGTGCATCCCGGCGACCGGTACTTCTGGGTCTCGAGCACCGGCTGGATCGTCTGGAACCTGCTCGTGGAGGGTCTCCTCGCCGGCTGCACGCTCGTGGTCTTCGACGGGAACCCCGCCGCGCCGGACGCGGGGACCATCTGGCGCCTGCTCGGCGAGACCCGCACGGCGCACTTTGGCTGCGGCGCCGCGCTGATCGCCGCGTCGATGAAGGCCGGCGTCGAGCCGGCCCGGCTGGCCGACCTCTCGGCGCTGCAGGCGATCAGCGTGACCGGCTCACCGCTGACCGTCGATGGCTTCGCCTGGCTCTACGAGCACGTGAAGCGCGACCTGTGGGTCGCGTCGATCAGCGGCGGCACCGACATCGCCTCCGGGCTGGTCGCGGGCTGCGCGCTCGCGCCCGTGCGGGCGGGCGAGATCCAGGGCCGCTGCCTGGGCGTCGCGGTCGCGGCGTTCGACGAGCACGGACGCCCCCTCGTCGGCGAGGTCGGCGAGCTGGTGGTCACCGAGCCGATGCCGTCGATGCCGCTCTACTTCTGGAACGATCCGGGCGGACGCCGCTACCTCGAGAGCTACTTCGAGATGTATCCGGGGAAGTGGCGCCACGGCGACTGGATCCGGATCACGGATCGCGGCTCGTGCGTCATCTACGGCCGTTCCGACACCACGATCAATCGCCACGGCATCCGCATGGGCACGGCCGAGATCTACCGCGCGGTCGAAGGCTGCCCCGAGGTGACCGACAGCCTGGTCGTCGATCTCGAGTACCTCGGCCGGCCGTCGCACCTCGCCCTGTTCGTCGTGCTGCGGCCGGGCGACGTCCTCGACGACGCGCTCAAGGCGCGGGTGAAGGCGAGCATCCGGACGCTCGCCTCCGCACGTCACGTCCCGGACGAGGTGTACGCGATCGAGGAGGTGCCGCGGACGCTGACCGGGAAGAAGCTGGAGCTGCCGGTGCGCAAGCTCCTGCTCGGCGCACCGCTGGAGAAGGTCGCCAGCCCCGGCGCGATGGCGAACCCGAGGAGCCTCGGGTTCTTCGTGGAACTGGCGAAGCGGCTCGCCGTCTAGCGAGCCGCCTCGGGGGAGGTTTACAGCGTGTTCGCGGAGCGGCGGGACAGCTCTTCCCACAGCCCCTGCGTGGTCTTGCGCAGCACGAGGTCCGAGTCGGGCTCGAGCGCGTACCAGAAGCCGCGCTTGAGCTCGGCCTCGAGCTCACCGGCGTCCCACACCACGATGCCGGCGAAGAAGCGGGCCTGCTGCGGCTCCTTCTCGATGATCGAGTCGACGACGTCGACGTCCACCGCGAGGAAGAGATCGTTCAGCAGCGGGATCGAGTGCCCGCCCGGGCTCTGGTCGCGGTGCACGACGGCGAAGATGCTGTTCACGTGGTTCGGCCCGCCGAGGAACACCGGGTCGGTCACCGCCTTCGACGGCGCGTGGTCGGGGAAGAGCCGCGACAGCGTCATCGGGGTCGGCCGGTTGATGATCAGGCCGATGTGGTGGCCGTTCCGGGCCGGCACGGCGAGCAGCACCGTGGATTTGTAGAACTCGCCGAGCTCGGGCTTGGCCACGAGCAGGACGGGCTCCGAGACGTCCATCGTCTGAGCGGCGGACAGGGACCCGAGGGCGAGAGCGAGACCCCCGAGCAGGGCGATACAGCAGCGGCGGAAGCAAGCGTTCATTTCACCGGTCTCCTTCTTAGAGACAACAATCCATCCACACCGACCGAGGGGACCAGCGAGTGGGCAGCCTGGTCGGCGCCCAACCGGAGTTTTGCAAGAACCAGGCCGGGAGCGCCTGCTCGTCGACGACCAGGCCAATTTTTGCCGCTGATTCAGCGGTTGTCGCTCATCCGTGCGGCTTCTGACACTGCTTCATCCGGGCTAGGCGGCGCGAACTGTCGGATCGACTCGGCGACGGGTTTGTTGGGACTGTCGGCGGTTGGACACCGAGTGGCACTTCCTGCCCTTTTGCGGTGCGATGGGATGCTGCATTGCACCATGCCGGGTCGAGCACCGTCCAGCGGGAGCGTCGCGCCGAATGCCCTGCCGGGGGCAGGCTCAGGCCGAGCCGGTCTTGGGGATGAACCGCAGCGCCACGCCGTTGTTGCACCAGCGCTGCCGGGTCGGCGGCGGGCCGTCGTCGAACACGTGGCCGTGGTGCCCGCCGCAGCGGACGCAGTGGTACTCGGTGCGCGGGAGGATCAGCAGAAAGTCGCGCTTGTTGGCGAAGACCCCGGGGATGGTCGTGAAGAAGCTCGGCCAGCCGGAATAGCTCTCGTACTTCATCTCCGAGGTGAAGAGCGGAAGGCCGCATCCCGCGCACACGAAGACGCCCGGGCGCTTCTCGTCGTTGAGGGGGCTCGTGCCGGCGCGCTCGGTCCCTTCCTTCCGCAGCACGTAGTACTGGGCGGAGTCGAGGCGCTTCCGCCATTCCTCGTCCGGGAGCTTGAGCGGCTCGGTCGGGAGCGGCACGGTGGCGTTTGCGGCGAGCAGCATCTTCCAGTTCCGCTGCAGCTCCTCCACGCCCTTCGCGTCCTTCGGCGGGGCGGCAGCGGCCCCCCGCCAGAGGCCGATCAGGGGCAGACCCGCGAGTCCCTTCAGCAAGCTGCGTCGTTTCACGTCGTCCTCCGTTACGTCGATCCGCTCTTGGTCGGCCCTGGACCACCGACCTGACACGACCTCAATAGGACCGCGGTAGCCCGAGCACGTGCTCCGCGATGTACGACAGCACGAGGTTGGTCGAGATCGGCGCGACCTGGTAGAGCCGGGTCTCGCGGAACTTGCGCTCGATGTCGTACTCCTCGGCGAAGCCGAACCCGCCGTGCGTCTGCAGGCACATGTCGGCGGCCTGCCACGACGCTTCCGCCGCGAGCTGCTTCGCCATGTTGGCCTCCGCGCCGCAGGGCTCGCCCTTCTCATACAGCGCCCCGGCGCGCTCCACCATCAGCGCCGCCGCCCGGGTTGCCATGTATACGCGCGCGATCGGGAACTGGATGCCCTGGTTCTGGCCGATCGGGCGGCCGAACACGTTGCGCTCGTTCGCGTAGCGGGTCGCCTTGTCGATGAACCAGCGCGCGTCGCCGATGCACTCGGCGCCGATGAGGATGCGCTCGGCGTTCATCCCGTCGAGGATGTACCGGAAGCCCCGGCCTTCCTCGCCGACGAGATTCTCCGCGGGGACCTCGAGATTGTCGAAGAAGACCTCGGTGGTCGCATGGTTGATCATCGTGCGGATCGGCCGGATCGCGAGCCCGCGGCCGAGCGCCGCCTGCATCTCGACCAGGAACACCGACATGCCGTCGGTCTTCTTCGCCACCTCCTCGCGCGACGTGGTCCGGGCGAGGAGCAGCATGAGGTCGGAGTGCTCGGCGCGCGAGGTCCAGACCTTCTGGCCGTTGACGACGTACTTGTCGCCGCGCTTCACCGCGGTCGTCCGGATCGAGGAGGTGTCGGTGCCCGCGGTCGGCTCGGTCACCCCGAACGCCTGGAGGCGCAGCTCGCCGGTCGCGATCTTCGGCAGGTACCGGCGCTTCTGCGCTTCGGAGCCGTGCCGGAGCAGCGTGCCCATGATGTACATCTGCGCGTGGCACGCGGCGCCGTTCGCGCCGCTCGCCTGGATCTCCTCGAGGATCGCACAGGCCACCGTGAGGCCGAGGCCGCTGCCGCCGTACGGCTCGGGGATGAGGCAGGAGAGGTAGCCCGCCTGGGTGAGCGCGCGGACGAAGTCGGTCGGGTAGCGCCGCTCGCGGTCGTGCTCGCGCCAGTATTCGCCCGCGAACCCGGTGCAGAGCCGCGCGACGGCGTCGCGGATTTCCTGGAGGTCGTGGCCGGTGCGGGCGGTTATCATAGCGGCCTCACACTTTACTACGCCCGCGCGCGGGCCCGTTCGCTACCGATGCCACGGATCCAATCCTCGACGGCGCTCGCGCGTTTGCGCATCGTGGACCTGACGCGTGTGCGCGCCGGGCCGACGTGCGTGCGGCAGTTCGCCGACTTCGGCGCCGACGTCATCAAGGTCGAGTCGCCGCCGGGGGTCGATCCGAACGACGACATGGGCGGCCCGCGCGACGGCCCGGACTTCCAGAACCTGCACCGGAACAAGCGGGCGATGACGCTGAACCTGAAGGCCGAGGAGGGCCGCGAGATCCTGTACGAGCTCGTGCGCACCGCCGACGTCGTCGTCGAGAACTTCCGGCCCGACGTGAAGGACCGGCTCGGGTTCGACTACGAGACGCTGAAGCGCATCAATCCCCGCGTGATCCTCGCGAGCATTTCAGGATTCGGGCAGGACGGGCCGTATCGCGAGCGGCCTGGGTTCGACCAGATCGCGCAGGGGATGAGCGGGTTGATGTCGGTGACCGGGAAGCCGGGCGAAGGGCCGATGCGCACCGGCGCGGCGATCGCGGACGTCGCGGCGGGGCTGTACGCCGCGCTCGGGGTGATGACGGCGCTGCTCGAGCGCGCGGCTTCCGGCGAGGGACAGTGGGTGCAGTCGTCGCTGTTGAATGCCGGGATCGGGCTGATGGATTTCCAGGCGGCGCGCTATCTCGTGAAGGGGGAGGTGCCGGAGCAGGTCGGCAACGATCATCCGACGAGCATGCCGACGTCGGCGTATCGGACCGCGGACGGGTACATCAATGTCGGCGCTTCCGGCGACGGGATGTGGGCGCGGCTCGTTGGCGCGCTCGGCCGGCCGGAGCTCCTCGAGCGCGCGGAGTTCAAGAGCCAGCCGGAGCGGGCGAAGCACCGGGTGGCGCTGAACGCCGTGCTGAACGAAGCGTTCGCGACGCGTCCGAGCGCCGAGTGGATCGCGGTCCTCAACGAGGCGGGCGTGCCGACCGGGCCGATCTACCGCGTCGACCAGGTGTTCGCCGATCCGCAGGTGAAGCATCTGGGCGCCGCGGCGCCGGTGAAGCATCCGAAGCTCGGCGAGATCCGGATCGTGAACCAGCCGGTGAAGCTCTCGCGGACGCCGGCCTTGCTCGCCACGGCGACGCCGGAGCGGGGCGCGCACACCGACGAGATCCTGCGCGAGCTCGGGTACGCGGACGCCGATATCGCCGCCCTCCGATCGAAGCGCGTGATCTAGTGAAGGTCGCGATCCTCAACGACTACCAGCGGGCGGTGCCGACGCTGGAGTGCTTCGCGAAGGTCAAGGGGCACGAGGTCGAGGTGTTCAGCGACGCGGAGCGCGACGAGGCGAAGATCGCCGCGAAACTCGCGGGCTTCGAGGCGATCGTCCTGATCCGCGAGCGGACGCGGTTCACCGCGAGCCTGATCGCGCGGCTGCCGCGGCTGAAGCTCCTGGTGCAGACCGGGAAAGTCGGTCCGCACATCGACCTCGAGGCGTGCCGCGCCCGCGGGATCACGGTGTGCGACAGCGGCGGATCGCCGGTCTCGACCGCCGAGCTTACGTGGACACTGATCCTGATGGGCATGCGCGATCTTCGGACGGAGATCGACCGCACGCGGCAGGGGTTGTGGCAGGGTGGTCTCGGGCGGGCGGTGGCAGGGCGGCGGCTGGGTTTGGTCGGCTTCGGCCGGATCGCGCAGCGGGTGGCGCGGTATGCCGCGCCGTTCGACGTGCCGGTGACGGTGTGGGGTCGCGAGACGACGCTCGCGCGGGCGCGCGAGGCGGGGCTGGCGACGGCGGAATCGCTGTCCGGTCTCTGCGCGGCATGCGACATCGTCTCCGTGCACCTGCGGTTGATCGACGCCACGCGGGCGATCATCAAGTTCGAGCATCTGGCGGCGATGAAGCCCGATGCGCTGTTCGTCAACACGAGCCGTGCGGAGCTGGTCGAGCCGGGCGCGCTGGAGCGCGCTTTGAAGCTGGGGCGGCCGGGGCGGGCGGCGGTCGACGTTTTCGAGGACGAGCCGGTGTTCGATCCCAAGCACCCGTTGGTGTCGCTACCGAACATGGTCGCGACCCCGCACGTCGGGTTCGTCGAG